>JAQVER010000054.1 GCA_028697885.1 Desulfocapsaceae bacterium
GGCCGGTAATGCACAACGGGGCCGTGACAAGGCCTGGGCTGCCCTGGCCCGCCCTAAGAACGGCACCATGCTCAATGTCTTTGATGTTTTAGCCGCCAGCCTCGCAAACCGAACTGATCCAATCCTGCGTCGCTCTTTATCCATCCCTGGAGCGAGCGACACTGGGCCATCCATGGCCGGCGTCTATCCATTACTCTGCAGCGAGTTGCAGGAGGCGGTTCTGGCCACCACCCAGATGCTGCCCGATCTCCGGCAGGCAGGCGTCGTCGATGCCGGGGCCCTGGCTATGTATATCTTCTTTGAAGGCTTTTTCCGCCAGCTTGCCGGGCAGCCCGCCGCTCTTCCCTCAATCCCCAAGCTCTTTGCCGGCAAGCTGGTTATCAGTGCCGATTTCCAGGCCAGCCCCAACGCCAGTTTTTGTGTCAGTGCCCTCATCCAGACCGGGGACAAGCAGACCGGAGCCGATAAGATCCCGACGGAATGGGGGGACAGTGTGGTCGTGCTGCCCGCGGAATCCGGGATCAAGGTCCATATCCATACCAGCGACCGCCAGCAGCTGCGCAGCCGGCTTTCTTCGCTGGGCGAGATCGTCGACTGGTCCGATGAGGCCATGGATCAAAACGATCCCAGCCGCTTTACCGGCCCGGAAGAGAGGCAGATTGTCCACATCATGACCGATGGCGCAGGCTCCCTGAGCCGGGAGATGGCGCGACGCCATGGCATCACCATGCTGGACAGCTATATCCTCGCCCAGGAGCAGAGCAGGCCGGAAAGCCTGCACGATCCGGCGGAGATCTACGCCCTGATGCGAAAAGGGGTAAAGGTCACCACCGCCCAGGCCTCTACTTTCGAGCGCCATCAGCACTATCAGAGCGTGTGCCAGCAATTCGGCCAGACCCTCTACCTCTGCGTCGGCTCGGCCTTCACCGGCAATGTTGACATCGCCAGGCGCTGGAAAGAAGGCAACGATCCGGCCAACCTGCTGGAAATCGTTGATACCGGCTCCGCCTCGGGGCGTCTGGGACTCATTGCCCTGCTTGCTGCCCGCTACGCCGAACATGCCACCTGCGCTGAAGATGTCCTCGCCTTTGTCTATAAAACAATGACCGACTGCGAGGAATATGTCTTCATCGACCAGCTGCGATACCTGGTGGCTGGCGGCAGGGTTACCTGGGCAAAGGGATTTTTTGCTGACCTGCTGCACATGAAACCGGTGATCAGTCCGGTGGGTAACGAGGTCCGCAAGGTAGGTGTCGTGTCCAGCCGCAAGGGCCAGCTCGCGCTTGCTTTGGAAAAGCTGCGGCAAGGGGCGCCCGGCGTGGCCCCGGTGATCATGCTCCAGTATTCCGACAATGAAAAATGGGTAACGGAAACAGTGCAGCCGGAAGTGCGGCAGGTAGCGCCGAGGGCCGAGATCCTGCTGGTGCCCCTCTCCCTGACCTCCGGTGTGCATATGGGGCCGGGAACCTGGGCCATGGCCTGGGCGGGAGGGCAGACAAGATGAAAGTGGCCTGTGTCATCCCGGTATATAATCACGAGCAACGGATTGGTGAGGTGATCCGGGAAGTTCTGAAACTGGGGCTGCCCGTCATCGTCGTTGATGACGGCTCAACTGATAGCACCCCCGACATCCTCAACCGCATCCCCGATATCACCGTGCTCCGCCATCCGGAGAACATGGGCAAGGGAGCGGCCCTGCTCACCGGATTCGCCGCTGCCGTGAAACTGGGCTGCGACCTGGCCATCACCTTGGATGCCGATGGTCAGCACAAGCCAGAGGATGCGGAAAATCTCCTTCGTGCTGTTCCGGATGGACAGCGACCGATTATTATCGGTAACCGCCAGGGGATGAGCGGGGAGCACGTGCCCTGGACCAGCAGGTTCGGGCGGAAATTTTCCAACTTCTGGGTCTGGGCGTCGGGTGGGCCGCTGGTGCATGACTCCCAATCGGGCTTCCGGCTTTATCCTCTGCCCGAGGCCCTTGACCTTGATGTGCAGTCCAGACGTTTCCAGTTTGAGGTGGAAATTCTGGTCAAGGCCCGCGGGCGGGGAATTCCTGTCCTTGAGGCACCGGTGCAGGTGGTCTATCAGAAGGGCGCTGAACGTATATCCCATTTCCATCCCTGGAAAGATTTTTTCAGGAATTCCGCCACGTTCAGCAGACTGATATGGAACCGCATTTTCTTAAGGGGCAGACAGTGAAGGGCGGCTGGTATCAGGCCCTGGAGACGGTAACCAAAATATGCGGTTCCTGGTTTTTTGTTGTTGTCTCACGAATCATTGCCTCCGGTTTTTTTGTTTTTTCAAAAAATGTCCCGGAAAGCCGTCGCTTTTACGCCTTGCTCTATCCCCAAAAAGGAGCCTTGTATCACCTCTGGTGTACCTTCCGCCAGTACCAGAGCTTTACCACTATTCATCTTGACCGTTTTCTCTCCAGTCATCAGCGGGAAACAAGGTTTACCTCGCACGACTGGCAGAAGCTGGAATCGGTTGTAAACCTGAAGGGGGCGATTCTGCTCATGTCTCACCTGGGAAACTGGGAGATGGCCGCCCATCTGCTCAAAAAACAGGAGAGTCGCCTGAAGCTCCTCCTCTATATGGGTGTAAAAGATAAAGAAGATCTTGAGCGTTTGCAGAAAGAACACCTGCACCAATCCGGGGTAACGATCATCGGCGTTGAAAAAGATGGGGGCTCGCCCTTTGATGCGCTTGAGGGCATCCGTTTTCTGCAGGAGGGGGGGCTTGTCTCCATGACGGGTGATATCGTCTGGCGTTCTGACCAACGCAAGAGAAAGGTTAATTTCTTAGGCGGCAAAGCCTTTGTCCCTGAGGCACCTTATATTTTTGCCCTGGTTTCGGGGGCGCCGATATTTGTTTTTTTCCCCTTTCGGACCGGGGAAAACAGTTACGAATTTATCCTCTCCGATCCTATCTATATCAAGCGCGGCGATAAAAGCGAGAGAGATGCGGTCATTCAGGCAGCTGCCCAGCAATATGCAGATCTTCTGGAAGAGAAACTCCGTGCACATCCCTTTGAATGGTATCATTTTGATCGCTTTGTCCAGTAGCATTTCAGCAGCGTATATGGTTACGGTCAGGCTGCTTTCGGCAATAATTCATTTTCATTTTGAGCAGAAACTGTGTACTGTCATTACGCAATAATGGCGAGCATCACATTGTCTGAATCTTTTTCCCCCGGTCTGGCACTATGAACAGAGATGAACTGCAAGAAAAAATTATAACAATCCTGGAAGATGATTTTGAGTTTGCAAATCCGGGACTCACGGATAATCTCCGCGATGATCACGGTTTTGACAGCATTGACGCCATAGAGTTACTGGCAAAAATAGAAACAATGCTCGGTTTTCAGTTGGCCAGGGCAGAAAAAGAAAAGGCCATGTCCATCAGGACTATCAACGATATTCTCGATTATATTGAAGCCATACAAGCCGCTCATCCCAGCTGATCTTCAGGCCGCCATGAAAAGACGAGTCGTCATTACTGCATGTTCCGCCATTACCCCCATCGGTTATAAACCCAGCGACATTATAGACAGTCTGCTTCAGGGCAGATCCGGCGTCAAACCCCTGCGCGACGACGGCCTGCTCACCCAGCATATTCATTCCCGGGTCTTTGGCACGGTCGATTATCCCATTGACTACGGTTTTACGCGTAAAGATACCAAGACCATGGGACCCGTGGCCTTTTATGCCTGTCAGGTGGCAAAGGATGTGCTTGCCTCCTCCGGGCTGGAGCAGGAGTTTATCACCTCCGGACGCCTGGGTGTCTCCTTCAGCTCCACCCATGGCAGCCCCACCGTGCAGCGTAATATCTACAAGACCTTTTTCAGCAAGCTGCCCTCTGAGTTTTCCTCCATCGGGGCGGTCGATTATCTTAAATCCATGGTCCATACGACGGCGGTGAATATTACCCGCATGTTCGGGATCACCGGCCGGGTCATTGCTTCGTCCACGGCATGTACGACCTCGAGTCAGTCCATCGGTTTTGGCTACGAGATGGTCAAGTACGGGATGCAGGATGCCATGATCTGTGGCGGGGCTGATGAGTATGATACCACAACGGTTGCTGTCTTTGACAACCTGCTGGCCTGTTCAGTGGCGTATAATGACAGACCCGAATGCACGCCGCGCCCTTTTGATATCAAGCGTGACGGTCTGGTGGTGGGTGAGGGTGCCGGTGCCGTGCTGCTCGAGGAGTATGAATCGGCAAAGCGGCGTGGTGCCACTATCCTGGGTGAGGTGATCGGATTTGGCTGCAATAATAATGGCGGTGATCTGATCCTGCCCAATCTTGACGGGATAACGACAACCCTGCGGCTGGCCCTGAAGGATGCCGACATTGGACCGGAGGATGTGGATTTTGTCAGTGCCCATGCCACGGCCACGAAGATGGGGGATGTTATTGAGGCTCAGGCCATTGATGCAGTCTATGGAGACAAACCGCTGGTGACCGGACTCAAGAGTTATATGGGCCATACCATGGGGGCTTGCGGGGCTATTGAGATGATCCTGACCCTGTACATGATGGAGCAGGGTTTTATTGCCCCGACCTTGAATCTGGAGACCGTTGACGAGCGCTGCCGTATGCTCAATCATGTGCGGAAGATCACCAGGGCAGAGACCCGCATAGCTGCTATCCAGAATTTTGCCTTTGGGGGAGTGAATACCTGTCTGCTCATTGCCAATGGCACTAATGCAGGTGCATAGTCCTTCGCAGAGTTGTTGGGGGGGCCGAGTTGTCGATTTTGTTGTGACCATGGCCTGCTGGTCCTATTTTATTCTGGGATTTCTGTTTTTCTTTTCATTTTTTTATGGGGCGGCGTATCTCTTCTCTTCGCAGCGGGAACATGCCTTTCAGCACCTCAATCATCTTTTTTTTAAGGGTTTTTTGGGTCTGCTCCGTATTCTTTCTCCCTGCCAGGAGTGGAGCATTGATCAGAATATAGGGAAAATCGAATCATCAATTGTCGTCTGTAACCACCTCTCCTATCTGGATCCGCTTATTCTCATCTCTCTGTTCAGACGCCAGAAAACCATTGTGAAGACAAGGTTTTTTCATGCCCCTGTCTTTGGCTGGTTGATAAAGACTTCGGGCTATCTGCCTGCTACCACCGAAGGAAAACACGGGCTGAGAATGATTGAAGAGGTGGAGAAAATGGGAGCGTTTTTGAGCAGCGGCGGCAATCTCTTTGTCTTTCCGGAAGGAACCAGAAATCGTGACGGGAAGATCGGCCCCTTATATAAAGGGGTTTTCAAGATAGCCCGTATGCAGAGGTGTCCCATCTATGTGTTGAGCCTCTGTAACACGGACAGCTTGTTTACACCGGGGAAGTTTCTCTTTAACACCAGGCAGAGAAAGAGTATCAGTATGACGATCCTTGATTGTATTGAACCTGAGGCAGAACATTGCCCGGTATCGGTTGTTGACCTGGAAAAAAAAGTGAGGGAAAGTTTTCGGCTCCGGATGAAGTCCTGTGACCAGGAAGGCAGGGGCAGCAAACAAAGCGAGAGCTTGCCATGAAGGTTCTGCTGATCTCCATGCCGGATGTGGTTCCGGTGATTATCCATGAATCGGCAATCCATATGCCCAATCATGGTATTGCCTGTGTCGGCGGGAATATCGACAAGGATCATGAGGTCTATCTTGTCGATCTGGTCCGCAAGCGTCGCTCGGTGAAAAAGTATCTGACCAAGGTCATCAAAAAAATCAAGCCGGATCTGGTGGGACTCTCAGCCATGGCCTGGCAATATGATACCTGCATCAAGATAGCGCACTTGATTAAAGAGCTGCAGCCTGAGGTGAAGCTTGTCATTGGCGGCTACCACGCAACCTTGATGGCTGAGGAGATCGCTGCCTCTCCGGAATCAAAATGGATTGATTTTATGGTCAGGGGGGAAGGCGAGGAGGTCTGTCGCCGACTGGTTAATGCTCTGGATGGTCGAGATAGCCTTGCCGACATACCTTCACTTTCCTACAAGAAAGACGATGCCTTTATTCATAATCCCCGGGCAGAAAATCTTGATCTGGCAACATTGAAACTGCCCATTCGCGACAAACGCAGGTTGACCTGGGGCTATCATGTGATGAACGCCAATGTGGAGATGCTGGAGACCTCCCGCGGCTGTACCCGTTCATGCAATTTCTGCAGCATGAAGCATATGTACGGTCGAACGTTCCGTACCTATCCCATCAGTCGGGTGCTGGAAGATATTGACGATATCTACTATAAACGAAACGTCAGGTCGATTTTTATTACTGATGACAACATGGTGTTGAACCCTTCCCGGGTGATGGAACTCTGTGATGCCATTATTGCCAGGAAATATAAAAATCTGAAGCTGATTGTGCAGGCGGATTGTATTACCATAGCCAGGCGTGAAGATATGGTGGCAAAGATGGCCGCGGCCGGTTTCTGTTCTGTCTTCCTTGGTATCGAAAATGGTTCGAAAAAGAATCTGGAGGAGGCCGGCAAGGGAGATATTGTGGCGGCCTCGAAAATTGCCGTTGAAAATTGTCATAAATACGGCATGATGGTCATCGGCGGCCTTATTTTCGGTTTTCCGGATGATGATGTCCAGTCCATCAAGGAAAATTATGAATTTTTTAAAGATATTGGAGCGGATGCCGCCTATTGCCAGATCATCACTCCTTATCCGAAAACCGGTATGCGTGAGCATCTGCTCTCGGAAGACCTGATCACCAATAAGACTGATTATAAAAAATATAATGGACTGTGGGCCAATGTGCGCACCAGATATCTTGATTCTGCAGAACTGCATTATCAGTACTGGTATCAGCGCCAGGTGGTGCTCAGTTGGTGGGATCCGCCCGCGTCGGCCCGAGAGCAGGGAAAGCTGTGGACCGGAATCTGGCGTTTTGTCTTGAAACCATTTCTGAAACTGCATTATCGGCGAGTGATGAAGAAGTATGGATGGGAGGGCCGCTATCAGCAAGAGATTCAACACTGGGAGCGGATGAATACCTTTAATGACCTTGAAGAATATTGATGGCGTCGCAAAAAGTCGCCAACTGCTGCGTTGCTGCACCTTGTCTTGTCACTGCGGCGTACTCAAGTACGCCTCATTCCTCGAAATGTGCGCGCCTTGCATTTGACGATTTTTGCTTAGCCATCCCCTTAATGACTTTTTGTGAGAGTATTAATCTTAATTTGAAAATGATGGTGGTAAAGAGTTATGCAGCTCTATAATCTTGAATTTACTGAGCAGGAAATAAAAGAGGCGGTGGCCGCAGGCAGGTTGCTGTCCATGGAAATCGAATTCAGTCGTGTCTGTAATTTCCGTTGCTCCTACTGTTATGTCCCTGAGAAACGTGAGCTGTCCGGCGAATTCTCACGGGACGAGATCAAGGATGTCCTTCTCCAGGCCAAGGAACTGGGGGCGCGGAAAATTATTATTTTAGGGGGGGAGCCAAGTATTTATCCGCACCTTGTTGAAATGATACGATTCCTGAAAGAGCACAACCTGGAAATTGAAATGTTCACCAATGGGACCGGGGTGGATGCGGAACTCGCCGCCATTCTGGCAGAGGCTCAGGTGCGGGTGGTCTTGAAACTGAACTCGAGAGACAGGGCTGTTCAGGATCAATTAGCCGGGCGGACGGGTGCTTTCGACATCATCCAGACGGCATTTGCCAATCTCAAAGAGGCGGGCTATCCGTCGCAGGATCTCTTTCTTGCCCTCAGCACCATTATCTGTCAGCAGAATATCAATGAGCTGCCGGATATGTGGACGTGGCTGCGTGATGAAGGGATTGAACCCTATTTTGAGGTGATTACTCCCCAGGAAAATGCCTTGGAAAACAGCTGGCTGTCAGTTGAGGCAGGACAGTTGAAGACATTATTTACCCAGCTCTCGGAAATTGATCAGCAGAAATATGGACGTCATTGGGAGCCGCAGCCGCCGCTGGTGGGCAATAAGTGCATGCGCCATCAGGTCTCCTGCCTGGTGACAGCGAACGGAGATGTCATGCCTTGTGTCGGTGTCACCATCCCGCTGGATAATGTACGCAGGAACAAACTGGCCCATATCCTGAAAAACAGTGAGGTGGTCAATAACCTGAAAAATTACCGGGAGATGATCAAGGGAGAATGCCGTGACTGCGATAAGGCGGATGAATGTTATGGCTGTCGCGGTGCCGCATACCAGCTCACCGGTGATTACTTGGCATCAGATCCCACCTGCTGGCGAAATGCGACAGTAAAGAAAGCCGGGTGTAAATAATTTATGGCCTCTCTCTCTTCTTTTCCCAGACAGGTCCTGATAATAGGCTCCGGTGTCGGCGGCCTCAGCACCGCAATTATTCTGGCTAAACTGGGCTTTGAGGTGACCGTCCTGGAAAAGAATGGTCAAGCGGGTGGCGTGCTGCGCAGCTACACTCGAGACGGGATCGAGTGTCCCGTTGGGGTCCATTATCTTGGCTCCCTTGATCAGGGGCAGATCCTGCGTAAATTTTTTGATTATTTAGGGGTTAGCGCCACGATTCCAGTAGCGCGCATGGGTGAAAACGGCATAATCGACCGCTATCTTTTCGATGGTGCCGGCGACCATTCGCATCCGGCCAGTTTTGACCTGCCGCCGGGCATGGACGCCTTTGCAGAAAGGCTCAAACAGACTTTTCCCGATGAACGAGATAAGATCAGCAAAATAGTAGCTCCGATCCGTAAAGCAGCAGACCAGCTGCATGCCCTCGATTTATTATATGCCACGGCAAACGATTTCTCCCTTCTTGATCAGTCCCAGCCCCTGGGGGAAATTTTAGACGATCTGCACTGTTCGCCTGGCCTGCGAAGTGTCCTGGCCATTCCCGCTTGCTGGATCGGCGTGCCCTTGAATGACTGCCCGGCCTATTATCACAATATGGCCCTGGCCTCCTATGTCTCTTCTTCCTATCGTTTGCAGGGGAGTGGGGCGGAGATGGCGGATGCTTTGGTTGACCGTCTGCAGGAATTGGGGGGCAGAATTGTGACCGGGGCCGAGATCAGTAAAATTAATGTCAGTTCGCGGGTGGTGACCGGACTGCAACTCAAATCCGGAGAGAGCTTGACCGCCTCCACAGTTATCGGAGCTGTGCATCCGAAAGTTGTTTTACAGATGCTTCCGGAAGGAGCCGTGAAACCGTCCTATCGGCAACGGATCAGCGGACTGGAAGATACTCACGGTATCTTCTCAGTTCATGCCAGCCTCGATGGTGCCAGCCATCCTGAAATTCCTTACAATATCTTTAAGATAGACAGGGATCATGATGGAACTGTCCGGGATCTCAAGTATTATCAGATCCGGAAAAGTGAAAGGGAAGGAGTCAGCCTCCTGTCAATCCTCACATCGGGCAAGGATGAGTTGTGGGCGTCCGCTGAGAATACCAAAAGCGGTCGCCGGGGTAATGACTATCTCGAAGCAAAAGAGCAGCATGCCTCGCAGTTGATCCGAGAGGCGGAAGAGCTGTTCGGCTCCTTTCAGGGTCTGAAGGTTCTTGATGCCTATACTCCCCTGACCGTGCGTGACTGGGTCAATAGCCCGGGCGGCAGTGCCTACGGAGTGCTGCGTTCTTCCAGCCAGACGCTGTCCACGGCTCTGCTGAACAGAACGTCGGTGAAAGGCTTGTATCTTGCCGGCCAGAACGTCATGGCCCCAGGAGTTATCGGTAGCATTATGGGCTCTTTCAGTACCGTAAAATTGATCCTGGGGGCAGATGAGTTTGGCAAGCTGGTCCGTTTATGAGGAGTCGGCTGTGATACGGATGATCCTCTTTATCCTCGGTACCGTTTTTTTTGTGCGGATCTCCTGGCGGGCGTTGGCCAATCCAGGGACACACGGTTTTTATAGATTCTTTGTTTTTGAAGGGCTCTTGTCCTTGATTTTACTGAACCACCCCTACTGGTTCAGGGACCCGTTTTCACCGTTGCATCTTTTCAGCTGGTTTCTTTTGCTCGTCTCGATTTTCTTTGTGATCCAGTCGCTCCTGATGCTGAAACAGCGGGGCGGTCATGCCCAACGCACTGAAATGCCGGCAAATTTCTCTTTTGAAAATACCGTCCATGTGGTGGAAGAAGGCTTGTATCGCTATATTCGGCACCCGATGTACAGTTCGTTGCTCTTTCTGGGATGGGGGGCGTTCCTGAAACATGTTACGCCGGTAAATATTGGACTGATTACGGTGGTGAGTGTTTTTCTTATCGTTGTGGCCAAGGTCGAGGAAGGCGAGAATGTCCGGTTCTTTGGGGCAGCATATGTGGATTACAAGCAACGGACAAGGATGTTTATTCCGTGGGTGCTGTAATCCGCGGTTTTTTCCCGTCTACTCTGGTTGGATAAAGTCTGCCAGGGCGTTAATGCTTTTCAGATGCCGGCGGAAGGCCTTGCTGTCGGGCAGGTGTATGCCGAACTGGCTTTGCAGGCCCACGGAGATCTGCAGTGCATCCAGTGAATCAAGTCCAAGTCCGCTTGCATCGGAGAAAATTATAATGTCGTCATCCACCTCTTCCGGGGTGATGTCTGTAATATCACATTCTTCGATGATCATTGCTTTCAGTCGTTGTTTCAACGCCTGGTCTAAAGAACCCTTCATATTCCCCTTTTCATTTTTGCATTGAGTATCATTCCGGCAGCAAGAAGTAACCCCGCACCGAATCCTGCCAATGTTAGAGATTCTGTAATAACCGCTCCAGCTCCCTGGCCGCGCAGAAAGATATCAAGGAAGCCTTCAAGCCCCCAGGACATCGGAGAGATGTTGGTCAGTTGCTGCATGGACTGAGACATATAAAATTTTGGCACCATAACACCGCCAATCGCTCCCATCAAAATATTGATGATCCCGCCGATTGTTGTCGCCTGCTCCACCGTGTCTGCTGTTACCGCGATCAGGATTGAAGTTCCTATGGCCGCCAGACTCAACCCGAGGGAAACCATAAACAGGCCACTGATCGAATCGCCAAGGGTTAAAGCATCCCCGCCGAACAGCGGTACCAGGAAGATTCCGACGCCGATCATCAGCCAGACCTGGATCTGGTTAATAATGATATAGGGTGCCAGTTTACCCGCAAAGAGGACGGGAACAGATATATTCATCGCACTCATGCGCATCAAAGTGTTCTGCTTGCGCTCACTGATAAAGACCGTCGACATCGGAATGATGACGAAGAACATCCCGAAAACAATCCACGACGGTACGCTTTGCTGGGTGGAGGTCGGCTTTTTATTTATGCCCATGGCATTGAAGCGTACCTGTATCAGGTTGTCCCTCTTGCTCGTCATTGCCTCGAGCTTTTGTGCCACCTCCGGCAAAAAAGGCGCGAGCTCCTTTTGGATCTTTTCCATACGCAGTCGGATAATATCCATTGACAGCTCCGCCTGCACCAGTGTCAGCATCTCCTGTTTTACGTCGGAAGCAACATCGAGTTGCAGCAGTGCAGCAGAGTGCTCTGTGACAAGATCTTGGGCAAATCCTGGCGGAATGGAGACGATGAAATGCAGTGTCCCGTTCAGGACCTCTTGTCGCTGGGCTGCATTGGTGATGGGCGCCTTATGTTCTTTCAGTCTGCCGTTTGAAAGTAAAAAGGTTCGCAGCTTAGCACTTTCAGCGGTGTTGTCCTGATCGATAACGGCATAGCTTAACAGTGCACGGTCACTGCCAAAGGTATCTTTGAGGGCTATCGACATGATCAGAATAAAAATGGAAGGCATAATGAAAAGTGCGGCAAGCGCGTACTTATCACGCAAGAGAAGAATAAACTCTTTGAGCAGCATCGCTTTAAACATCACAGTTTCCTTGTGTGGTCAACTGGATAAAGAGGGCCTCGAGATTCGTGGTTCCATAGCGGATCTGCTTTATGTCTATTTGTTCTGCTTCCAGAGCAGCAAGGATCGCTCCTAGTTGTGTGGCATCCGGCCCGTCCATCATTACTGTTGCCGCATCGATCACCTTCACCATTGTATATTCCCGGGCAAGTGTCTGCAGTTGTGCTTCGTGCGAGTGGCGTAATTCGATGATCACAGAGTCGGTCTTCTCTTCATGCAGCATCGCCTCAAGCAGACCATGACGAATGATACGGCCCCGGTCGAGGATGGCCACCTGGTCACAGATCTTTTCGATTTCCGGCATATAGTGCGAGGTATAAATAACGGTCTTGCCATCGTTTTTGAAGGAACGAATAGTTTCCAGGATACTCGTACGTGATTCGGGGTCGATCCCTGCCGTCGGTTCGTCAAAATAGAGGAGTTCGGGGTTGTTGAGAAGCCCTATGGCAATATTTAATCGACGTTTCTGGCCCCCGGAAAGAATGCCGGCCTTGTGATCAAGCAGCGGCTGAAGCTGACCTACGGAAACCGCATAATCGACATTGTGGCGCAACGCTTTGCCGCGGATCTTTTGAATCCCTGCAAAAAATCGTAAATTTTCAAGAACGGTAAGGTTATCGTAGAGGGCCAGAGACTGGGGGATAAAAGAGCTACGCTTGCGGATGGCTTTCAGCTCTTGGGAGAGCGGCAACCCGAAAATTTCGATCGCACCCTCTTGAAAATCAATCAAGCCGTTGAGAATTGACACCAGTGTTGTCTTGCCAGCGCCGTTGGGTCCAAGCAGGCCCAAGATAACGCCTTTCCCGACGTTCAGATTGATGTGATCAAGGGCAATATGATTATTGTAATGCTTGACGAGGTTTTTGATGGAGATCATTTTTTAGACCAGATTGCCTTCCAACAGCTTCCTGTAGACGGCGGCTTCGGCATCGGCGACGCTTTCGAGTTTTGTTTTCAGGGCCCAAAAATCAATGGTCTGGCTTTTTTTGCTGCGAATCGCCTTGGCCAGCATTAGGGCGAATTCGCGCCATTGATCTCCGACAAGGGTCATCATCTTTGAGCTCTCAACCAGGAGAGGATTGTCAAGCAGTTTGCCGGCCTCCTGCAGGAACGACGCGTAGATAAAACGAAAGCCCGCTCCCCCGGTTCCAATCTCTTCCTGCATGCGGACAATGTGCCCTAAAAAGAGTTTCGCATAGCGGCGGTCCTTCTGCTCCAGTTTGCCGATGGCTTTTGCTAAATATCTGATACCACGGATACCGGCGATCGGCACCGGGGTCTTCAGCATTACCTTGGCATTCTTCCTGATCGCTTTGGGAAGTACGACAGCATAATTAATCGTCTCAGGAACATGAACAGGATAGTAAAGTAAGCCCTTGGGCGCCATCACTCCCTTGACGAAACGTGCCTTTTGCAGGGCTTGTGTCCCACAGCGTACCGGCGTTTCAAAGACCGGGTCGCTGATGAGATATTCGTCACCCTCTTTATTGTAGATGATCAGGTTGTGGGCATTAAAATGGAAGCGCATCTCTTCGGGAAAGTAGGGCAGCCAGAAGACGGAAGTCTGTGCACCGACGATCTTGCCCTGTGCCAGCAGGGAATCAAGGGCTTTGGTACCCTGTTCGGGTTGAGCAAAGGTCTGCATCTTCATCTTGATGCCAAGATTTTTCTGCAGGCCCTTGATGATAGCTCTCGGTCTGCTGCGATAGGCAATCAGCGGCATACCGCCAAGCTTGACAAAGGGAAGATAGGCAAACATCAGGGCGCCCGACAGGCCGAAGACCATCGCTTCCGAGAGCGGCAGGCCATAATGGTGCATCATCAGCGACATAACCCCGCTTTCACAATGGGCAGAGTGGGCGTGTTGGAAACTTTGCTCAGGCACCATTTGCTCTTCTTTTTGGCAGCTCGCGCAGCTCCTCTACACTTATGCCCAGGGTTTCCGCGTAGCGGGCCAACATCTTGGCGGAAAGTTTGTCAAAGGCCGTGGGCCTGAAATGGCGTTTGATGCGCCATTGAAACATACCCGTTGCCTGGGCCAGGGTCTGCAGGTCCATCCGGCGGTCGTACATATGAAAATATAAGGGTGAGGCCTGGCCTGAGAGCGCCTGGGCGTAGGCTTGGCTTGAGAGACGTTCGAGTTCTTGCAGCGCCTGCTTTGTGGCTGCTTCTTCGACGTCCCAGCCCGATGAGGCTATAATGCCATACTTGCCGTTTTCATCGGTGGCATAGATTGCCTTCTTGTTGTTGGCGTAGGTGGATATATTGTGTTGAGGTACCTTGCTGTTATCCATTTATACCACCGTCAGATGCATAAAGGCGGTGGAGAAACGTCCGCTCTCGGGAATGTAACAGAGGACCGTCTCTCCTTTTTTCAGACGACCGGAGTTGAAAAGTTCTTCCAGGATGATATAAATCGAGGCCGAACCGGTGTTGCCTTTTGAACTGAGATTGGTAAACCACTTCTCCTGGGGGATATCGCATCCTGCCACCTGCATCCCCTGGTAGACCTTGTCGCGGAAAAAACCGGAAGAGTAGTGGGGCAGGTACCAGTCTATCGTTTCCGGATCAATCTTTCCCTGCGTCACAAGCTCCTGTAGGGGCTTGGTTATTGTGTATTCGATAATCTTGTCGTTGAGCAGCTTGACGTCCTGTTTGATCGCAAAGATGGACTGTTCCAGCCATTCCTGCGGCAGGTATTCACGCCATCCCTTTAAAGAGCCATCCTCATCTTTTTCCGCTCCGGCATACATGCAGGTCTCGAGTTCACCGGCGTAGGATCGCTGGAAGATCCAGTCGATCCGCAGAGAGTTTCCTCTGTTATTAGGCGCATCGCTCAGCCATACTGCGCCTGCTCCGTCGCTCAACATCCAGCGCAGAAAATCTTTCTCAAAGGCGATTTCGGCTGGTTTGGCAAGAAGCTCAGCCTGCGACAGAGTCTCTTCGCTAAAATTGCTGCCACGCATGATTGCAGAAGCATTTTCCGAACCAGTGGCCACACAATTTTTGGTCTGGCCAGCTAGTATTGAGAGATAGCCGTATTTCAGGGACATGACCCCGGAAAGACAGATTCCTGCTGTGGCAATTGCCTCACAGGGTGGAATGCCCAGCTCGCCGTGTACCATCAGGGCATGATTCGGCATCAGCTGGTCGGGCAGGGTAGTCCCGCAAGCCAGCAGCTCTATCCCCTTGATATTACATCCCTGTTTGCCCAGTTGACGTACTGCTTCGGCTGCCAGCTCAGCGTTGCTGTGGGTCGTTTTTCCAGTTTCCGGGTCAATGGCATAGTATCTGGATTGTATCTGGTTGCTGCGCAGAATCAGCTTGCGTGCCCGCGATGGTCGTTCGCCAATCTGTCCGAGAACGGATTCCATGGCTTCGTTGCCAACGGGTCCATTGGGTAAAAAAGCTGCAATATGCGTAATGTAAACCTGGCGAGACATTGTCACTCTGCTATCTTCCTGAAGGCTCTTCATAAGAGGCAATGGCTTTGTCGATTGCTCTTTTTTGAAATGGATACAAAACTTTACGGATCACAATATTCAATGGGACAATCGTTAGCACTAATGTCAGCAGGAAGATTGCATAGATTGTGATGACTATATTACGGCCGCGTGAATTCGGTGCACCGGCTTTTTTGATCAGCTTGCTCCAGATCAAAAAGCTGCGGTGGGCTATCCGTTCGGTGGCAATCAGTTTGCCGTTGACGTTTACGGCGCCCATATTGCGCAGCATGGGACTCTTATTCTGTTCTTCTCCTTTCTGCAAGGCAGAACACAACCGTTGACCAAAACGGGATGATGCGGCAATTTCTTCCTCAGCCACACCGGCTTTTGGAAAGAACCAGAAGGCATCTTTTTTTCCGGTGAGCATCCATCGCGGTGTGGTGACAAAGGTATAGAGTGATTTTCCCTGATCGGTCAGGGCCACATTATCCAGCAGGCGGGCCCCAAGATCGGTCAGGAGTCCTTTCATCTTTTCCTGAGCCATCAACCACATATCACGACAGGCGATTACCGTTACCACCGGCTTGCCCTTGAAGAGTTTTTTGGCCTGGTCGCTTTGCAAAAATCCGGTCACTGGGATGGAAGGTGAAAGAAACCAGGAGGTGTAGCCCAAGACGATCAAGTCGTATTCATCCGCCGTCTCGAGGGGTTCTACCTCACAGCCGTCAAGATAGACGGCCTCGGGAAAAACGTTGAAAAAAGCATAAAAAGACCATGGGTACGGATACGGGATTACTGGTTTGATTTCGCAATAATCACACTGTACGTCATCGCACTGTTTCAGTGGTGCGACGATGTTATCCATGACCCTTTTCAGTTGTCCGCTTTGCGAATAATAGAGAACTAATACTTTCTTCATACCTGTATCCAACCCTCAGAGAACAGGGGGATAATAACTTTCTGGATGTTTATAACGACTGTATTCGACAACGTGCCTTGAATCGCCGGATAGCTTTTCCAAAGAAATAGTTGCAGGGGAGGAGGGCGGGAATATCCTTACGTCTCCTCCCCGTTGTCCGTTGTTATTCCATGAAGTCGCCATCTTCCCAGTTGCCGCTCTTGCTTGTTCCGTCGGCGGCGGTGAGGGTCCCTTTGCCGTGCTGCAGGCCATCCAGCCACTGTCCCTCATATTTACGGCCATCCATCCAGGTCATTACTCCTTGACCGTTCATGAGATCAGCGGCCCATTCACCGTCATATTTTCGGCCATCGGCAAAATTCATCTTCCCCTTGCCATGGCGCCCGCCACTTTTCATTTCACCCGTGTACTCTCCTCCGTCGGCATAGAGCATCTTGCCACTCCCCTCCGGGGCCTTGTTTTTGATGGAACCAGTGTAGGTCGTCCCGTCATCCCAGGCATAGGTGCCCTGGCCATTCACGCAATCCCCTTCCACACAACCACCCCAGGCTGTCAATGGGGATAAAAGGGCAAAACAGGTTGCAGCGATATAAAAAGTCTTTTTCATGGCGTGATCTCCTTGTTGATCAGTCACTTTTTTGGTCCGTGACACTCTAATGTTCTCAGTCTTCAAAAGGCCTGTTACCGGGCTGACAGGAAATGGGAGCCTGGCTAATCCATGGCCCCACTTCTTCTTCAGTATCTTCTTTCCTGGGCAAGATAACCGAATCCACGCCATCATGGAAATGAAAAATGATCCCAAATCCTCTCTCTTTTTGCTGTCCCTGTGGCAGGGCTAGTGTCAGCTGTCGATGTAGAGTTGTAAATAATGAAGGGGAAATCCTGGGAATGGTCTGCCCTTTTTTGTTAATGAGGGCAGCTGTCTTATCCTACCATTTGGTTCATTTCGAAGATGGGGAGCAGGATGGAGAGGACAACAAAGCCTACGGCCGCACCCATGGCCGCAATCATGATGGGTTCAATGAGTGAGGTCATCGCCATGATCGCCATGTCCACCTCACGCTCATAGGCATCGGAAATCTTGATCAGCATGGGCTCCAGGTTGCCGCTCTGTTCGCCGACACTGATCATCTGGACAAAGATGGGCGGAAACCAGGGAGACGAGCCAAGGGCATGTGCCATGCTTTTGCCTTTACGGATCTGTTCGATGGCCTCTTCAATCACCTCGGCAATAAGGGAGTTGTTGACAATAGACTGGACGATCTGCATGGAGGTGACCAGAGGAACGCTGCTGCCGAGCAGGCTGGCCATGGTAGAGCCAAAGCGGGCAAGGACGATCTTTTGATTGACCGAACCGATGATGGGCATTTTCAGCTTGAGCAGATCCCAGACCTGGCGGCCTCTGGGGCTTTGGATGAAAAAGCGCAGGGAGAAGACGGCGCCGATCATCAGGATGAGCAGCAGCCACCAGTAACCCCGTAAAAAATTACTTAAGCTGATGAGAAGCCGGGTGGGCAGGGGCAGGGTACGTTCCATGTCCGCAAAGACCTTGGTGATGTTGGGAACGATATAGGTGATGAGAATAAAGAGGATGGCGCTGCCGATGACCGCCATAAAGACCGGGTAGACCAGTGCGGCCTTCAGGCGGCCTTGCAGGGTCCTTTGTTTTTCACCGAAATCTGCCAGTTTTTCCAAGACGATATCCAGCGAGCCGGATGCCTCGCCGGCCCGAACCATATTGATATAGATCCGGGAAAAGAGTTTGGGGTGTCGGGCAAGGGCGTTGGTCAGGGTGTTGCCTTCATTGACGGCATCCTTGATCTGGGCCAGTACTTTTTTGAGGGCGGGATTCGCTGTCTGTGCCAGCAGGGAACTCAGGGCGCTGACAAGGGGGATGCCTGCGCCGAGTAGGGTCGCAAGCTGACGGGTAAAGATGTGTATCTCCACCGATTTGACACGCTCAAACATCACGGAAGATCCCAGTGACATCCTCCCGGCCTTGGTTGTCTGGGAGAGGTTCTCTTTGAGCTCCACGGGATATTTCCCGGCAGCCCGGAGTTTACTGCGGGCACCTGCCTCGTTATCGGCCTCAATGAGACCTTTTTTAGACTTACCTTTCTGGTCAAATGCTTTGTATTCGTAGATTGGCATGGTGAACTATATGGGAACCGCTGATTGTTATTCTAGGGCCTCGTCAATAGTAAGCAATGTATTATTGATGAGGCCCTTAAGGAAGATCCTTGATTCTGGTATCGTAGCAGTATTTTAAAGAATTTCAACGAGAAACAAGAAAAAATGGAAACTGTTGCCAATATATCCTATAGTGGATGAGGAAAGAACATTAGTTGAATGGATACCAACCAGCCCCTTGTTATGGACTCCTGTCTTTTACTGTCTGTTCCCTGAAATGCATGTATACCCAATATTTCGGACTTAAAGAGAAACCTTTCTCCATTGCTCCAGATCCACGCTATCTCTATATGAGTGCGTTGCATCAGGAGGCCCTCGCCCATCTGCTCTATGGTATTGGCAGTGATGGCTGGTTTATCCTGCTGACCGGTGATGTGGGCGCGGGGAAAACAACGGTGTGCCGATGCCTGCTGGAGCAGCTTCCGGAGAATACTGACCTGGCCCTGATCCTCAATCCAAAATTGAATGCTATGGAGCTGTTGGCTTCGATCTGTGACGAGCTTGAAATTGTCGTTACCGGAAAAAAAAACAGTGTCAAGACCTATGTCGATCACCTGAACCGTTACCTGTTGGCCGCTCATGCCCGGGGAAGAATTACCGCCTTGCTCATTGATGAGGCCCAGAATTTGAGTGTGGATACTCTGGAACAGCTTCGCCTGCTCACCAATCTGGAAACCGCGAGGCAGAAATTACTGAAAATCATCCTACTGGGGCAGCCGGAGTTGAGGCAGCTTCTTGATCATGAAAAGGTGTCTCAGATCAATCAGCGAATCACTTCCCGTTATCACCTGCAGCCTCTTGCCCGTCAGGAGGTTGCCGCCTATATCGAACACCGTCTGGCGGTTGCAGGCGGGCGGAAAAGGTTGTTTTCTGAAGCGGCGGTGAGGCGGGTGGCGGAGTTGAGTCGGGGGGTTCCCCGGTTGATCAATGTCCTGTGCGATCGAGCCTTGCTCGGGGCTTATGTGGAGGAAAAAGAACAGGTTGACGTCAGAATTGTCAATCAGGCCGCACGTGAAGTTATGGGACAGTCGGAAAAGGGTAAGGGGCTCCGTTCCATGCTGCGAGGGCTTTCTTTTAACGGTTTGCTCTTAGGCCTGCTCCTGGCTATTCTGGCCATTCTGGCCGTATCCCTTTATTATGGTCACTGGGAGTTTGTCGCCCGGACAAACCAGGGGCAGGGGACGCAGGAGTTGCAAGAGATTCCTGCCGACAAGAATGCTGTTCTGCATCAAGAAAGATAAAACTGTATCGATGGGTGTGTGATCATGTCCTATATCTTGGAAGCACTCAAGAAATCAGATCGGGAACGCAAGCAGGGCGAGGTCCCGGACCTGCAAAGCAATCATGCGTTGAGCTTCGGTCATGGAAAGAGAGAAAAAAGATCCTCTTTGGGAAAATGGATTCTGCTTGCTGTGGTCTTTGTTCTGTTGGCCCTGGCGGTTTACTGGCGCATGCAGAGCAGTAGTGTTGCCTTGCAGGAAAAAATTTCCGCCCTGGAAAAAAGTGTCGTGCAATTGAAAGAGCAGCCTGTTACGGCAGTTGACTTGCCGCCTGCGGTCAAGGAAGAAGCTGTTTCGCAACCGTCACCGGTAATAGAGAAAGACGAGGTTCCTGCGCTTGTCCAATCTTCTGCGCCCCAAGAAGAAGTCGTGACAAAGCCGTTTGTGATGGCGACAGAGGATAGTGAAAGGATGGTGCCGGAAAACATTTCAGATCCTGGAATTGCTGGACAAACGGTGATCAATGTTGGTGATCTCCCTCCCCAGGTCCAGCAGCAGGTCGATTCGGAGTCGGCAGAAGCCTTACCGCTTGTTCAGGATTTACCGCCCGGTGTACAGAAAATGCTGCCGCAGTTGAAACTTGCCGGCCATGTTTATGCAAAAGAGGCGGACAAGCGGATGATTATTATCAATAACAGAATTTGTCGTGAGGGTGATCTGGTTGAGAATCAACTCTATCTGGAGAAGATTCTCTGGGAGGGCGTGGTGTTGCGCTATCAGGATATCCGCTTTCGCATGAACCTTTTTTGATGGATGTGTTGAAAGGCTCATTGTCTTTGGCGGTTGCCCCTAAAATTTGTGGAGGAGTATATGTCCCGTCTGATCTGTTACTGTTTTGGTTACACTGAGGAGGATCTGTGCCAGGATGTTCTGCGCCATGGCCGATCGCTGCTCATGGAACGCATTCTTGCCGAAAAAAAGGAGGGTCATTGCCGCTGTGCGGAGACAAACCCGTCCGGCCGCTGATGTCTGAAGCAGGTCCGCCAGGTGGTGGACTCGATTTTAAGAACCATTGCCTAGAAAGGGGCGCTTCTGATGTACTTCCCCGTTGCCGGTGTTGAGGTCAACCCGCTGGTGCCGCCGCTGGTCGCCTTTGTGATCTCCCTGTTCACTTCCATGGGCGGGGTGTCCGGCGCCTTTCTGTTGCTGCCTTTTCAGGTCAGCATGCTGGGCTTCACCAGCCCGGCAGTCAGTTCGACCAATCAGCTCTTCAATATCGTGGCTATTCCCAGCGGGGTGTTCCGTTATATCAGGGAAGGCAGAATGGTCTGGCCCTTGACCTGGATTGTGATTATCGGCACCCTGCCGGGAGTGCTGGCGGGGGCCATTGTCCGCATCAAATACCTGCCGGACCCGAAGCACTTCAAGCTGTTCGTCGGCTTTGTGCTGCTCTATATCGGTGGAAAGTTATTAAAAGATCTGCTCCTCAAGAAAAAAGAAGTCGGCCGTCCTTCGACAGAGGAGCGGTTTCAGCAACACCTCAAAAGGCAAATCCTGACCCAAGAATCAAGCCTTCCTCACCCTCCTGCACAATTCTCCCGCGTAACGGTTCAACAATGGACCTGCTGCCGGATTGTCTATGATTTCTGCGGGGAGACCTTTACTGTGAACGCCATTGGCGTCATGGTTCTCAGCCTGATTGTCGGCATGGTGGGCGGGGTATATGGTATTGGCGGCGGCGCAATTATTGCCCCGTTTTTCGTTAGTTTCTTCGGGCTGCCGATCTATACTGTGGCAGGGGCCACGCTGATGGGCACCCTTGTTACCTCGGTGGCGGGAGTGATCTTTTACCAGATTCTGGCGCCATATTACCCCGGGATGGTGATTACTCCGGATTGGCTTTTAGGCGTTCTCTTTGGAGCGGGGGGCTTTGCGGGCATGTATTGCGGGGCACGCTTGCAGAAGTTTGTACCGGCGAAATTCATCAAGTGGATTCTGGTGCTCTGCCTGCTCTCCACGGCAGGGAAGTATATTTGGCCCTTCCTTTCTTAAAGGAAAAATGCTGATGAAAAATGGGGAAAAATTTTTCGGCTTCGGCAGGAATGTCTTCTTTACGGGGCTCGTCAGTTTTTTCATGGACGTGAGTTCCGAAATGATCTACCCGTTGGTTCCCCTCTTTCTAACCAGCGTGCTGGGAATCAATATGTCCATGGTCGGTCTGGTTGAGGGGATTGCTGAGTCAACGGCCAGTCTGCTCAAGGTTTTTTCCGGCTGGTTTTCCGACTGGACCCGGCAGCGCAAAAATCTGATGCTTGCCGGGTATGCTATTTCTACCCTGAGCCGTCCTCTGATGGCTCTGGCTGGTTCCTGGCAACATGTCTTGTCTTCGCGTTTCACCGATCGCTTGGGAAAGGGAATCCGCACTGCCCCACGAGACGCAATCATTGTCGAAGCTACCCAGGCAAGCCACCTTGGCCGCGCCTTCAGCTTTCACCGGGCCATGGACACCCTGGGGGCGGTGGTCGGCCCTGCTATCGCCTTCTTTTTTCTGGGGATTTTTAACAACGACTATCGGACGATTTTCTGGCTTTCCATGGTGCCGGGGGTGATTGCGGTCATCTTGATTATCCTCTTCATCGAGGAGAAGAAAAGGCAGCCAACACCCCAGAAGGAGCGGCCCAGATTAACTTTCAAACATTTTGACTGGAAGGTGAAGTTCTTCATAATGATATCGACCCTGTTCGCCCTTGGCAATTCGAGTGATGCCTTTCTGATTTTACGGGCACAACAGGTTGGTATTCCGGCGCTCACGATTCCGGTGGTCTATCTGGTCTTCAATCTTGTTTACTCCTTGTCGGCTATTCCGGCCGGGATGGCGGCGGATAAGTTTGGTAAGAAGAGGATTATTCTGCTGGGGTTCGTTTTGTTTGCCGGACTTTATTATGGCTTCGCGGTTGTCACAAATGTGTCTGCTGTCTGGCTCTTATTCGGTTTGTACGGTTTGTTTATGGGGCTTACCGAGGGAATTCAGAAAGCGTTTCTGGCAACCATTATTCCTCCTGACTTTAAGGCCACTGCCTTTGGAGTCTATGCCGCCGCTGTAGGTCTTGCCATGCTGCCGGCCAGTCTCATCGCCGGCTGGCTTTGGGAGCATGTTTCTCCGGCCGCGACTTTTTATTTCGGCACGGCAACCGCGACCTTATCGGCACTCCTTTTTGTCGTGCTGATGGCCCTGATCCGTTCTTCGCAGGGTTTGACAGCACGTACGTCTTAGTCTATGTTTATCGAAAAAGTCGTAGTGGCTCATGAAGGAGGTTGTCGATGCAGGTGGTTCTACTCGTAGCAGGATTCGGCGCGCTTGGTTGTGTGGCCCGTTATTACATTTCAGGCTGGGTCTATGACCTGTTCGGGAGGGATCTTCCCTACGGGACCTTTGTTGTTAACATCCTGGGGGCATTTCTGATCGGTCTGGTCATGGAGTTTGGTATGCGCAGTACCTTGCTGCCAGTAAGTTTGCGTACCGGAATTGTCATCGGTTTTCTTGGTGGTCTCACAACTTTTTCGAGTTTCAGTTATGAGACATTCAGGCTTCTCGAAGAAGGCAACTTTCTGGTGGTCACAACTAATGTCCTGATGAGCGTCATCGTCTGTCTTCTCTTCACCTGGATAGGTATCTATACCGCACGGGTTTTATAATGATGCTTTTTGAGGTTTATAAAAAAATTCAAGATAGCTGAACAAGGCCTGCCTGCTTTCGTCGAGTTCTCCGTTGTCATCTTGCTGTTTGCGTTATCGGTATGAATTCACTGTTTATTTTCAGATTATCGGCTGCCTCAGGAACCTTTTGTTCAGGATCTTTGCAGAGTCGAGCCGTATTTTTTCAATCCTAAATCGTACTTCCCTCCTGTCGTTTTCATTGTAACTATTTAATTCAGTGGAGTCCATTTTTATGGAAGCACCATTTTTACCTGGTCAATAAATGTGCTAGACTAAAAATAATGCATGTCAAAGTAAGGAATTCTTGTTTTTTGCTTCAAATCTTTATCATCGGAGGAAATACCATGAAAAAAGCTAAGCAACGCAAATGGATTATGAGCTCTGGCCTGAGCCTCTTGCTGATGGCGATTGGTGCTGTTTGTCTGGCGGAAAGTGTTTACGCGAGTATTGGTGGTGGACATCAATCGCTGCCGGCGGAGAATGATCTTGTCCAGTTGCGGGCCGGTAGCCATATCATGGGCTTTCAACCGGACAAGGTGTACCTGGTGAACGCGGCGGGGTTCCTCAGTGTGGACTTTCTTGGTTCCCATGCTGTTGCACCCATTGTCACCGCGGGAGAGAGGCAACGTAGAGAGGATACTGTCTTGAAGCAAGGGGGCGGCGACACGCTTGCCAGTCTGCAACGGGTAGAATATCCTGAGTTATGGAATGGGATATCCCTCCGTTATGATGCAGTGCCGGATGGGATTGCCGAGAGCAGTTATTTTGTGCAACCGGGGGCTGATGTTGCAAATATCCGCTTCCATTATAATGGTGACACGGAACTGCAGAAAGACGGCTCTTTGAAAATCAATATTGCCACCCAGCAGGGCTATATCTCTGAATCACGCCCCGTGGCCTGGCAGGTGATTAATGGCATAAAAGAACCTGTTCAGGTGGCATACGAGATACAGGGCCAGACCATCGGCTTTCGCACCGGAGCCTATAACAAAGATCATGAACTGATCATCGACCCCACCTATCAATGGCACAGCTTCTTCGGTTCAGCAGATTATGATTCTGGTGAGGCTATAGCCGTTGATGGCAGCGGTAATGTCTATATGACAGGGTTTAGCCGAGCCACCTGGAATGGCCCTGATTCCGGATCCGGACACGTTTCCCCAATAAATGCTTATAGCGGCGGCGATGACATCGTCGTCATCAAGCTCAACAGTTCTGGCGACTACCAATGGCATACGTTTTATGGTTCTGCAACTACTGATGGGGCCTACGGCATAGCTATTGACAGCCTTGGGAATGTCTATGTGACGGGGTTTAGCGCAGCCACTTGGGGCAGCCCAACCGGAGGCAATACATATCAAGGTGGTTCGGATATCGTCGTCATCAAGCTCAACAGTTCTGGCGCCTATCAATGGCACACGTTCCACGGTTCTGATTGGTATGAGAAGGGCCGTGGCATAGCCATTGACAGCGACGACAATGTTTATGTGACAAGCTCTAGTTATGCCTGGAATGGCCCAACTGGGCAACTTCCGTTAAACGATCTAGGTGATAACAACTACAACATCGTGGTCATCAAGCTCAACAGTTCAGGCGTCTATCAATGGCATACCTTTTATGGCTATTCAGACAATCTAGATGATGATTACGACATAGCCGTTGACAGCAGCAATAATGTTTATGTGACAGGGCTTAGCCAGGCTACCTGGAATGGCCCTGATTCCGGATCCGGCGCGGTTCCTCCGATACATGCTCATAGCGGCGGCGGCAACTCAGAAATTGTGATCTTCAAACTCAACAGCAATGGTATTTACCAATGGCATACCTTCTACGGTACTGTGTCATTTGATGAGGGCCACGGCATAGCCATTGACACCAGCAACAATGTCTATGTGACAGGGCGTAGTGATGTCGCCTGGGATGGCCCTTTGGGCGAAACTCCGCTGAATAGCAGCGGTGGAAGTGTGGTCATAAAGCTCGACAGCGACGGAGCCTATCAATGGCATACTTTTCACGGCTCAACAAGTAATGCTCGTAGCAATGGCATAGCTACTGATGCCAGCAACAATGTCTATGTAACGGGGCAGAGCGAGACTTGGGATGGACCGGCTGGGGAAGCTCCTTTGAATGTATATAACGACGGTTCTGACATCATGGTCATCAAACTTAACAGTTCCGGAGCCTATCAATGGCATACGTTTTATGGCTCTACTCTAGAAGACGAGGGCCAAAGCATAGCCATTGACGGCAGCAAAAATATCTATGTGACAGGATATAGCCAAGCTACCTGGAATGGCCCAGGCGCCGCTGCTCCGTTAAATGCTTATGGCGGTGGCAACGCAGACATCGTGGTCTTCAAGTTAAATGGCAAATCCTCTCTTACCATAAAGACAAAAGGTCTGGGCACGGTAACCAGCACCCCAGCAGGAATTAACTGCGGTGTTGACTGCACGGAAAACTATGACGATGGAACGGATGTGATCCTTACAGCCCTATCGGCAGAACCTGACTTAAATTTCAGCCGATGGATCATTGATTGCACTGGAACGGATACCACAGCGACTGTGATGATCAATGGTGATAAAACCTGCACTGCGATCTTCAGTTCATTCCCCTGGCCGATGTTTCTACCTGCCATCATACACAAGGAAACACTCTAAAACAGAAAGAAGACAGGAAGTCAGTTGTCTCGGAACCATCTGAAACAACTGGCTTTCCAGGAGAGTGTGATTTTCTGTGCTTCGCATACTTATGCGAGCAGAAAAAATTAAAGTCCTTCGCTTTTTTCCCCAAGTAATTGTAATCTGACTTATCTTTAAGTTTACCAATAATTGATAAAAAGTTACTTTATGGGTACCTTGAAAAATCTTGAATTTTTTCTTCAGGATCAAGGCGTGAAGAAAAGCCTGCCTCGTGTATGTATTCGATATTACGATGAAAAAAATTTCAGAACAACGTAAAGGTTGGGCCGAAAGGCTATTTTTCGAGGTACCCCTTATGATAAATTGGTGCCGCGGGTGGTTGGTTGTAAAGGGCTAACAGGTATATTAATTAATAGGGGCAATTATGACACGATTCAGCGGTGAAAAGGTATTGATGCGGATATTCCTGGGTGAGAGCGACAAGGTTGGCCATCGTCCTCTTTACGAAGTCCTGGTGGAACTGTTCAGAACAGAAGGATTTGCCGGGGCCACGGTACTGCGGGGTGTTGCTGGATTTGGCGGCCACAGTGTCTTTCATAGCGATAAGCTGCTGCGGCTGTCACTCGACCTCCCCATTATTATCGAGGTAGTGGAGAGCCAGGAGAAGATCGATGCACTCATGCCTCGCATTGATGAGATGATGAATGGCGGCATGATCACCCTGGAGAAGGCCACGGTTATCCGCTACACTTCCAAAGAACAATGACGGTAAGTGAGACCGGTGAAAACGAGGTTTGCCGGTGTTTTGAGTATTTTACCTTGAAAAGGTATGATGCCTGAGGGCGTACCGTACCGGAAAAAGGATATCGTGCATATGCGCTTTTGATTATTGTTTCAATATGTTATCAGTATTAATTAAGAAATATTGAGTGAACATATTGCAAATCTTCCCGAAGACGTTTATAACAAAACCCATTTCCAATGGGTATGAATCCCGGACAAATTCAAATCTTTCTCCCATTTCTCTTACTGGCGGTATGTCATGACAGAAATTGATCTTTTACCTCTGCGGGCTGAACTGAAAAAACAGTTTCAGGATAAGCTTCCTGATGCCAGAATCGACTATTGTCTCACCTGCGGCCTTTGTGCCAGCGGTTGTGCGGCCAGTGGTATCGAAGGCATGGATCCCCGCAAACTTATCCGGTATCTCGCGCTTGGTCAGGATGACCTGCTGCGCAACACGAACTGGATCTACTCCTGCTCCATCTGTCAGCGCTGCGAATATGCCTGCCCCATGGGGATCAATGTTGGTCGTTTTGTCTATGAGCTGAAGGGGATGCGGCCGAAGGAGCAGCGGCCGGCCAATCTGCAGCGCTCCTGTGAGCTCCAGAAAGATCCAGGGAACTCAACCGGTATCCCCAATGAGGATTTTGTCTGGGTGGTCGGCGATATCCTGGAAGAGATCCATGAAAGTGAGCCGGAATGGGCTGACATGCAGGCGCCTATGGACAAGGTGGGCGCCCAGTTTTATCTGAACCAGAATGCCAAGGAGCCGACGGTTGAGCCGGAAGAGATGGCCTTCATCTGGAAGATCTTCCACTCAGTTGGTATTGACTGGACCTACTCTTCGAAATGGTGGGATGGAGCCAATTACTGTCTCTTTTCCGGCGATCCCCAGGATTGGGAATACACCGTCCGTAAACAGGCGGAGACGGTGGATGCCCTCGGGTGTCCGACCTATATAAATACGGAGTGAGGCCACATGCTCTATGCAACCCTGGAAGGGTTGAAACGCTTCAACATCCCTCACAACTTCAACGTTGTCAGTATCATCACCTATTATGCCCAGTGGATCCGGGAAGGTCGGCTCAAGGTCGATTCCTCCTGGAACACCGAAGGGCTGAAATTCACGGTTCAGGACCCCTGCAAGCTGGTGCGTCAGGGATTCGGCGACCCGGTGGCCGAAGATCTGCGTTTTGTCATCAAGCAGGTCTGCGGCGAAGAGAACTTCGTCGACGTCTGGCCCAATAAATCGAATAACTACTGCTGCGGCGGCGGTGGCGGCGCGCTGCAGGCAGGTTTTACCGACAATCGCCGGCAGCACGGAAAAATGAAATTCGAGCAGTTACATGCCACCGGCGCTGATGTGGTGATCACCCCCTGTCATAATTGTCACGGTCAGATCAAGGATCTGGCCGAACATTACGGCGGTAAATGGCAGACTACCCACCTGTGGAACTGGATCGTCAAGGCCCTGGTCAGATAAACATACAAGATTCATGGAAAAAAAATAATGGCAGCAGGATCGGTATTAGTGATTGGTGGTGGTATCGCTGGCGTGCAGGCGGCACTTGACCTGGCAAACAGCGGGTTTCTCGTCCATCTGGTGGAGGGGACAACGTCCATTGGCGGCAAGATGTCGCAGCTGGACAAGACCTTCCCGACCAACGACTGTTCCGCCTGTATCCTCTCGCCCAAATTGG
>JAQVER010000055.1 GCA_028697885.1 Desulfocapsaceae bacterium
TTCAAATCTTGGCAATGGTCGGCATTTGCTCCTGAGTGCGTGGAATCGATTAGCCGTTGAAGAAAGTGTTGTTCCCTTGCGCCTGTCATCACTCTATGTTTCTGAGGCGGTGGGCATGGACAGCCGCGCTCTTTTTACCAATGCCGTGGGCATGGTTGAGACAGTGCTTGAGCCAACGGAGTTGTTACGGCTGTTGTTGCAGGTAGAGACGGAGCATGGACGCCTGCGTGATGCGGATGCCGTGGGTTATCAGGATCGCTTTCTTGATCTGGATCTGCTCTATTTCGGGGGCACCGTGTGGAATACAGCCGAGTTGGTGCTGCCTCATCCCCATATTAGCAATCGTCTTTTTGTCTTGGCTCCGCTGGTCGAAATTGCCCCATGGTTCCACGACCCTGTGACGGGACTCACAGCGGAGGAAATGTATCAACAGCTCCTTGCTCGAATTGAGCAGGGAAAAATCTTACCACAACCCATCTCCAGGATTGACCCGATCGAGTGACAGGGGCGTGTGTTTTGCTTCGGGAAAGAATAATTAGACATTTATCTGTGGACGACTATAATAAACGCATGGATTTTTCTTTTTACAGAATGACCAGTAGTAGAATTGAGGTGGTAAAGTGTCTCCTATAAAGCTGGTGATCCTGGCCATTCTCTTCTATGTCCTCTATCGTTTGCTTGCTGGAATGGGAAAGAAAAAATTTGAATCCAAGCCTTTGGATGAAAAATATTCCTCTCCGGTTGCCGATGCATTAGTGGAGGATCCAATTTGTCATACCCTTGTTCCCAAGGGGCAGGCGCTACGATTGCAGCATGAAAACAAGATCTATTATTTCTGCAGCGAGGCATGTTGCAGCCGATTTATCAGTGAAAAAGGAGAACAGAAATGAAGTTTTTTATAGATACCGCGAATATTGATGAGATTAAAAAAGGTGTTGCCATGGGCATGGTCGATGGTGTCACTACTAATCCGTCGCTGGTTGCCAGGGAAAACAAGCCATTTGAGGAGATTCTCAAAGAGATATGTCAGGTGGTGGATGGTCCGGTCAGTGCCGAGGTTGTCAGTCTTGAGGCGGATGGTATGGTCAAGGAGGCCAAAGTCCTTGCCGCCTTGAGTGATAAGATTGTGATCAAGATCCCCATGATTATGGAAGGGATGAAGGCAGTCAAGCAACTCACTGCCCTTGGTATCCATACTAATGTGACTCTGGTGTTTTCAGCAGCGCAGGCGCTTCTGGCCGCGAAGGCTGGAGCCAGTTATGTCAGCCCTTTTGTTGGCAGGCTTGACGATATCGGACAACATGGAATGGAGCTTATCAATGAGATCATGACGGTGTATCGTAACTACGAATACCAAAGTGAGGTTATTGTAGCCAGTGTAAGAAATCCACTTCATGTTATGGATGCGGCGATGATAGGTGCTGATATTGCCACCATCCCGCTCAAGGTAATTGAGCAGTTGGCCAAACATCCGTTAACCACCCTTGGCGTGGAACAGTTCCTTGCGGATTGGGAAAAAAGAACAAAGTGATTCATAACTAATCATTCACTATTTATTCGCTGTTCAGAAATATACTGAACGGCATGAGAGTTCCGGGAAAGTGAGTATAAAAGTTCAGGGATCAAAAAAGGTGAGATTTGGGAACAACTGGTAAAATGTTGTTGGTGGCAGCGCTGGCCATTCTGATTTATGGGCAGTCTCTGGCCATGGCCGATATGTATACGTATGTCGACAATAAGGGGACGCGCTATTATACCAATGTCCCTGCTGCCGGCCAAGCCCGTCTGTATCAGCACGAAAAAATTACGATCACTAAACCCTCAACGCAGCCCTGGCCTGAGGTGCGGGTCGGCGGCCGTCGGAATCTCGGGAAAAATAATACCGCTTTCGACCAACACATCAAACAGAGCGGTTACCGTTATAATGTCGATCCTCGACTCATTAAAGCAATCATCAAGGCTGAGTCAGGTTTTGATTGCTATGCCAGGTCAGAGCATGGTGCCCAGGGCCTTATGCAACTCATGCCGGGCACAGCTAAAGATCTTAATGTTTCCAATCCTTTTGATCCCCGGTCCAATATTGATGGAGGAACCCGTTATTTTCGCGCCATGCTTGATACCTTTCACGGGAATATTCCTTTGAGTCTTGCTGCTTATAATGCCGGGCCAAATCTGGTGAAACGCACGAACGGGATACCCCAGATTCCTGAAACGGTAGAATATGTCCAGCGGGTACTCCTGCATTATAAAGGGTATAAAGGACTTGGACATAAATTATCCTCTGTCACTTCATCTGTGAGTGTGGGTGATCTGGTAATGGTAAGATAAGAATTATGTTGTCTGCTGAGGAGTAAAAAATGGATCAACTGGTGACGTTGCCAAATATATTGACTGGACTGCGTTTTGCCTTGATTCCTGTGCTCATTGTCTTGTTTTCAATAGAACAGACGACTGCCATTGGCTTGGTGACTTTTATGGTCTTTGTTTTAGCTGCCCTTACTGATCTTGTGGATGGTTATTTTGCGAGAAAATACAAGAGTGAGACGACTCTTGGCAAGCTTATGGATCCCTTGGCCGATAAGGTGCTTGTCGCTACCGCTCTGATTATGCTCATTCCCCTGGGACGGGTGCCGGCTTGGGTCTGTCTGCTGATTATCTGTCGTGAGATCATTATTACTGGTTTCCGGGGACTTGCTGCGTCGACGGGTGTGGTGGTGGCTGCCGGGCAAATGGGAAAAATCAAAAGCAATTTTCAGTATTTCGGGATTGGGTTCCTGATCTTTCCCCTTGGTGTTCTGCCGATACCTTATCTCCATCAGATAGGATTGGTTCTGTTGTATATCAGCCTGGTGATGGCAATATGGTCGGGAATAGATTATTTTTATAATCTGCGAAATATATTTCAGGAAACCGTCAAACCATAAGCGAGGTATATCCATTTCCCTTGACAGGTGAAGACAAGGACGGTATTAAGTTTTAGATTTTATTGCCGGAGTGGTGAAACTGGTAGACGCACGGGACTCAAAATCCCGCGGGAGCAATCCCATGTCGGTTCGATTCCGACCTCGGGCAACATTAAAAAACAGCCGAATTCTTTTAATAAAGGAGTCGGCTTTTTTTTTTGGGGGGGAGCACACATGTGTTCCGTTCTATATTGAGTTGGTTACGATTTTAAATCGCAGGCAAGAGAGAAACGGGGGGAATGATGCAAGAAAAAGATGTGGGAGAAGCGCTTGTCCAGGTGGTCAGGAATCCCCAGAGTTCTGAAAGTCAGGAGAGTTTTGCCAGGGCCATGGAGTTGACCAAGGCATATGCCGGTTCAGGTTCGGCAACTCATTTCAGCGCTGTTGCCAGGCTTTTTTATGATCTCTTTGAAATGTTTGAAACGGGCACAGACCCACGGAAGAAATAAAGGCAGCTTGATTGTTCGTCGCCAGCAAGGAAGGCTCGCGTCAGGCCGGTGGAATTCTTTTTAGAAAGGTACCAAGGCCTTCCAGTTTATCTCCGCATAGTGAAAGAATTTTTTTGAGATAGTCGATATTCTTCTCGATGTTGGTGTAGTAGAGATTGTCGTTAATCTGCCATCGCTGGTAAAAATGTACCTGCATTGCCTCGGCTGTGTTGGCGAAGGCCTTTTCCAATCTTTCGGTAATGATGTTATGATAAAAAAAAGAGGTGTCCTGAATGAGAGCAATGGCAGAGTCATGGTCTTTTAGTCCACCTTCTTTGAGCTCCTGGAATAAAAAAGGCAGGCGTTCGAGGTAATATCTGTCGGCCATTTGGGCGAGAATGTCTGCTGAACCTAAGATGTATCCTGCCAGTTTGGATGCCGGTGATGGGAAGCTAATGTCTTTTGGGTCGACGGTAAGATTTGTACATTCGATGACAGCAGAGCATTCCTGGGGAAGAAGATTCGAAAGATTGTTTTCGGCAAGATATTGGGTCATGAAAGTTATGGAGCGCTTTTCATGATTTTGAGTATAAATCGCACCCGATGTCGCCCTGTCTGAAGTCTCCATGAGCAGTCCAGTGTCATGGAAATATGCGCTGTATAAAGCCAGTTCCATGACTTGGATGGCGATATCCTGGCCAGTACAGGTCAGGCCATGCAGCAACCGGGCTGTGGCCAGGGCCACGCTGGTGGTATGGTTGAGGTTATGGTACGGGGTCGTACTGGCACGAAATCCTGGATAGTTTCCGGCAAAAAGCCTTGTTACATCATGATTCAGTTTATTGAGCAGGGAAGGATTGAAGGTTGGCTGGATCAGGGTAACCAGGGAAAGGATCTCGTCAATAGGATCGCTGGTTGTTCCCGATTCAAATATTTTTGTTAATTGCTGATGGCTCAACCCATGCTCATTAGTCATCGCATCTTTTTGGTAATAGAGATACATTTTGCCGGACAATAGGCGGCCGCTTCTTCTATCAGGGGTGTGATCTCGACATCGGGGTTTATGACCTCTCCCTTCTCTCCAGTTTCATCCATCCGGAATATCTCAGGGCAGATCTCAATGCAGGAACCACAGCCATTGCATTCGTAGGCGTCTATGGAAATTGTTTGTTTCAAGGCGCTGATGTGAGTTGAGTTTTATTTTTATGTTCTTGTTATAGAAGAAATGGCCTTTTGTAACTGTAGGGGCCAAACCTTTAAACCTGCAGGATCCGTTCTTGACAGATCCTTACATATCCAGAGCTCCTTTGTGAAAATGAAGATCGGGCTCCACCGGATATTTGCCATCGAAACAGGCCAGGCAGTAATTTTCCTTTCCCAGGCCGGCAGCTTCAACCAATCCTTCCAGGCTGAGATAATGCAGCGAATCCAGCCCTAAATAGTCGGCAATATCTTCCACGCTACGCTTGGCGGCGATCAGCTCTGTGGAAGAGGGAAAATCAATACCATAATAGCAGGCATTCCGGGTCGGCGGGCAGCTGACCAGCATATGGACTTCTTTGGCGCCTGCGTCACGGAGTGAACGGACCCGGCTTTTGCCGGTGGTTCCTCTGATAATTGAGTCTTCGACGATGACAATTCGTTTATCTTGCAGGAGCGAGCGGACCGGATTCAGCTTGACTCTGACGTTGAAGTCGCGCATCGATTGGGTGGGATGAATGAAAGTCCTGCCCACATAATGGTTACGGATCATGCCCATTTCCAGGGGCAGGCCTGATGCCTGTGAATAACCCAGGGCCGCATAATTCCCGGAGTCGGGGAAGGGCATGACAAAATCAGCGTCGATGGGAAATTCTCTGGCCAGGATCTCACCCATCCGTTTTCTGGCTTCATAAACATTGATACCAAATATATCCGAGTCGGGCCTCGCAAAATAGACCTGTTCAAAGATACAGAAGCTGGTCTTCTGTTTGGGCCAGGGGAAGATAGAGCGCATCTCGTCCTTGTTGATGATAAGCATCTCACCCGGATCGATATCCCGCACATACTTGGCCTCAATCAGATCCAGGGCACAGGTCTCTGAGGCGACAACCCAGCCGCCATTATTGAGTTTTCCCAGGCAGAGCGGCCTGAAACCTCCCGGATCACGTACGGCCACCAGGGTGTCTTCGGTCATCATCAGGATGGAGTAGGCGCCCTTGAGGCAGGAAAAAGATTCTGTAAGGGCGCGGTCCAGGCCAAGATGGGTGGTGCGTGCCATGAGGTGCAGCACGACCTCACTGTCCATGCCGGTCTGGAAGATGGAACCCTTTTCTTCAAGATCATGTCGCAGTTCAATGGCATTAACCAGATTGCCATTGTGGGCAACCGCCAGAGTCGTACCCTTGTGGGTCACCATCAGGGGTTGGGTGTTGGTGATATGGGAAGAGCCGGTGGTGGAGTAGCGGACATGACCAACTGCCATGTGTCCAGGCAGACCCTGGAGGATAGATTCGGTAAAAATTTCTGGAACAAGGCCCATGGCTTTATGAATAGAGACTTTCTTGCCATTTGAGGTGACAATACCAGCGCTTTCCTGACCACGGTGTTGGAGGGCATAGAGGCCAAAATAAGTAAGTTTGGCCGCATCTTCATGGCCAAATATACCACAAACGCCGCATTCATGTCTTGGTCGCCCAGATTCTGGATGTTGTCCGCAGGCCAGGGATGGCCTAGTGTCGCTCGCTCCAGGGATGGATAAAGAGCGACCGCAGGCCAGGGCCGGAGTTCGCTTACCTGGCCCAGTATTGTGTGCGTCAAGGATGGCGCGGGTGGTATCATTATTGTTTCTCATAGTTTCTTTCTCGTAAGGCCTTTAGAATAAAATAAGGGCTTCATTTTGATGGCAAAAGGTCTCAGGAGCTGTGCCAGCTCCCTTTCAGGTGTTAAAATGGGGAAAGGCACAAAGAAGAAATTACCTTTGTGCCTTTCAATCAAATCTGATACTAATCATTTATAATGAAGTTCTGCAGAAATTCAACAAGAAAGAATGGTGTGCTCCTTTTTTCTCTTGAACTGTTCTCGAAAGACCGTGTTGAAGAATGGGAGGTGATGGAAAATGATAAAACTGACAAGTACAGTAAAAGCTGCTGGTTGAGCGGCTAAATTAGGCCCAGGGGATCTGGGTCAGATACTTTGCGGGATTACCCTGCCCAAGGACCCGAATCTGATTGTAGGCGCAGAAACCTGCGATGATGCCGGGGTCTATCGGTTGAACGACGAGACGGCCTTGATCCAGACGCTGGATTTTTTTACCCCCATTGTCGACGATCCCTTCAGCTTTGGCCAGATCGCAGCGGCCAACGCCTTGAGTGACGTTTATGCCATGGGTGGCAGGCCACTTCTGGCCATGAATATCCTGGCCTGTCCGGTGAAGACGATGGATATATCGGTGTTCCGGGAGGTGGTCCGGGGGGGCTTGAATAAGGTGCAGGAGGCTGGCGCCCTGCTGGTGGGTGGTCATTCCATTGAGGATACTGAATTAAAGTATGGTCTTTCGGTCACCGGCGTGGTTCATCCCGATCAGGTCCTGCTCAATGCTGGCGCCCGTCCTGGTGATCGCTTGATCCTGACCAAGCCTCTGGGGCTTGGGATCCTGTCAACAGCCATCAAGGGCAATCTTGCTGGTTCAGAAGTGGAGGCCAGGATTGTGGAGGTGATGGTGACCCTGAATCGCCTGGCATCAGAGATCATGCAGGAGGTACGGGGCCGTGGAGAGGAGGTGCATGCCTGTACAGATATTACGGGTTTTGGTTTGCTGGGACATCTCTCCGAGATGCTGCTGGCTTCAGGGGTTGCCGCCAGGATCTTTGGGGAACAGATTCCTGTCCTTGACGGGGTCAAGGACTTTGTTGACATGGGGATTATACCCGAAGGTGCGCATGTGAATAAGAAACATTATGCTCAGGCGCTCCAAGGCAGACGGCCTGAACAGGATTCCCTGGAGATGATTCTGGCCGATCCGCAGACCTCGGGTGGCCTGCTAATTGCGGCCAGCCCAAGTGCTGCCGCTGCTATCCTGCAGGAGATGCGGGCGCAGGGGTATCCCCTGGCCTGTGCCGAGGTAGGTGAGATTATCACAGGTGCTCCCGGACAGATTGAGCTTGTCTGAATGTGCCTGAGAACTTTTGTGCTATAAAAAATGCTTCTTAGGCGAGGTGCGATGAGTTTTTTGATATGGTTTAGTCCTGCCTATATGTCCATATCGGGAGAATAATATGGAAAATCCGATTTCATCGGAGGTGGGTTTCCAGGAGTTATGTCGGGTAGGAGTTGCCCTGTCCGTGGAAAAGGATATCCACAAGTTGCTGGAGATGATTACGAGCGTGGCCAGGCGCTATACCAATGCTGAGGGTTGTACCCTATACCTCTGTAATGAGGAAAGGGGTTGTCTGGATTTTTCTGTGGTGCAGAACGAGAGGCTTGATATCTATCATACCGGCCCGGAGGGGGGGGAGAGTGATTGGCCCAGCGTGCCGCTCTATTTGGAAGATGGTTCCGAAAATCACGAAAATGTTTCTGCGCACTGTGCCATTACCAGCCAAATTATCAATATTGCCGATGTCTATTGTGAGGATGGCTATGATTTCCGCAGTACCAAGGAGTTTGATCGGGCGGCTGGCTACCGTTCCCGATCCATGCTCCTGGTCCCCATGCAGGATATGGAAGGGGATGTAATCGGGGTATTGCAACTTCTCAATGCCAGATCCCTGAAGGATGGGATGATTGTTGATTTTCCTGAGGAAGCTGTGGCCATGATCAAGGGCCTGGCCTCCCAGGCCAGTGTCTCGGTGGTTAATGTTCAACTCATCAATCGCTTGAAGAAATTCACCAGTCTGGGGGTGGCCCTGTCTGCGGAAAAGAATATCTACACCCTTCTGGATATGATTGCCACTATGGCCCGTGAATACACACGGGCGGAGGGATGTACTGTCTATCTCCGGAATGAGGCCAAGGATGCCCTGGAATTTGCAGTGATTCAGAATGACAAACTGGACATTACCATGAATGTGGCCAGGGAGAAGAGGGATTGGCCACCTATCCGCCTTTATCTGGAGGATGGGAGTGAAAATCACCGCAATGTCTCAGCCCACTGTGCCCTGACTCGCGAGATCGTTGCCATTCATGATGTCTATAATGAGCAGGGATACGATTTCAGTGGTACCCGTGAGTTTGATATCATTTCCGGTTACCGGTCGAAATCCATGCTTCTTGTGCCCATGACCGATCATGAGGACGAGGTGATCGGAGTGCTCCAACTGCTTAACAACAGAAGAGGAATCTCCCCTCATATCTCTGATTTTCCCGATGAGGATATTCAACTGGTAAGTGGTCTTGCCTCTCAGGCCGCGGTGGCAGTGAGCAATGTTCGATTGGTAAAGGGTATGGAAACATTGCTTAAGTCTTTTGTTCAGTGTATCGCCACGGCCATTGACGAAAAATCCCCCTATACTGCCGGTCATATTCAGCGGGTGGTCAAGCTGACCGAGATGATGGTAAGCGGGATCAATGAGACCCGGACCGGCCCCTTCGCCGATGTGGCTTTCTCCGAAGAGCAGATGGAGGAAATCAATCTGGCGGCCTGGATGCATGATATCGGCAAGATCACCACCCCGGAGCAGGTGGTGGATAAGGCGACCAAGTTGGAGGCGACCGTTGATCGGATTGAATTGATCCGGCTGCGGATTGAACTGCTGCGGAAAGAGCGGGAGATTGCTCATCTGCGGGCGGGACAGGGAGTGGTCGCGGCTAAGGTCCTTGAGGCCGAGAAGATGGAGAATGACCGCGATCTGGATGAGATTTTCCAATTTATCCGTCGGGCCAATATAGGCGGGGAGTTTATGCGGGATGAGGATCTGGCTGAGATCAGACGGTTCGCCTTCTGCTCTTTCGAGCTGGAGGGTGAAACTGCTCCTTTGCTGAACGAAGAAGAGCTGGAGTGCTGTTCCATCCGTAAGGGAACTTTGACTGAGGCCGAGCGGCAGATCATCAATCATCATGTGACGGTGAGTATCAGGATGCTGGAGAGTCTCCCCTTTCTCAAGAAATGGGCCAGAGTCCCTGAGTATGCAGGGATGCACCACGAAAAGCTCAATGGTAGCGGTTATCCGAGGGGAAAGAGGGATGAAGATATTCCCCTGCCCGCCCGGATTCTTGCGGTGGCCGATATCTTTGAAGCGTTGACGGCAGCCGACCGACCCTACAAGATCGGCAAGAATCTTTCTGAGGCCCTGCGAATCATGGAGTTCATGGTCAAGGACGGTCATCTTGATGAATCTCTCTGTGATTTTTTAATGGAAAGCGGTATCGTTCATAGATATGCGGAGGAGTACCTTGCCGATAAGCAGCGTGATTCCTGTTGTTGGAAGGGGCGGGAGTATCAGGCCTTGAGGTCTTGAAAATATTATTGTATCGCATTATTTCTCAGGAGGTGTGTCATGGGAGAGCTGTTGACTGTTCAGGTCCGGGATTGTCAAATCCGTACTAAACCATCTTTTTTAGGCGCGGTGCTGGCAACGGTTCATTACGGAGACCGATTGTCGTCTGTGCAGACAAAGGATTCCTGGGTAAAGGTTTCCTTCAGCGGAGCAAAACAGGGGTGGATTCATATTTCGGCCCTGACCGATAAAGAAATCGTCCTTCATCCCAGCGCCAGACAGGTCAGTCAGTCGGCTAGCAGTGATGAGCTGGCCTTGGCCGGTAAGGGCTTTAATAAACAGGTGGAGGAGCAATTCCGCCAGCAGAACAGTCAGATTAGCTTTACCTGGGTGGACAAGATAGAGACCTATCATGTCTCCCAGAAAGAGATAGGACAATTCCTCGAGGCTGGTGACCTGAAACCTGCAGGAGGTGCGGCATGAAGCAACGAAAATTGAGCAGACGGAGTTTTCTTGCTACCGGTGCCAGGATCGGCATGACCGGTCTCAGTTTGAGCGCCTCTTCTCTGCTCCTCCAAGGATTTGACTTCGGCGATCTTGGTTCCACCCTTCAGCAGGCCACCAAGCTTGCGGATTCGGCGACCAAGAGTTTCAATGCGGTGTCCAAGGCTCTGGAAGATATTACCCCGGAACAGGAATATTACATCGGTCGGACTATCGGGGCCATTGTCCTCAGTAAATATAAGCCCTATGAGCAGAAGGCCAGTAATCGTTATCTCAACCTTCTGGGCCAGAGCCTGGCCCGTTTCTCAGATCTGCCGGAACTCTTTGACGGTTATCACTTTCAGATCCTCGACTCGACGGAGATTAACGCCTTTGCTACCCCCAGCGGTATGGTTTTTGTCACCAGGGGCATGCTTCATTGTTGCGCGCACGAAGACGCTCTGGCCGCGGTCCTGGCTCATGAGATCGGTCATGTCCAGCTCAAGCACGGGCTTCAGTCCATCGAGAAGGACAGGATCACCAAGGCTACCTCCATCCTGGCCATTGAGGGGACCAAAAATTTCGCCAAATCTGATATTGCCAACCTTACCTCGACCTTTGAGGATTCGATCAACGATATCACCAGTTCCATGATCAACAACGGTTATTCCCGCTCTTTTGAAAATGAGGCGGATGCTGCGGCAGTAACCCTGCTTAAACGGGTTGGTTATGACCCCGCAGGTCTCATTGATATGCTTCAGATCATGAACAAAAAACTCAAACCAGGTGGTCTTGATTTTGCCAAGACCCACCCCTCACCGGAGAGCCGGATTGAGAGCCTGAAAAAACTGGTTTCAGGGGCCGGAGCTCAGGCTCCCCAGGTAGCTCAGCAGCGTCGATTTGAAACGGCTCTGAAGGAAGTATGAACAAAAGAGGGCGTGGCAGGATTTTTCAGGCTGCCTTGACAGCCGGCATCGGGATTCTGGTCGCCCTGTTTCTCTGGTTGAATGGTTTTCTTGCTGGTTGGGATGACCGGGTTTGGGATCTGGAAAGCAGGTGGTTCGCTGAAACCGGGGCCCATAGCGACGAGATAGTCCTGGTACTTGTTGATCAGAAAAGCCTGGATTGGGTCCAGGCGCAGCTGGGACTAAGCTGGCCCTGGCCCCGGGAGTTGTATGGTGCCATTCTCGATAGCTGTCGCCGGCATCAGGCTTTGGCCGTGGGCTTTGACGTACTTTTTACCGAACCTTCAAGTTTTGGCGTCGATGATGATCAGGCCCTTGGCCAGGCCATCGCGTCCTTGGGACGTTTCGCGGCCGGTTCGGTTTTCCCGGGCAGAACTGAAGGCCTTCACCGGCAATGGCCGCCCGACGTACCTCTGCCCTCGCCCCGTTTCTCCAAGGGAAAAGGAGGAGTTGCCCTTCCCTTTCCCATCTATGGCTCTGCAACCATGCCCATCAAAGAGGTTGCCGGACCTGCCTCTATTCTCTGTAATGTCCATCAGGATCCGGACCGGGATGGCATCTATCGCTCCCTCCATCCCCTGGCCTTTTTTGATCATCAACCATTGCCGGGCCTGGGTATCGGCGTCTACCTGGCTGCCCATCCTGAAAGCAGGATGAGATGGGAGGCGGGATCCATTGCCGTGGATGGAAAGACCATCCCGGTTGACCCACAGGGCAGGACCCTTCTTCGTTTCCGGGGGCCGGCCGGGACTTTCCCAGCTATCAGTGCCGCTTCGCTCCTGGCCGAGGAGTTGGCTCTGCGCGAAGGAAAAAGCGAAGGGCTACAGCAGGGCGGGGAGAAGTTGCGGGGCAAGTATGTTCTGTTTGGCTTTTCTGCACCTGGACTTTTTGATCTGCGGCCAACGCCGGTGGGTGGTATTTTCTCCGGGGTGGAGATCAATGCCACCCTTTTGGATAACCTGTTGAGTGACGACTTTATTACCAGAGTTGACAGGGCATGGGAGCTTATTGTTCTTTCTTTGGTGATCCTTTTGGGCGCTATTCTTACCGCTTTTTATACCGGGCCGGCTGCGCTGACTGGACTTTCCCTCTTCTTCTTTCTGCTGCCGCCTGCTTTGGCCGCTCTTTACCATCGACAAGGCTTGCGTCTGGATATTCTGTCCATGGAAAGTGGCCTTTTTGTCACTATTGGCCTTGCCATTTTTCTCGACTATCTGCGCGAAGGCAAACGACGTCGATTTATCAAACACTCCTTTCGTCACTATCTCAGTCCCCATGTCATAGAGCAACTGATCGAGCATCCTGAAAAACTGCAGCTGGGGGGTGAGCGCAGGGAACTCTCCATCTTTTTCTCTGACCTCCAGGGCTTTACCACCATCTCCGAGGGCTTGGAACCGGAGAAGCTGACCGGGCTGCTTAACGCGTATCTGTCTGCCATGACCGATATCATTCTGGAAGAAGACGGGACCGTAGATAAATACGAGGGAGATGCGATTATTGCTTTTTGGAACGCGCCGATAGATGTGGCGGACCATGCGGTGCGGGCGGTGCGGGCCGCCCTCCGCTGTCAGGAAAAGCTGACCGAGTTGCGTCCTCTTTTTAAAGAGCAGTACGGCCATGAGCTGTACATGCGGATCGGCATCAATTCGGGCTCGGCCGTGGTCGGCAATCTGGGATCTTCTACCCGTTTCGATTATACTATGCTGGGGGATGCAGTGAATCTGGCAGCCCGTCTGGAGGGAGCCAACAAACAGTTTGGTACCTACCTGATGATTTCCCAGACCAGCCGAGATCAGATCAAGGACGCCTTCCCCTGCCGGGAGCTGGCAAGGCTGACCGTGGTTGGCCGGAAGGAGCCGGTACTGGTCTATGAACCATTTTTTATTGATCGATTTCAGGAGAACGCTGCCAGATACCGGACCTTTGATCAGGGGCGCGAGGCCTTTGAACAGGGACGATTCGAGGATGCTTTTGCCTTTTTTACCGTCGTTGCCGATCAGGATCCCCCGTCTGCAAACTATCTTGATAAATGTAGGGAGAAGGCGAAAAGGGATCCTGAAAAAGCATGGCAAGGGGTCTGGTCTCTTACCAGCAAGTAGGTTCCGGGAAAGTAAAAATCCTTATTCCACCACCATCACGGCACAGTGTGTGGCGTGGTGCAGGATCTTGCTGGAGGTGGAGCCCAGGATAAACTCCTCGCTGTGGGAGATGCCCCGGCGTCCCACCACCACGATGCAGCAGCGCAGCTTTGCCTGTTCTTCGAGGATGGCATCGCCGATGGAGATGCATGGTCGGATCGAGAGCCGGGTCTCGACCCGGTTTGTTTGAAATCCGGCATCAATGAGGATTGCCTTGTACTCGGCTAGATGTGTTTCCATCTCGGATTTTTTCTTCTGCAGCCAGGTTTGGCGTTCAGTCTCAGTGGGGAAAAAATCTTCGGAGGGCTCGCGGATAATGGAAAGCAGAGTGATAAAAACATCAGCATAACCGCTGAAGAAATCCGCTACATACATAACTGCCCGTCTGGAGTTGTCCGATTCATCTACTGCCACCAGGAGATGGCGTTCTGTGTCTCTGCGGGCCAGGTCGCCGAAATTCTGTTCGTTCATAATTGCCTCCCTGTCAGTGAAACCATATCTACTCGGGCCGTAGCCAGGTCAGCCAGCAGCTGGTCGGTGGTTTCATAAAAGATGTTTGCGCCGAAGGAAAAGTGCAGCAGAACCCGGTTCAAGGAGTCCGGGATGTAAGGATAGATCTTCTGCAAGTTGGCCACCCGGTTTTTGTAGGCGATGCTCAGATCCTCGCCCCAGAGGGTGTCAAAGATCTCGCGCTGCTGGTGGTAGAGGTCGGGTACCAGCACATCGCCGCGACCGGCGAGAAAAATGAGGATGTTGCCCAGTCCCTGCAGGTCGAAGGTAAACAGGGATTCGCCCTGCATGTAGTTGTAGTCGAAATCGATCCAGCGGTTGGCCTGGGTCGCTTCGTCCCAGATGATGTGGTCGCGGCGAATATCGCCGTGCTTTTCGCCCTGATCGTGCAGGAACTTGATAGCTTGAATCAGTTCGATGAATTGATCGAGAACCCGAAGAAAGTGGTGGTGGAAGTAGTCGTGATGATCAGTGCCGTAGCCCGTTATAACGTCGTCAAAACGGGGACCACGGATGAACTCAAGGATCCTGACGTTGTTGCCTGCTGCGTCAAGCACCCAGCGGCCGTGCATGAAATTTTTGTGGCCGGCGACCAGATCGAGAAGTCGCGCCTCCTTCTTCGGGCTACGGAAGCAGGTAATTTTCACGTCGCCGATGATGGTATCGAACTGCTCGTGGAAGACCAGCTTGATGATTCTGGTGGCGCCGGTTGTCAGTTCCACGGCCCTGCGGACCCAATATTTGGGCTCGTCATCAAGGCCGAAACGTCCCTCCTTTTCATAGCGCTTGACCCAGTAAGGAACACCCCCGAGGATAACTACATCGTTGTATTCTACCCGGAAAAAATCGCTGGTGTCGGTGATGAGTTTGAAGCGGCGAGGAACTCGATCAGCTCCTCCATGGCGGGCGATGAGCTTGCGGACGGTCGTCTCGTTCAGGGTTTCGGCGGGTTGCGCCATCATCATGATCCTCCCTGGTTATGGTGGTATCAAGCTGACCTATTACTTTACTGGCATGGGAGAGAGTCTGAGGCACCATGTTCTTCCATAACTTATGGTAGCATCAAGGAGGGAGGAAAGGCAAATTTTTTTCCGTCCTTTCTTGCAATGAAAGGACGGAACTTATGCTCAGGCGATAACAATGGCAAAGAGCAATTCTGTCAGGCGGATCAAGTCTTTCAGGTCAAGGCATTCGTCGGTGGTATGCACTTTGTCCATACCGGTGGCGATGATCGCTGTGGGCAGGCCGGAGCTGTTGAAGATATTGGCGTCGCTGCCGCCTCCGGCAACCTGAAATTCCAGTGTGCGGCCCAGATTAATACCGGCCTCTTGGACTCGTGTCAGCACTGGGTCGCTCATGTCAAGGCGCATGGCCGGGTATTCCTGTTGGACGTTGATCGTCACCGATGGTGAAAAATCCAGTGCTTGTCTTTCGTTTACGTCTTGCTGGTCTGGCGGGAGTGGCGACGGACAGGGATGTTCTAATGCCGTGGGAGCCAGGGATGGCGGGAACGGCCAGCATTCGATTACCTGCTGGAAGGTACGCTGGATCTCTGCGGTGTGAGCGGCCAGTTTTGGCAGGGAATGGCTTCTGACCTCACCTTCAATGGTGATGTGATCCGGGATGATGTTGGTGGCCACGCCCCCGTGGATAAGTCCGAAGTTGGCCGTTGACTCTTCGTCAAGGCGTCCCAGGCGCAGGTTGGTAATGGCATTGGCGGTCAGGCACAGGGCGCTGATCCCCTGTTCCGGATGGAGTCCGGCATGAGCGGCAATGCCGTGAACCTCAATCTTCAGCTTGTTGGCGGCAGGTGCTCCGGTGATGATCCGGTCAATACCGGTTGAGTCGAGGGCGTATCCGTATCCGGCAGTCAGCTTGGCGCAGTCCAGGGCCTTGGCCCCGAGCAGCCCTATTTCTTCGCAGGTGGTGAAGAGCAGCTCCAGCGGGCCATGCACGATTTTGTTGTCCTGCAGTATCCGAATCAGCTCAATGACGGCGGCAATTCCTGACTTGTCGTCACTGCCGAGCACGGTATCGCCGCGGCTGGTGAAGATATCCCCGGTCTGTGCCACCTCTACCCCGCAGCCCGGCTCCACGGTGTCCATGTGACAGGCGAAAAAAATCGTTTCCTGATTCGGCCTGTTGCCGGGAAAGGAGACGATAAGATTGCCGCAGTCAGATCCGGTCTCTTGCGCAGAATTGTCTTCCACGATGCTAAGGGCTCCCAGGTCCTGAAAGGTCTTTCTCAGGTAGTCGGAGACCCCTTTTTCTTTCCGGGAGGGACTGTCGATTTCGCAGAGTTGTACAAAGGTCCGGGCCAGCCGTTCTTGATTGATGGGGATCTTCATCATGATTGCAGTCTCTCTTGTCTGGTGGTCAGCAGAACCACAGCATGGCAGCTGATTCCTTCTTCCCGGCCGGTAAAGCCCATTTTCTCGGTGGTGGTCGCCTTCAGGTTAATCTGTTCGCTGCTGACCTGGCAGGCCTGGGCCAGAGTGGTACGCATGGCCTCAATATGGGGGGCCAGTTTCGGGGCCTGGCAGATGATGGTGATGTCGGCATTGGAGACAGTAAACCCTTTATGGAAGGCCAGTTCCATTACCTGTTGAAGCAGGGTGATGGAGTAGATATCTTTGAATTGCTGATCCGAGTCCGGGAAATGGCGGCCGATATCGCCAACGCCAAGGGCTCCCAGCACGGCGTCGCACAGGGCATGAGTGACGACATCGGCATCGGAGTGGCCGGCAAGTCCCAGCGTGTGGGGAACGGTAATACCAGCCAGAACAAGTTTTCGGCCGGTAACAAGGCGGTGGGCGTCATAGCCGTGGCCGATACGCATGGTGGGGGTGGAAGGTGGGTGCATGATTTTCTCCGCCAGGATCAGGTCGTCAGGTCGGGTGATTTTGATGTTGGTCTCAGAGCCTTCAATCAGGGTGACCGCGATTCCCGCCTGTTCCAGCAGGGCGGCCTCATCGGTTACGTCGTTGTTGCCAAGCCTTGCATAGGCTTCTTTGAGCAGAGAGAATTTGACGGCCTGCGGGGTCTGGGCCTGCCACAGTTCCTGGCGGTCGACGGTGCAGGCTATTGTTCCATCTGGATGAGCCCGTTTCAAGGTGTCTTTGACCGGTATGGCGGCAATGGCCGCGCCATGCTGCCATGCTGCCTCGAGGCAGCGCTCGATAAGATCGGGCGTTACCAGAGGCCGTGCGCCGTCATGGACCAGGACGATCTCGGTGGCATCCGTCAGGCATTGCATGCCGGCCAGTACGGAGTCCTGCCGTCGCCGGCCCCCGGCCGTGACAGTGATAGTGTCACTGGTCAGCTTGTATTCTGTAAGGAACTGGCGGGTCTCAGCAATAAACTCTTTGGGAACAACAACGATAATGCGGGTGACCGAGGAGACGCTGGCAAAGGCACGGATGGTATGGATCAGGATTGGGGCGCCGGCAAGGGAGTGGTATTGTTTCGGGTGTCCCAGGCCCATTCTGCTTCCGCTTCCGGCGGCAGGGATAATGGCGGCAACAGATGGCATAGAAGTGAAGGAAAGATAAACCGTTGTTTAAAAAAATGGTAAAAAATAAAAGGTAGTGATCGGCATAAGATTGCCGGAACGAAACACTTCTATGGTATCTGCCAGACACCTCTTAAAGAAACAGCCTGAAAAGATTACTGTTTCTTTGTCGTGGCATAAGGTTCCGTAAAGAGGTTTGAGCAAAAAAGGCTTGCTTGAATCTCTAAGGCCACCTAAAAAAAACGAAGCGGGTTATAAGCCGAATTCTGTTCCCCATAACTGGGGCCATGATCATTTCACTATGGATGCCGGTTGCCCGACACCTCTTGCAACCTACCCGGAGACAATGAGCGGGCAGCCCTTAAACGTCTCCCTATTTGGTCTTGCTCCGAATGGGGTTTGCCGTGCCCTGAATGTCACCATCCAGGCGGTGAGCTCTTACCTCGCCGTTTCACCCTTACCCAGCATTTTCCTGGGCGGTTTATTTTCTGTGGCACTTTCCCCCGGTCACCCGGCGTTCGCGTTACGAACCATCCTGCCCTGCGGAGTTCGGACTTTCCTCCCCGGCATAAGGCCGGAGCGATCATGCACCCGCTTCAAGTAACATCATAGCGCAGGAGCAAAAAAGTTGAAAGGAGAATGTCTCTCTTCTCTCAGCTGTAGACAGGATTTATTCCTGATCTTCGGGTGCCTGGTAGTACATTATGCGTTGACAGATGGGGCAGTCAAGGTGTCGATCTCCTCGCAGCAGTGTGTTGAACTGCTGAGGTGGAATGCTCATGAAGCAGCCTTGACAGACGCCTTGGATGACACTCACCACGGCCAGGCCATTGCGCCGTTCTCTCAGGATATTGTACTTATTGAGGAGCTTTTCCTCCACTTCCTTGGCGTGTTTTTTTCGTTTAACATCTTGTTCTTGTTTGTTTTTGTTGATTTCCTTAATGGTCTCTCTTGCCTTGGATGTTTCTGCCGCCAAGTTTTTTGTTTCCTCTTCCAAGAGCTCTTTTTGTCTGGCGATCTGGGCGGTAAGTGATTCCACTTCTTCCATGATGGCGACAATTTTGTCTTCTTTTTCCTTGATGTTCCGTTTGCCATCTTCGATTTCTTTGAGTATGGCGGTCTGTTCGCGGCCGGTCTGGACCTGCATCATTTTTGACTGGCGCGATTTTACATGGGCGAGCTCCTCACTCATCTCCAGGTCCAGGGTGCGGCGTTCATTCTCCAGGGCGTTGACCTGCTCGTGGAGATCTTCAATATCAGACTCTCTCTGGCTGAGCATGGCGCCTTGCTGGTCGACGTTGTCCTGTTCCTGCTTTATTGCGTTGTCAATGGTGTCGAGTTGCAGGTCGATTTGTTGCAGTGAAATGAGTTGGGCAATGACTTCGTTCAAGATGGTTCTCCTGGTTCGTGTGATTATATGGAATTATGTCTATAGTTACAGATAAAAGGGTGTCTTTCCGTTTGGCTCAGGAATACTTCCAATGGCCAGTTATTTGTCGCAGCTAATGTCTGAATTTTACTTTGCAGGAAAGGGACGACAGGTTGTTCTGTGCTATAATGTGTGCCATCGATGACACAAAATCCACTTTCCTCTGCCCAGCGAGCAGTGCTGTGTTTGATTTCCGCTGAGAGGTAAAGGTCTGCGCCTTTGTCTCGTGCCGTCTCTACCAGGTCTGAGCCGCTTCCGCCGCAGAGAGCCACGGTCTTAATTCTTTCCGGAAGTCTACCGGCTATCTGGATGCTTTCAAGCTGCAGCGTCTGGAACAGTTTGTCCATAAATGCCGTGGCAGAAAGAGGGGGGGCAAAAATACCGATGCGGCCCGCTCCTGTTTCTGCAGGTGCTCCGGGGCGAAGTGGGCGCAGGTCTGTAAGGCCTAAGGCCCAGGCCAGGGCGTCACTGACTCCACCTGCACTGTTGTCAAGATTGGTGTGACAGGCGATGATATTGATCTTGTGAGATAGTGCTTTTTCAAGAAAGGCGCCGGCAGGAGTCTTGGTGATGACCGTGGCAAGCGGATGGAAGATGCAGGGGTGGTGAGTGATAATCGTGTTTGCCCCACGGTCAATGGCTTCGTCGAGGAGGCGGAGGCTTGGGTCAAGTCCTAGTAGTATCGAGGTAATGTACGCCTCCGGATGGCCCACAAGTAGTCCCACGTTATCCCAGCTTTCGGCCAGAGAAAATGGGGCAATTTGATCGAGGCCCTCCAGGAGATGGTGGAGTTGCACGCTCACGCTGTCTGCCTCTGTATGGGGCCTGGGGCCGGAAATAAAAAAAGGTACATCCCGGCAGGGGTGTACCTTTTTATTTCATTTCGTCTGAGCCAGGGACGTGCATCCTGGATGGCCAGATCGCGTAGGGGGAATTTTGCTTTCCCTTCTTTGTTTGTGAAAAAAGATAATGTATTCAAGGAACCTGGTGGTTGGATTCAGATTCTGCAATAATATGGTGGGCGCAGTAGGACTTGAACCTACGACCGACCGGTTATGAGCCGGTGGCTCTAGCCAGCTGAGCTATGCGCCCTTTCTGACAACAAACTTATCAATATAAGAGCATGTCGTCTCTATTGTCAACAAAAAAAAGTTTTTTCGCAGGGAGCAGGTAAATTGTTCGGATTCTTCGTTCACAATCTAGTCGGTTGCATTGGATACAGGTGCAGGCTTTTCCTGCTTCTATCAGTATTCATTGTCTTTAGGAGCAAGAACTATGACTAACCTCGTGTTGACAGAGGGTAGGTCCTGTAGTTTTATAATTAAAGTGTGGCATTGTGTTACAGTAAGGTCGAGAAAATCAGCTGATCAGCTCCATTCCCCTTTTTGTTCTTTGGATGATTGATGCACAAGCACAAACCCAAAATACTCATCATCGATGATGATTCAATAATTAATTCTGTTATGTCCGAGATCCTCAAGGATGAGGAGTATGATCTTTATTTCGCGATTAATGGCCAGGATGGTGTGGAAAAAGCCAATGCTATCCATCCAGATCTTATTTTCCTTGATATGTGCATGCCGGTTCTTGATGGGCTCGGGTTTTTGAAGGAATGGAAACAACGCGGCAGCTCATCATGTCCTGTCCTTGTGATCACCGGATATGAAGATGATCAGGTCTTAAACGAATGTTTTGATCAGGGGATCTGTTCCCTGATTCGAAAGCCCTTCCGCTCCAGTGAAATCATTGCCCTCTGTCGTCGTTATACCAGGCTGACCGAGATCAAGAAGCGGCTTTCCTTCAATGTGGACACCTTGACGTTTCTGAGTAAACAGGCCTCATCTTTTGGTCTGGACAATATGGACGAACAGGACCTGATTGAGGCCCTTCCGTTCCCTGTCTTTGTCAAGAACAGAGAACGTGTCGTCATCCAGGTCAATAAGGCCTTAGAAGATTTTACTGGTCTTGCTCGGGATTCGATTGTCGGTAAAACCTGTGAAGAGAGCCATATCAACAAACAGTGTATTATTGCCAGGAATCAGGAAGTCGAGCTCACTCTTGTATCTGAGGGCGGTGTTGCCTGCCATGAGCAGATGGTGACGGATCGACAAGGTCAGCAGCGGGAGGTGCTCATTTATCTTTCTGCTGTTACGAACGGTACCCATAAACGTCCTGTGGGGATCCTGGGGGTCATGGTCGATATCACCGAGTTTGGCTTTTCCTCTTTTAAAAAGCTGTTGGCAACCAGGTATCCCAATCTTTCAGCCAGGGAACGAGAGGTTGCCAATCTGGTCAGGCTGGGAATGAGTAACAAGGAGGTTGCTCATCAACTGAATATAGCGCTCTGTACTGTGGAGTATCATCGAGCCCATCTGCGGGAGAAGCTGGGTTTGAAAAAAGGTGACAACGTCAACCTCAGTACTGCTTTGCTTTCCCTGTAAGTGTGGTCAGCCTATCGAAGGCAACGTAGATTATTAGGGTGTGGGTGTTTTTAGTGGATTTATATCTGGCCAGGCTAGGGGAAAAGGATATTGGTGATACAATGAAGGAGATCGAAGGAAATGGCGAGCAAATCCTGATTGTCGAAGACGAGGGAGTGCTGCGGGCTATGGCCGGAGAGATGCTCCAAAAACTCGGTTATTCGGTAACCGCAGTAGCAAGTGGTGAAGAGGCGGTTTCTTACCTGGAAGAGAATCAGGCCCATCTTGTCATGCTCGATATGCTGCTGGGGCCGGGGATAAATGGCAGGGAGCTTTATGAAAGGATACTTTCCTTCAGGCCGGGGCAACGGGCAATTATTGTCAGCGGCTTTGCCGATTCCCGTGAGATCAACCGGACATTACAAATGGGTGCCAGTCAGCTTGTGAAAAAACCATACAGCCTCAACGAGCTTGGGTTGGCTGTCAAAAAGGCCTTGCTTGGTTGAGATGTGATCCATGTGAGAGGCTACGGATAGTTTTGCCGGGCTGTCTGGAAAGGAAAGGTACAAAAAGAAAAAGGGGGTTGCCGTCAGGATTGACGGCAACCCCCTTTTTCTTTTTGATGAAGCTTCTGCGGTTGCCAGTGTCTGTTGGCACAGGTATAGTAATTGTGAATAGGGGCTTTTGTTTCAGGGAAGATATGTAAAAAGAGGGTGCATGCTTGTGATTGATTTAAAAGGTTTTCGGAAGACAGCCGCCTGGAGTCAGGGGTGCCATGTATAATAATCTTCTCTATTTCCTCACTGCAATCTTTCTCTTCAGTATGAATACGGCTCCCGAGACGCCCTGGCTGCCTGGCTGGGGGGCTATTGTTTTTTTTGTCCTGAGTCTGATCACTTATGAACGGCTGGCTCATATCATTCACCGGCAAATAGGCAGCTCTGCGGCCTATTTCAAGGCGGAGCGCAAGGCCTCGATTGCTGCCGTTTTTTTCTTTGGTCTGGCGACCTATGTCTGTGACTTCAAGTATTATCTCTCTGTTCTGCCATGGGCGAAGATCTTGCCCTCCTTGGTGAATGTCGCGGGGCTGTTTCTCTTTTTACTTTACCTTGCACTCATGTGGAAGGTGGCCAGATCAAATTATCAGAGGGTGTTTGGACGCACTTACAGCGCGGGGACCTTTATTGTCTCGAATATCAAGGTGAACCTGCCCATAGTCCTGCCTTGGGTGCTACTTTCCCTTTGTTATGATTTGGTGGCCCTGCTTCCCTGGCCCGCTTTACAAGGCTTCCTGCCTTCCGCCTGGGGGGATTTCCTGTTTTATGTCCTATTCCTCTTTTTTATTCTCCTTATTTTTCCACCCCTGGTACGTCGTCTCTGGGGTTGCACCAGGATGCCTGCCGGCCTGCTCAGAGATCAGCTCATACGCTTTTGTGATCGGCAGAAATTTTCCACCGAGCTCTATCTCTGGCCGCTCTTTGAGGGGCGAGCCCTGACTGCCGGAGTCATGGGTGTTATACCCGGTCTGCGTTATGTCCTGATCACTCCTGGGCTTATTGAGGCCTTAACTCTGGTGGAACTGGAGGCGGTCATGGCCCATGAGATTGGCCATGTCCGGAAAAAACACCTTCTGCTCTATTTGGTGCTGATTGCCGGCTTCACTCTTGTGGTTGGCCTGTATACCGAACCCCTGACGTTCTTTCTCTTGTCGCGGGACTCTTTTTACTCCTTGTTGCGCTGGAGCGGGATGTCGCCTGAGGCCCTACTGGTTGTCTGTGTCGCTTTTCCTTTGCTGATGATCATGCTGCTTTATTTCCGCTATCTCTTTGGTTATTTTATCAGAAATTTTGAACGGCAGGCGGATCTGCATGTTTTTGCAGCCATTGGCAGCAGTTATGCCTTGGTTTCGGCACTGGAGAAAATTGCTCTGTTGAGTGGGAACAGCCGGGATGAGCCCAGTTGGCATCATTTTGGTATCGGTGAGCGGGTGGCGTATTTGGAAAAATGCGAAGAGTATCCACAGGAGCAAAGCCGGCAGGGACGGAAGGTTTTGTTCAGTCTTCTCGCCTATCTTCTGGTGCTGGCAGGGGCTGTCGGCTGGGCACAATATATGCCGACGGAAGGGTTTGCCCGTCAGTATGAGGAAAAGTATATTGAGACTGTCCTCTGGCAAAAGGTACAACAGGAACCGGACAAGGCATTGTGGTTGCAGATGGCGGGAGACCTGATGCAGCAAAAAAAAATGGAGCGAAAGGCTCTAGCTGCCTATGAGCAGGCCATGACCTTTACGCCGATTAGCCCAGATCTCATGAATAATCTCGCCTGGTTGCTGTTAACCAGCGAGGACCTGGGGCTGCGTGATCCCCAGCGGGCTCTGAGACTGGCCCGTTCTGCCGTGCGCTTGAAACCGGTGGGGACCTTTTATGATACGTTGGGCCTGGCCTTATGGGCCAATGGATTTGTTGACGAGGCAGTGGCCGCTGAAGAGGAGGCAGTCCTTGCAGATCCTGCATCTCGGGAGTATTATCAACAGCAGATTGAGCGTTTCCAGCGAAGGAGTTATCGCGACGACTTGAGGTGAAAGCAAAATGAATCACAATACAGGAATTGTCAGATGCCATCTTTAGGAGCCCATGAATCAGTGGCAGGAGGCTTGCACCTTGCTTTTAACCGGCTGCAACAGGTTGGCGGGGAAGCTCTGCAGATCTTCACCAGAAATCAGCGCCAGTGGCATCCGCAACCGTTGACAGAGGATGAGATTGCCTTGTTCCAAGCGGCCTGGCAAAAAACAGGGTCCCTGCCCGTCGCCTCGCACGCTTCGTATCTCATTAATCTGGCCAGCGGTAAGCAGGAACTTATGGAGAAATCCATCACCGCCTTTGCGGCGGAGATCCATCGTTGCGAGCAGCTGGGGATTCCCTTTGTGGTTATCCATCCTGGTTCTCATGGGGGTGATGGCGTGGAGACAGGGCTTGCCCGTTTTGGTACGGGCCTTGACCTGGCACTGGAAGAAACAGGAGAAGAGGTTACGGTTCTGCTGGAGACCACGGCCGGACAGGGAACAAGCCTGGGCAGTCGTTTTGAGGAGCTGGCCTCTATCCTTGAGCATTCCCGTTATCCACAGCGGCTTGGAGTTTGTGTCGATACCTGCCATATCTTCGCTGCCGGTTATGATATCCGGAGCCTGTCGGCTTATACCCAGACCTTGGAAGAGTTTGACCGGCAGGTGGGTGTCGGCTGGATCAAATTTTTTCATCTCAATGATTCGAAGCAGAAACTGGCCAGCCGGGTGGACCGGCACGAGCATATCGGCCAAGGGGCAATCGGCTTGGAGGGATTTCGAAGCCTGCTCAATGATCCCCGTTTTGTGGATCATCCCATGACGCTTGAGACCCCAAAGGGTGACGACCTACAGGAAGATCGGGAGAACCTGCTGGTGTTGCGAAGGCTCATTGAAAGGGACGCAAGTGTATGAATAAGTGTATAAAAAAAGGTATGAACAGGAAGGATTTATGACTTTTTTGAACAGTGACGAACTTCTTAATCTGTTGCAACGACAGCTCTTGCTTACTGGCCAGCAACGGCAGAAGATCACCCTGGAGAAGGGAAAACAGCGGCAAAAGTTGTTAAAACGTGCTGACGACAATGGAATGAATGCAGACAAGAGCTACCCCGATCTTGTTGATATTATAGCCTCGTTTCAGTTAGAGATACATGGCAGGAAAGGGGTGGCGTTGGATGAAGAGGTCATTATGCAGGCGGTGGCCCATGAGTTCAAGCTGCCTTTTAAAAAGCTTGATCCGTTGACACTCGACATGGATATTGTCACTAAGAGTATCCCCAGGAATTTCGCCATTACCCATCTGCTGCTTCCGTTTAATATGCAGAACGGAATCCTGGAGATCGCGGTCTATCATCCCGACAAGAAAACAGTGCTTGCTGATATTGAGCAAGCTAATCAGGTCACGGTTAAACCCTTTATTGCCACCAAGTCTGATATCAAAAAGATTCAGGCTGAATTTTTTGGTTTCCAGAAGTCCATCCGGGCGGCGGAGAGTCAGTTTGCAGGCCCGGGACTTGGCAGCTCGGTGGACATCGGCAACCTCGAGCAGTTTGTCAAGATCTCTTCTGCCAGAGAGATCTCCTCGTCAGATCAGCACATCAAATCAGCGGTCAATCATCTCTTTCATTATGCCCTCGATCAGCAGGCCAGCGATATCCATATCGAACCGAAACGTGATGCCTGCATGGTCAGATTTCGTATTGACGGCATGCTGCATCCGATTTACAAGCTGCCCAAAGTAGTACATGCGGCGATCACCGCTCGGATCAAATCGCTGGCCAGGATGGATATTTCGGAAAAGCGCCGACCTCAGGATGGCCGGATCAAGATAGGTGTCGGTGGGAAAAAAGAGGTTGAGATCCGGGTCTCAACCGTGCCCGTTTCCTTTGGGGAAAAGACGGTCATGCGAATCCTGGATTCGGATGTGATCTTTCAGGACCTTGACCATCTGGCCTTTTCCCATCGTGATCGTCAGGTCTTTGATTCCTTTATCAATGCCCCGCATGGTATTGTGCTGGTGACCGGGCCTACGGGCAGCGGAAAATCAACGACCCTTTATTCCACCCTGAAAAAGATTGCCACTCCGGAAAAGAATATTGTCACCGTGGAAGATCCGGTGGAGATGGTGCATGAGGAGTTTAATCAGATCTCGGTGCAGCCCCTGATTGATGTGACCTTCTCCACCATCCTTCGAAATATACTCCGTCAGGATCCGGATATCATCATGATCGGCGAGATCCGTGATCTGGAAACCGCTGCTCATGCAGTACAAGCGGCCATGACCGGCCATCTGGTACTGTCCACTCTTCATACCAATGATGCTGTCTCATCTATTGTCCGTCTTATGGATATGGGGCTTGAGCCTTTTTTGATCAGTTCTACTTTGCTTGGCTGTGTGGCTCAACGCTTGGTACGGACGATTTGTCCCGGATGCGTGGAGACCTTTCAGGTGGAGCAGGAGGAATTGCTGAAGCTGGGTTTCCCGGTTTCTGGCAGTGGCACCATTGAGTTGAAAAGGGGAAAAGGTTGTCGGCAGTGTCGCGGGACCGGTTATAAGGGGCGATGCGGGGTCTTTGAGGTCTTTGTTTTTTCAGAACAGATCAGCAGGATGTTGCGGGCTGGAGAAGATGTAAATGCAATGCGAAAGCTTGCAATCCGCGAAGGAATGACTACTTTACGTGAAGATGCCTGGCAGAAAGTGAAGGCAGGGATCACCACGTATCAGGAAGCCATACGGGTGACATCTTAGGAGTAGAGGAATAGGCCATGGCCGAAAAGATAGTTTGTCGCAATAAAAAGGCCTTCCATGATTACTCTATTGAGTCAACCATGGAGGCCGGTATGGTTCTGACGGGCCCTGAGGTGAAATCACTGCGGGCCGGTAAAGCCAATCTGCGTGATGGTTATGCCCAGATTAATGATCGGGGTGAGCTGATGCTGTTGAATGTCCATATTTCCTTCTACACCTTTGCCACCCATAATCCCAATGAACCCATGCGGTCACGTAAACTTCTGCTGCATAAGCGGGAGATTAATAAACTGATTGGTAAGCTGCGGGAGAAAGGGCTTGCCTTGATTCCTCTGAAGATATATTTTAATGAAAAAGGTAAGGCTAAGGTGGAACTTGGTCTGGCCCGTGGTAAAAGGCAGTATGATAAGCGGGCTACTCTCAAGGAACAGCAGAGTGATCGTGAGATCCAGCGGGTCATGCGCCGCAACGAGATTTAATTTTAACAATAAACTTTAACCATTATGGGGGCGAAACGGATTCGACGGGGATATGTAAGCTCTACGTTGCATGCCGAGCTTCTTTCTGCTCGTAAAACTGATAGAACTTTAATTATAATCGCCGACGATTATAACTACGCACTGGCAGCTTAGTCTGCTGTGCCGTTCCCCCGGTCTCTGCCCGCAAGACTGGATCGGAGCGCCGACTCTGTGGGCTGGTCCTCTGGCAGCACCTGTTTGCCAGAAGATGAGAACCAAGCAGGTTAGCAATAGAATATCTAAGCTCCGGCGGAGCTTCTGGCGCGAAAATTAAAGCCCGGAACTAAGCATGTAGATACGGGAGGGGAGTATTTTCGGACGCGGGTTCGACTCCCGCCGCCTCCACCATTTAGAAAAGACAAACCCGTCTCTCTGGGGTCATTCTCCGGGGTGACGGGTTTTCTTTTTCCCCTTGTTTCTAAAGGGTTTGCGCCCGTTTCACATCTTTCCAAAGCACC
>JAQVER010000056.1 GCA_028697885.1 Desulfocapsaceae bacterium
GAAGGATCTGCTGCCGGTACTTGAGTCTGTGGCCAAGATGGGTCGGGGACTGTTCATCGTAGCCGAAGATGTTGATGGCGAAGCCTTGGCGACCCTCGTGGTTAACAAGTTGCGTGGTACCTTGAATGTCGCTGCTGTCAAGGCCCCTGGCTTTGGTGATCGCCGTAAGGCCATGCTTGAGGATATTGCTATCCTTACCGGCGGCCAGGTCGTGACTGAAGATCTTGGCATCAAGCTTGAGAATGTGACCCTGGCTGACTTGGGTACTGCCAAACGGGTTGTTGTGACTAAAGACAACACCACCATCATTGATGGTTCCGGCGATAAGGTCAAGCTGGAGGCTCGGGTTAAACAGATTCGGACCCAGATTGATGATTCCACTTCTGACTATGATAAAGAGAAGTTGCAGGAGCGTCTTGCCAAATTGATTGGCGGTGTTGCGGTGATCAATGTCGGCGCGGCAACCGAGATGGAAATGAAAGAGAAGAAGGCTCGCGTGGAAGACGCGTTGAACGCCACTCGTGCTGCTGTTGAGGAAGGTGTTGTTCCTGGAGGCGGTGTTGCTTATCTGCGTTGCCTGAAAGCCCTGGATTCCCTGGTGCTTCTTGGTGAGCAGGAGTTGGGTAAAAATATCCTGCGTCGTGCCCTGGAAGAGCCTATCCGTCAGATTGCCAACAATGCTGGCCGTGAAGGTTCTGTCATCGTTGAGCATGTAAAAGGACTGCAAGGAGCCTTTGGCTTCAACGCTGCTACCGAGCAGTATGAGGACCTGATTGCTGCCGGTGTTATCGATCCTGCCAAGGTAACCCGTACAGCCCTGCAGAATGCAGCCTCTGTTTCCGGGATGCTCTTGACCACCGAGTGTGTTATTGCCGATATGCCTGAAGAGAAGGGTGCTGGCGGCATGGGTATGCCTCCAGGTGGCATGGGCGGAATGGGCGGCATGGGCGGCATGGGCGGAATGATGTAAAAAGACTTTTTTGTCCTTATCCGACAGGATGTGATAGGATAAAAAGGGAATGATAAGGAAAGGGCCTTTGCTAAGGCCCTTTCCTTATTTATATTATTTAAAAAATTGTGGTTTTATGAGCCCTCCACGGTTACCTTAGGGAAAAATGGTTGACAGGATGGAGTGGATAAGGTAATTATCTCGTCTCAAAATCAATGGCGATGTAGCTCAGATGGTTAGAGCATACGGCTCATATCCGTAGTGTCCGGGGTTCAATTCCCTGCATCGCCACCAAAATGTTATCAGTTTTCGGATAGTTACGGAAACGTTTAATCATATAAGCCCCTTGTCGAGATCATATTTCGGCAAGGGGCTTTCTTGTTTTATCGTATTGATATTATTAATTTTTAATGTAACAGCCCATGCGGCGATGTCCTGTAGGCGACCCCTGTATGCTTGAAGTAAATAATGTGATTGGGGATTTTTCTAGATATGTTATTTGGAACATGTCTAAGTTTCATTTTGAGCGCATCGGTAGTAAAGATTGTTTTCAGCAGTGGTAAGGACTCAGTTGGAGGAGAGCGCCCGGAGTGATAAATCATTTATCTGCATTACTGAGCGGGACTGTGCTATAAAAATGGTATGATTACGAGAGAAGCTGTTTGCTGTAGGCCTCCAGCTTTTTGCTAAGGAGGCGCCGCTCATTACTGTTTAATCCTCTTTCATTGGCGACAATATCCATATAATAGCCGGTGAGACCTGAAAAGGAGCTGGTTGGGTGAATGGACAACCAGTGTTCTGCATCATCATCAGCAAAGGCCCGTTGGACGATCTCAATGATGGTCTCATCGTTGTCTTCTCGGGCCCATTGGATAACCCGGTCGAAGAGGACAGCTTCCTTCTCCTTCCGGTATTCGGCCCGTTTAATCATAAAAACTGCCCCTTGCATCGGTGCTCCTCCTCTTTGTTCGACCTGTTTATACGAATAGATTTCCCTGTTCTTGCCAGGTTTTGTGCTCATCTGTGAATGACCAGATATTCTCTCTTTGTTTCCGTTTGAAGGTCTCCCTCCCATGTCAGTTCTTGATTTACATATCATCCATGATAGTATGATTTCGTGGGTATTCAAAAGAAAATTTTGATTTCTTTGACAATCTTATGGACAGCATGCTTTATGGTGCACTCCAAACAGTTCTCAAAATTAAAATTATTGTGCCCGGCAGACTACTCGGCGAAGATGCTCTCTGAATCAACATTGAAGGATGAAATGATGCATTTTCAGTACCTTGAATGTCGTATGGATGAAGCCTGTCGTGATGCTGTGCGAGAATAGTTGTCTTTTCGTTGGAGAAGGTTTTGTCTCTATCTTTTGTCCAATAATTCTAGAGTTAAAACGTTATCTTATTAAAATAAGGACATGCTGCGAAGGTGGGGGCAGATTTTGATTGAACCAATGAAGAAAGCTATTCCCTGGTTGTGGCTGGCTCTATGTTTTTTGCCGTTGAATACCTATGCGCTGGATATCATGCTTCCCCAGGTCTATACGGAGAGTATTGATATTTCTGGTTGGTTGGTAAGTGAGAAACTGGATGGGGTACGAGGGTATTGGGACGGGAAGAGATTACTTAGCAAGAATGGTAATCCCTTCCATCCACCGGCAGTTTTTTATCATAATTTCCCTCCTTTTGCTTTGGAGGGAGAGATCTGGGGAGGTCGAGGGAATTTTGAGAAAACCGTAAGCGTTGTCAAGCAACAGCAGCCTCATGCTGGCTGGCTGGAGTTGAAGTTTGCGATATTTGATGTGCCTCAAAAACCAGGAGGCTTTACTCAGCGACTCGAGAAGGCAAAGAATTGGTTTGCTGAGCATCCCTCTTCGTTTGCCTTTGTTATTCCGCAAAAGACTCTTCAAGATAAAAGGCAGCTAAAGGTTGAGTTGCAACAGGTAGAGAAGTTGGGTGGTGAGGGGTTGATTGTCAGAAGACCTGATACGATCTACAATAGAGGACGAAGTGACGAGATTTTAAAAGTAAAAAGTTTCTTTGACATGGAGGCAGTCGTTATTGGTCACATCGAAGGTAAGGGTAAAAATAGTGGCCGACTTGGTTCTTTACTTGTGAAATTGCCGGATAAAACCAGATTTAAGATCGGAACGGGTTTTAGTGATGGTGAGCGGGACAAGCCTCCACCCATCGGTTCTATTATTACCTTTAAGTATTATGGCTTTTTGAAATCAGGTCTTCCTAAGTTCCCTTCTTTTCTCAGAATCAGGCAGGATGACTCTCTGTAAAATTCGAGTGTAAGGAATGGTAGACTTCTGGCTGGTGAAAAGAAAATCACGGCAAAAAAGATTAGATTTCGTCGTCAGGATCAAAGATCTCCAAGTCGTCTTCGTCCTCATCCTCCTTCTCCTCATCTTCATCGTCTTCTGTGTTTTCATCCTCTTCTTCGGGCGACTCTTCTTCTGCCTCGTCCTGCTGTAGGCGGACTGCTTTTGGAATCTTGGATTCTGGAAGAATCATTTCTGTAATTTTGGCGATTTCTTCCTGGAGATCAGGGTCAGCCAGGCAGATATCGCATTGGCTGGCATGGTTTTCGATAAAGCTGATCATGCGGGCCGGGGCCATGGTTTCACTTTGGACATGAAGGTACCATGTCTTTATCTGTTTTAGGAGTCTTTCACACTGCATAGCGGTTATTTGAGTCTCTCAGTTTGTTGTTAGAGGTAGAGTAATTCTGGTTTTTTTGCTTCTTGTTGGCTGTCAGGGACAGCCCTTTTAATAGTTTATTAATATAAAAAGAAGTATAATAATAAAAAGTTGTTTTCGAGGTCAATATCTATTAGGCTTTGGTTGTCTTTTGTGATGCTGTGGAAGTGGGCAGGGTACTGGTGGCCCTCCCGGACTTCAAATCCGGTGTGTCGGGTTAATAGCCTGACAGGTGGGTTCGATTCCCATGCACTTCCGCCATTTTCTTTAATGAATGTGAAGAAAATGTGCCACATCTTGCAGCTTACTCCGCAACGCTCTTTGGTGCTCTTTCTGGCGTGCAATAAAGGAGTAAGGTCGTTTTTATGCAACAACTGCCTGTGCGGTTTGTCCGACTTTGATTAGCGGATACCCCATTTCTTCCCTTTGGATGACATACTGCTCTGCCACTTTTCTGGCAATATTTCTGATCCTGCCGATGTAGCGTGTTCGCTCTGTAACGCTGATTGCCTTGCGTGCATCGAGAAGATTGAAGGTGTGTGAACATTTCAGGCAGTAGTCATATGCAGGTAGGATGAGCTTTTTCTCAATGAGTTTGAGAGACTCCTGCTCGTAGATGTCGAAGAAGGATATCAGCTTTTCGACATTGGCCTCTTCAAAATTAAAGGTGGAGAATTCTACTTCTGCTTGGTGAAAGATTTCACCATAGCTTATGGTATCGTTCCAGGCAATGTCATAAACACTGTCCACACCTTGGAGGTACATCGCAAGTCGTTCCAGACCATAAGTAATTTCCACGGTGATGGGGTGAAGGTCAATGGAGCCTGCCTGCTGGAAATAAGTGAACTGAGTTACTTCCATTCCGTCGAGCCAAACTTCCCATCCCAGTCCCCAGGCTCCTAGAGTCGGAGATTCCCAGTCATCTTCAACAAAACGGATATCGTGTTCCAATGGACTCAGTCCAAAACGTTTCAGGCTGTTCAGGTAAAGCTCCTGGACATCAATGGGCGATGGCTTAAGGACTACCTGGTATTGATAATAATGTTGCAGGCGGTTCGGATTGTTACCATAACGGCCGTCGGTGGGACGTCTTGATGATTGTGGATAGGCAGCCTTCCATGGTTCCGGCCCCAGTGACCGGAGCAGCGTTGCTGGATGGAATGTTCCTGCCCCAACCTCCATGTCATAGGGTTGTTGAATGGCACATCCCTGATCTGCCCAGTAATGGTTCAGTTCCAGGATAATATCTTGAAAATTCATTGAGCTTCCTTACCTATGAGAAAAAGAGGACAAAAGTGTTGAAGATTTTATTTTGCTTTCGGCTTATGATAAGAACACGTTAAGGTGTTGTGGTAAAAAAAAATTATATGCTGGAGGGTACAGACAGCATAAAGAGCTGTTATGAAATGGAAGAACTGGATGATTAGTTCATAACGGCCCTAAAATACCACAGCCTGTATAAGTGGTAAATCCTTTTCTCGCAAAAGGGTTCACTCCCTTTAAAAATCCATATATTATTTCGATTAACATTATAACTGCCATGTTTACTTTACCTGCTCTTACTGTTGTTAAAGATGTCTTGCGTACTGCAAGAACCATTGCTGTAGTTGGATTTTCACCCAAAGAGAATCGACCGAGTAATATGGTCGGATGCTATCTGATACAAGCCGGCTTCAATGTCATTCCTGTAAATCCTGGTCATAGTGAGATTTGTGGGCTCAAATGTTATCCTGATCTTTCTTCTATCCCTGAGGCTGTTGATGTGGTCGATATCTTCAGGAGAGCTCAAGATGTGTTGCCGGTGGTTGAAGAAGCAATTACCATTGGGGCCAAAGTGATTTGGATGCAGCAGGGAATCATTAACAGGGAGGCGGCGGCCTTAGCGGAAAAGGCTGGGTTGATTGTTATTATGGATCGTTGTATCAAAGTTGATCATATGCAGTTTGGGTCTGTATAAACTGATAGTAAAAACATCCATAAGCTTACAAAGCTTATGGGAAGAAATATCTGATTTTGAATTACAGAACAGGCTTTCGTAGAGGTGCAGGCGCAGAGAATTCTTTTGGTTCTTCTCTGCGTTTCTGCGGGAAATAGGCTCTAATCTTTTTTTTGACGATTCATTTTATGGAACCACAGACCTTGAGCATCCGTGGGGCTCGGATGCATAATCTGAAAAATATTGATGTAGATTTGCCTCGGAACAGTCTGGTGGTTTTTACCGGCCTTTCCGGTTCCGGTAAATCAACTCTTGCCTTTGATACCTTGTACGCGGAAGGACAGCGCCGCTACGTGGAGTCCCTTTCCACCTATGCAAGACAGTTCCTTGGGCAGATGGACAAGCCGGATGTGGATTCACTGGAGGGGCTTTCGCCTGCCGTGTCCATTGAGCAGAAGACCACCAGCAAAAATCCCCGTTCAACAGTTGGTACGGTCACGGAGATTTATGACCATCTACGGCTGTTGTTTGCCCGTTGCGGTCATCCCTGTTGTCCCCAGTGCGGCGAAGAAATTCGTGCGCAATCAGTAGAGGAGATGGTACTTGGCCTGCTGGCTTTGGAGGAAGGAACAAAAGTGGTTCTTTTGGCGCCACTGGTGATCAATAAAAAGGGACGCCATGAGCAGGTTCTGGCTCGTATTAGAAAAGAGGGCTTTGTCCGGGTTCGAGTTGATGGTGATATCCTGCATGCTGATGAGGTGGAGGCGCTTGATAAAAATAAGCGGCATTCCATCGAGGTTGTAGTGGACAGGCTGGTATTGAAGGAATCTATTCGTCGTCGCCTTTCAGATTCTGTGTCCACAGCGGTCAAGTTGACAGAAGGGTATTTATTGGCCCTGTTTCCCGATGAGGAGAGGGAACAACTGTTCAGTGAGTTGGCGGCTTGTCATACTTGCGGTCTCTCCATGCCGGCTCTTTCTACTCAACTCTTTTCCTTTAATAATCCGCAGGGTGCCTGTGAGGAGTGTGGTGGACTTGGTGTAAAACAGTTCTTTGATCCTGAGCTGCTCATCCCTGAACCGGAATTGAGTCTGTTGAATGGTGCCATTGCCCCTTGGGGGAGAAGGATTGAGAACTCCTATTCTGGTCAGATGTTGGCCGCACTTGCCCATCACTATCATTTCTCCATGGAAACCCCTTTTCAGAAACTGCCGGCCAGGATGCAAGAGATTATTCTTTTCGGTTCTGGTCGAGAGGAAATCCCTTTCCACTATCAGAAAGGGAAAAGAACGATGCGCTCTGAACAGAGTTTTGAGGGTGTTATTCCTCAGTTGGATCGTCGCTATCATGAGACGCAATCAGCTATGGTACGTGAGGAACTCGGTCGGTACATGAATGAGCAGACCTGTCATCGTTGTAATGGCGCGCGCTTGAAACCTGAGGCCTTGGCGGTAAGGATTGGCAACTGGTCGATTTACGCCTTGACCTCACTTTCAATTGCCACCTTGCTTCGAGAAATACCTCTCTTACCCTTGAGCGACAGGGAACGGCAGATTGGCCAGCCAATTCTGAAGGAGATTGTTGATCGGCTTTCTTTTCTGGAAGATGTTGGGTTAGGCTATCTGTCTCTAGAAAGGAGATCCGGGTCCTTGTCAGGAGGTGAGGCCCAACGGATCAGGCTGGCCTCTCAGATTGGTTCCCGTCTGGCCGGAGTCCTTTATATCCTGGATGAGCCGAGTATCGGTCTGCATCAGCGTGATAATCATAAACTCATCAAGACCTTGGTGGAATTACGTGATCTGGGTAATAGTGTCATTGTCGTTGAGCATGATACTGACACCATTCTTGCAGCTGACCATGTGCTTGATATGGGGCCTGGTGCTGGTGTTCATGGGGGAGAGGTTGTGTATAATGGTCTGGTACCAGGATTGTTGGACTGTGAAGGTTCTCTCACCGGGGCCTATCTTTCCGGTAGAATGTCGATAGTGCAGCCAACCCAAAGAAGACCAGTCCGTAAGGGCAAGCAGGATAATCTCTTTCTGCGTAATGGATCGGTGAATAACCTGAAGCAGGTTGATGTTACTTTCCCCTTAGGGGTGATGACCTGTGTCACCGGGGTGTCGGGTTCAGGAAAAAGTTCTCTGGTGATGGAGACTCTTTTCAGGATGGCCCAAAAGGGCGTAGCACAGAGATTACCCAAGGTGCAGCAGGATGGGGCACTCTTGTCCGGCTTGGAGCGAGTGGATAAGATTATAGATATTGATCAAAGTCCTATCGGTAGGACACCTCGATCGAATCCTGCGACTTATACCGGTGTCTTTACTCCCATTCGTGAGCTTTTTGCCAGATTACCTGAAGCGCGGGCCAGAGGGTATAAACTGGGACAGTTCAGCTTTAATATGAAGGGCGGGCGATGTGAGGCATGTGAAGGTGAAGGGGTGAATAAGATTGCTATGCACTTTCTCCCAGATATCTATGTGGTCTGCGATGCCTGTAAAGGGAAACGGTACAATCAGGAAACTCTTGATATTCGTTATCGTGATAAAAATATTCATGATGTGCTGGCCATGACCGTAGAAGAGGCTTTGGCTTTTTTTCAGAATATTCCGCCCCTCAAAAATCGACTGCAAACCTTGTTTGATGTGGGACTTGCATATATTACCCTTGGGCAATCCTCGGTGACTCTGTCCGGCGGTGAGGCCCAGAGGGTCAAACTGGCAAAAGAACTTTCAGGGCGACCCAGCGGTAGGACTTTGTATATCCTTGATGAGCCGACTACAGGTCTTCATCCGGCAGACATACAGCATCTTCTTAAAGTCCTTGGGCGTCTGGTGGATCATGGGAACAGCGTCGTGGTGATTGAGCATAATCTTGATGTGATAAAAACTGCCGACTGGATTATAGATGTAGGGCCGGAGGGTGGTGATTTGGGTGGAAGGATTGTGGTCTGTGGTACTCCGGAGGAGGTAGCGGCGGAAAAGAGCTCGCATACTGGAAGATTTCTAGGGCAAGTGCTTGAAGCCGAAAAAAAGTTGGTGAAATAGCTTGAAATGAGTATGTAGGTTTGGTTTTTCTTTGCGTCCCTATTATATTTGCTTTAAGGTAACACCTTCAAATTGTCGTTTTCCAATGCATCAAGTGATGTGGAAAGTATTTTTGTTTATTACAAGAGGATAAGAAAAATGACTGAAGAACATGGAAATAATGGAGCCGGTGAGAGTCCGGTTTTTCGGATGCAGAAGATGTATATTAAGGATTTATCCTTTGAAAATCCCAATGCCCCTGAGGTTTATCGGTTACAGAATTCAGAACCTAAGGTAGATGTTAATCTGAAATTGAATCATAAAAATATTGGTGATGACCATTATGAGGTGAGCCTGCAGATTACGGCCAAGATTGTTGATAAGGGGAATGATGACAAGACCATGTTTATTATGGAGATTGAGCATGCGGCGGCCTATCTGTTGAAGAATATCCCGGAGGAGCATCTGGAGATGGTTCTCAGTGTTGATTGTCCTACCTTGCTCTTCCCTTTCACGCGACAGATTGTGAGCCAGATATCTGTTGATGGTGGATTTGTGCCCTTCTTGATGGAACCGATTAATTTTATGGGGCTCTATCAGAATTCCAAAAAACAGAAGGATGCTGCCCAGCAGGAGAATTAAGCTATATTAGCTTCTCGTCCCAGGTATGCTCTCTGGATTTTATGTAGCCAACCAGTAGGTAGCGCCTGAGGTCCAAAAGGAAACGACAAAGGCCCTTATTCCCCCACACTGGGGGAATAAGGGCCTTTGTCGTTTAACTTATGTGTTGTTTTACAGTGCGGTTGTTACAAAGTTATCCACGAGGGTAGTAACCCCTTTTTCAATGGCCTGGTTAAAGAGGGCGTCATATTGTTGGTCTGCCAGGATTGATTCTGGAGAGACCTTGACATCTACTCTATTGGTCCACACTACATTGCCAGTGGCTGCTTCCTGAATCCACATACGCATCTGCACCACGGCCTGATCAACCTGGCCGCTGTTTTTAGCTTCTCGGCCTACGAGCGCACCAACTGTACCCCAAAGGATGGTATTGGCGTCCTGGTTTCCGGAGATGCCCAGAATATTGCTGTCGCCATCGGTATCCCAGGGGCCATTAACATTGTGTCCGATAATAGCTCCCCAGGTGCCGCCGGCAATCATGTTATTCCAGTTGTCATATTGGTCCGTATCTGCAAAACCAAAAGCAACCTGGCTGGTGGTGCCGGAGATGAAGGGCAGAATACCTCTCTTCCATGGCGCCCAAGTGTGTTCCTGTCTGGTTTTGAACTCGAGGATACGACCTCGGACAATATAATCAGCATGAAATTTTCGGCCAATCTTGGCGACAGTCTGTTGGGTCAGTCCGTGAGTGCCGGGGCTGGCGGCAACTTGATTGTCACGTTGAGTCTGCTGTTCGGAGATATAGCCCCGGATCTGATCTTTCATCACATCAGACCACTCTCCACTCAATTCATTGTTCAGCGATACAGAATTGTTCTGCTCATAGGCAACCAGGCTGATAATGGATTGATCTACCATGTAGGCAAAGACATCTTCCTGGATGGGTAGTGCAAACCCTTTGGCAACTAAGCGGTCGGTTAAGGACTCAGTGATGGCCATATCACGGCGATGGGCAGCAGAAAGTGAGTCCGCATAGGTGTAATCAGCAAAGGGAAGGATGACGATCGTTTTCCCTTTACCAGGCGCATTAGGGCCTGATGCTTGCTGAACCTGGAGGGTCTCAACCACAGTTTGTCCGCAACCGGACAGCAGCAGTACCATCAGGCCTACCAGTGCGTAGTGCAACCTCTTCATAATTTTCTCCCTGTAAAAAAGGTATTGTTTTCTGTTTTTATAAAATAATTAGATAATCCGTGGCTTCAGTAAAATAATCAGTTCGCGCTTGCTTTTAATCTTTTCTTCATGTCCGAAGAGATACTTGAGCAGTGGGATATCGCCAAGAACAGGAGCGAAATTCCCCTGCTCATCGTTCCGATCACTAATAAGGCCACCAATGACCAACATCTCCCCGTCCTTGACTCGAGCCATGGTGTTCATTTCGCGAACATTGACAATAGGCAGCCCAACCTGGCTTCCGTCAGCGAACATTTTATATTCTATTGTGTCATCTACCAACTCTGATGTAATAGGCACGAGATTTATGATGATCTCGTTGTTGTCCATAACTGTGGCGGTGAGGCCCAAGGAAATACCGGAAAGGATACTGGCTGTTGTCGGCGTATAAGTATCCCCAGGGCTATCAACAGTACCTTTTTTGACTGCAACCGAGTTAATATAGGTGATACTTTTACCAACAGAAATCATGGCTGGCTGGCCGTTGAGAACGCTGATCTTGGGATTGGACAGGACCTTGGTGTTGCCCTGGGTCTTGAGGGCGTTGAGAAAGACATCAAAATTGGCAGTATTGATCCTGATGTTGGACACGAAACGGGTTGGGTCGTAGGTAGATCCATGGTTTGTTCCATCATTCCATGTACCTGCCGCATTTTCGTTGGCAAAAACATAAGGGAAGACTTGCCCAACTGAAGTTACTCCGTTACCGAGAGTCTGAGCACCAAATTCCACTGCGCCTTTAATATTGAAATTTTTTAGAACAGAATCCCAGTTAATACCAATGGATGAACTGTCCAGCAACTGGACTTCAATGATCTTGGCCTCAATGGAGATCTGTTTATAGATTTCATTTTCAAGAGAAGAAATATATGCTTCTATTTCTTTCATTACTTTCCGAGGGGCAGTAACCGTTATCAAGCCTACGGGTTTGTCTATGATATAATTTCCCTTAGGTTCTGCTAATCTCTTTTTCAATTTTAGCCGTTTTTCTTCATCAAGACGAAACCTCTCTGCTTCTTTTTTGAGTTCTTTTTCTTCTACTTCGGCGTTTTCTACCTTTTCTTCCTTCTTTATTTTTTGATCCGTTGTTTTTATCTCTTTATTCTCAGCACCAGTTTCTTTTACAGACTTTCCTTCACCTACTTTTTGTCTGTTGGTGCGAACTGTTTCCAGATTTAGAATGGTGTCCAAATTAAGTTGGATATTCTCCCAAATATCAAATTTATTGGTTGATGATTCATTGTCGCTTGAAAGTAGAATCGTGCCTTCAATTCCACTGTTTGCGTTACTGACGATTTGACCATTAGCGCCGAGGGAATTCCCCCCCGTGGTTAAATTGAATTGTTGAGCTTTAAAGGGCATGGCAATATGGAATTTTCTGGTTTCCTTGTATTTGATAACCAGAGTGCTGCCTTGGATTTCATAGAAGTAATCAACCTGTCGCAGGAGATTTTCAAGAGCTTGATAAAAGTCATCATCGGCGTTGATATCAACGTCCACATCGATATTTTGAATAACATCACTGGCCCAGGAGATATTGAGTTTCTTCTGGCTGGCCAAGGGCTTTATGATGTCGCAAAGCGGTACTTTCTTTTTGGAAGTGATATTAGCTCCCACCTTGAGTACTATATCGTCCGCTTGATTGTCCAGTTCATTTTTGCTGGCGGCATCAACCCGGTACGAGGGCTTCATATATTGAACCGGCAGAGATGGAGGCGTCGCATCGGGCATGCTAACCTTGGCGGCCTCTGCTGTTGGTTTCTCAGGTTCTGCAGTCAAGGGACTACAAGACAAAAGAGCAAGGGAGAAAAGGAAGAGGACGAGTACTGACGCCACTTTGGATCTGAGTTTCATGGAAAACCTCTTGGCCATTAAAGAATAAACGAAACGTGTCATGTCTGTGCGATCCTACAGGTAATGAACAACTTGAATTATAAAAAAGCTTTAACTATTCCACTCTTCACTGGTGATAGTAAGTATTATAAATTATTACATGCTCGGGGCTGCATTTCCTGCAAGCCGAGCTTGTATATATTGTTTTAGGCCTGGAACAAGTTGATATCCTGATGCCAGAAGGGCTCGATACTGTTCGTTGGCCTTTTCCTTCTGCCCCATTTTGTCATAGATCCTGGCCTTGGCAACCATAGTGTCCACTGACTCACCATAGAGCGTATTGTATTTGGCAATCAGTTTTAGAGCACTCTCTGACTGTCCATTCTGTTCGCTGAAAGAGGCATAGCTGATCAAGGCCTCTTTCATTGGGGTCGGGGCGCTGATACTCTGAGAAAAATAGTCTGTGGCCTCGGCAATCTGGTTCATGTTTGCCAGGCCAATGGCTGCGTAGAGCGCTGCTTGACTATTTTGGGGATCTAACTTCAGACTTTCCTTGGCAAAATAAACGGCTTTGGCATTCATGCCCAGATTTGCCAGATAGAGGACAGCCAGACGGTTTGCTAGATTTGCGTTTTTGGGATCAAGTTGGAAGGCCTGTTCGTAAAGTGCCACAGCCTGTTCCATGTTATCTGCCTTTTCCTCAATCCGTGCCTTGCGCATTAGTTCCTTCGACTGCATAATCTCTTCTGATTGGGCCGCCGACTGTTCAATAACCAAGGCGTTCTGCTCCTGTTGGACAATTGAAAGATCTGCTTCTACGGAGAGATTGTCTTGTTCTCGCACCGGCCAGAAAAATTCCTTCTGTGCCGGATAAATAACAATAGTATTAAAACGTTCTTCCTTGCGCAGGTCCTTAAGGTTGAGAATGACATCGAGGGCAAAGTCCCAAGGGACATCATTCAGTGCCAAGGTGAGTGACCCTTGCACTGAATCATCGACGATGATATTGACGCCGCTGATCTCACGAAAAAGTCGAAATACATTATGCAGATCGATTTTGAAGAAATCCACACTGATCCGTTTTGTGTCTTTGTATTCGCCAAAGTTAAAAGAGTTCTCTAATGCTCCTGATAACTTGTCACTGCTGCTTTCTCCTTTGGTCTTTCCCTTGTTCAGGGCTGTTGCCGAAGAATCAATGAGATTTTCAAGAGTAGAGTCTGCTGGGGCTTTGCTACCTTTGGTAATTCCTTGCTGTGAGTCTTGTTTTGCTTCCTTAATTGTTACTAACAGTCCTTGGGGATCTGGAGTAACTGTATAATCAAAAAGTGAGGGCAGGCCGGAATCAAAGAGAAGACGGATCCCCGTCCCCTTAGGTGCAACTCTGATCTTGCTCAGGGCTGTCCCTACTTCCGTCTCTCGTGCCAGCTTCGATCCATCGACTCCCATTATGTCAATAAACATCATGTCAGGCAGACCTTTTTTGCCGACAACGATATTATGACGGAAATCTTTGATTGGGGTATCAGCGAGAATCAGGATTTCAGATTGCTCAGCTCCTTTTTTGATGATCATATCTTGGAGCATGGTCGGGCTGCTGTTATTTTGAGCGGACACGACCGGTGCTGCAGGTGTTACGGCCTGTGTGGTATCTGTTTTGGGGTGAATGAGGATCAAAAGGTTGTTTTGGTCTCTATCCACTGAGTAGGTATGGCTGTCATTGATAGTGAATTCAAATCGGGTGATACTGGGATCTTGATCAGTCAAGGGTTTAGTGACAAGCTTCGCATAGCTGTTGTCAGGTAAGATCTTGTCAGGATTGATCTTGGTATCCATCTTGGCGTGAGCGATATCAAGAATAAGCCGTGCGGGATTAAATAATTCAAAAGTATTATAATCGGGTAGGCTATTTCCAATAATCTCAACGCTTAATGCGTTGCCCTGCAGGTTTGACTTGATGTCCTGGATAAGGTAGGTCTTTTCTGCGGCAGGTGACGTGTCCTCAGCAAAGACTGATCCTGTGCTCATCAGAAGTAAAAGGCAAAGGGTGAGAAAAATAGTCGGTTGGAATGTGGAGAGCTTTGGATACATTGTTTACTCTTCTCCCTTTTTCTTTAAAAGCATAACGATATTATTAGTTAATTTTTTACCGGAACGAGTTACCGATGTCTCTTCAATAATAACCTGATTAGGGTCAATGGTGGTAATTATTCCTTTTCTGCCAATTTTCATGCCAGGTCGAAGTGCATAGCCTTGGCCGGCAGCATCTTCGACCATGGCCAGTTCAGCAGAATCTTCAAAAACGATGGCAACCAGTTTTAGCTGGCTTGGTTCAAACAACTGCATACCGGAAAGCGTTTCCTCGTTGTCGACAATCTCGTCCATATTGGTGGAGCTTGTCGCCTTCTCCGTTATGAATGGAGAAAAGGGATCTGGTCTACCTTCGAGCTGGTATGAAAAAACAGTTGATGAATTATCGATGGGTAGTGACAGCCCCAAAGGATCTTGCCCGATGGCCTGATTCGTCTCATTGTTCTCAGGTACAGCCTGTAGAGACAGAGGACCGCATAAGACCAGCAAGAAGCTGAAAGTGAATGTCAGATGTCTGATATTTATTTGCGTTTTCATCAGAGAATTTATTGTGATTTATTTCTTTGCTGCTTTAGGTTTCTTTCCAGCGTTAGGCTGCGCCAGCTTTATATTGGTAAACTGGTAAGTTACCAGACGACACGATGAATCCAGAAGTATCTCTCCTTCAGTTTTACTGGGAGCGCTTATTTTAACATTTGAGACACTGACTATTCGGTTCAGTTTGCTCACGTGGTCTAGAAAACTACCTAAGTTATGGTAAGGACCTCTTACCTGGATATCGATGGGAATCTCTGAATAAAAATCTTTGGGGACAGCTGCCAGAGGTTTGAACGTCAGAAATTCAAGACCAGCGCTTTGTCCTTCTGCTGATATATCGATCAAAAGGCGAGGGATCTCTTTTTCTTTTGGAAATAAGACTGATGTCTCATTGAATTGTTCCTCGACGGATGCCATTTCCGCTTTGTGTTTGTTAAGAGTTGCAGCTGTATCTTTCGCCTTTTGCAGTTCCAGAGTCGCAGTATTTTTTTGTTGGGTCAGTGACTCTATTTCCTTGCTTTTGGGAAGATAAAAAACAACGACAAAAAGAATGAGAGGCACAATTAACAGTGCTGCTGCTCCCGCAATTTTATGCTTCCTTTGCAGAGGGATGTATTTCGTGTCTATAAAGGTTGCAAATGCCTGGTTATTCTTTTTCATACAATGCGGACGTGTGGGTTATTGTTTCGTTTTATTGGTAGTATCAGCTTCTTCTGTTGTTGTACCAACAGCACACTGGAGTGAAAAAGCCTTCAGGTCCTGTCCTGCTACTTTACTGAGTGAAGAATCGGAAAGATTGACATTGCTGATAAAAGAGGATGCGTCCAGAGCGTTCATGAATTCGGCAATAGTCTTATTGTCCAAGGCCTTGCCTGTAAGGGTAAGCGAGCCACCTTGCTGGTCGAGAGAGGTGAGCCACATCCGGCTGCTGTCCAGTTTCCTGGCAACTTCGTCAAGGACATGGACAGTGAGTGAAGATTCTTTCTTTAATTTTTTAATGATGCTGATCTTGTTCTCGACCTCTTTTTTGTCAGCCTCCAACTTTTTGATCTCATTCAGGATTTTGTCATATGTCTTTTTCTCCTGTGTCAGTCTAGCCGTCTCTGTTTGAATGGCGCTGGCTTTACTGCTCTGGACCATAGCCACGGCACCTAGAATAGACAGGAAGAGTATAAAGATCGTGACAAAACCGAAGAACTCATTACGGGCTCTGGCATGTTTTTGGAGCTGCCGGATGGGGAGCAGGTTAATTTTAAGCATATTGACAACCTAAGCCGCTGGGAAAAAATAAATATTCATTTGAATTACAAATTATTTATCATGATTCTTAAATATCTGATGTGCGGATAGCAAGACCAGTCGCAATGGCCATTTCCGGGCCAACAGTGTTAAGGTATTCCGTATCAATCTGTTTAGGATTGACGAGCATCTTGGCAAAAGGATTGATGATTTCAACAGGCACATGGGTTTCTTTTTCTAGAAACTCAGCCAAACCTGCCACTTTGGCTCCTCCGCCACTTAAGACAATCTTGCTCAGATGTTTATTGGCAGGATTGGAGTGATAGAGGTCAATGGATTTCTTAATTTCTAAAACCCATTGGGTGCATGTGGAAGCGAAAATTTTTGCAATCTGTTCCTGCTTTTCTTCGGCCGGGATAAGGCCAATCTTTAATTTCTCCGCCTCCTCCATGGTGATGTCGAAGGTGTCGGCAATCTGTTCAGTTAATTGTCGGCTGCCTATCCCTATGTCTTTTGCGACCACGGACATGCTATTGCTAATAATGTTGATATTCATCTTGGAAGCGCCAATATCTACCAAGGCTACATTCTCATTTTGAGGATAGTTTGTTTCGTATATATTCTCCAGGGCAAAGCCATCGACATCGACCACAACTGGCTGGAGACCCAGCCCCTGTAGCAGGTCAAGAAATTCATCGATAACTTCCTTTTTGGCGGCAACAAGCATGACATCTGTGTGGCCTGATCCTTCAGTGTTGGTTTTGAGATCTTGGAAATCAAGATATACATCGTCAATGTCAAAGGGGATATATTGCTCTGCCTCAGTAGTAATATACTCTTCAAGCTGCTTATCTTCCATGACTTCAAGGTGGATTTTTTTAACAATGACCGAGTAGCCTGAAATGGAAATGGCAACTTTCTTATGTTTTATTTTGAGGTTGGTCAAGAGTTCGGAAATGGCTTTGCCCACAGCCTCAGGATCTTGTAGTGAGCCGTCTTCAACCGCTCCCTCAGGAAGAATTGTGCTGCCGAGATTCACGACTGTGTAGGCTTTGTCTGTTCGTTTCAATTCACACATTTTAACGGCGTGTGAACCAATATCTAAACCGATAACCAATTTTTCTTTGGAGAGAAAAGGCAGCTTCATGATTGTTTAGTCGTACTTTCTAAAAATTCTTATTGTTTGCATTGAGTTGATGCCATGCTGATAATTGTTACGATCTTGATTTTCTATTAAGGACATAAAAAAAAAACTTTGTCAAGAAAACTAATAAGAAAAATTTATTATATTTCCAATAAAATAAATGAGTAAAAGGGGCTAGGATTGTTTTGTCGGCAAGGAGGGTACAATATATTGTATTTTTTATGGTCTCATATCCTTTTCAGTGTGTATTGGCATGGTTAGGGGAATGAGCGTAGTGAATTAGGAATCTGAGAGGGTGCAATATTTTTTTTCAAGTTGGAACTGGCTTGAAAAGAAAGTTTTTTTGCAGTAATCAGTTTCATGGACTTTATTTGTTGATAACCTAAAGAGGGAGAGGATACGGTTGAATAGCGTGAAGAAAAACAAATCAGTTGTTCAGGAGTATGTGGAGGCCATAGTAGTTGCGGTACTTCTTGCTCTTTTTGTGCGGACTTTTATTGTTCAGGCCTTTAAAATTCCTTCCGGGTCCATGCTGCCAACACTGCAGATCGGGGATCATTTGTTGGTAAGCAAATTCAGTTACGGGGTCAGGCTACCGGTAATTGGTACCTCGCTGATTTCCAGGCAGGGTCCAGCCCGGGGGGACGTGGTTGTTTTTCGTTTTCCGCGTGATCGTTCTCTTGATTATATTAAACGGGTCGTGGCCATAGGTGGTGATACCATTGAGGTCAGAGATAAACAGGTTTTCCTGAATGGCAAGCAGGTTGATAATCCTCATGCACATTTCACCTCTCGTGATATCATGAGCGCTGCGGCTGGTCCAAGGGACAACTTTGGACCGGTGAAAGTTCCGGATGGCAAGATTTTTGTCATGGGTGACAATCGCGATAATAGTTATGACAGCCGTTTCTGGGGGTTTGTTGATCTGCGGGACGTGTTGGGCAAGGCCCTTATCATTTATTGGTCCTGGGATGTTGATAAATCACTTTTTTCTATTGATCGTTATACTTCTATTCGCTGGGATCGTCTTGGGGATCTGGTTCGTTGATTTCTCTCAGTTTAATGGGTGGGCGCGGGCGTGAATAAAGAATATCGTTTTCAGCATAAGCATATTCTGGAGATGGGCCAATTTTCAGCGGAGGATATCTTGTATATCCTGTCCATTGCCCGTTCTTTCAGGGAAATATCTGCGCGTCCCATCAAAAAGGTACCGACACTTCGTGGAAAGACGATTATTAATTTTTTCTTTGAACCCTCCACCCGCACTCGTCTTTCCTTTGAAATCGCAGCCAAGCGGATGAGTGCTGATACTTTTAATATCTCTGCTTCCACCAGTTCTGCCCAGAAGGGAGAGACCCTTATTGACACGGCCCGTAATCTTGAGGCCATGAATCCCGATATTATCATTCTTCGTCACCCCAGTTCCGGATCGCCTCTGCTTTTGACCCAGCATGTCAATGCTGCAATTATTAATGCCGGAGACGGGACCCATGAACATCCCAGTCAGGGACTGCTTGATCTGATGACCGTGATTGAGCACAAAGGCAGAGTTGAGGGGTTAACTGTAGCGATTATTGGGGATATTGCCCATAGCCGGGTTGCCCATTCTGACATTATCGGCTTTACCCAACTGGGGGCTCAGGTCAGAGTTGCCGGGCCCGCGACATTTATGCCTCCACATATAGAGTCGTTAGGAGCGCAGGTCTGTGCCACTGCCGCAGAGGCAGTGGAGGGGGCTGATGTGGTAATGGCCCTGCGGATTCAACAGGAACGGCAGCATGATCCCCTGATTCCTTCTCTGCGTGAATATGCCCGGTTTTACGGGGTTAGTCGTAAGCTACTGGAGATGGCCAACAGAGATGTGCTGGTCATGCATCCAGGTCCTATTAATCGTGGTGTGGAGATGAATCCTGATGTGGCAGATGGGACCGGTTCCGTGATCCTTGACCAGGTTGCCAATGGTGTGGCCATTCGTATGGCCCTGCTCTATCTCGTTATGGGTGGAGAAAAGGGTGGGGATACTCAATAACAGGTTGCCATGAATGAGATAACGATTCTACAGAATGGCCGGATTATTGATCCGGCAAACAAGGTTGACAGGCAAGGGGATCTGTGGCTACGGGATGGCAGAATCATTGCGCCGGAATCTCTTGTGCCTGAGGGAGTCAGGCGGTTCGACCTGCAGGGGAAATGGGTGGTGCCAGGGCTGATTGACATGCATGTCCATCTTCGTGAGCCAGGAGAGGAATATAAGGAGACCATCGCCTCTGGGACACTTGCCGCAGCCACGGGAGGTTTTACAGCGGTGGCCTGTATGCCCAACACAAAACCGGTCAATGATACGGCTGCGGTTACCCGTTTTATCCTTGAGCAGGCAGCGCATGCCTCGGCCCGGGTCTATCCGGTGGGGGCAATAAGTAAGGGCAGCGACGGAACCGGGCTGGCTGAATACGGAGAGCTGAAAGCGGCGGGCGTGGTGGCGTTGAGTGATGATGGACAACCCGTGGTTGATAGTCAGCTCATGCGAAGGGCGATGGAATATGCGGCCAGTCATGGTCTGCTGATTATCTCTCATTCCGAGGAGATTTCGCTTAGCCGTAACGGGGTGATGAATGAAGGTCTGGTTTCGATCCGTCTTGGCCTGCGTGGTATTCCGGTTGCCGCCGAATCCATTATGGTCTATCGGGAGCTGGCCCTGGCCGAGTTAACCGGTCATCATGTCCATATCGCCCATGTAAGCACCGCGGCAGCGACGGATCTGATCCGCCAGGCGAAAAAAAGGGGCGTTCGGGTTACGGCCGAGACAACACCCCACTATTTTACCCTGACCGAGGAGGCAGTTGAGGGCTATAATACTAATGCCAAGATGAATCCTCCCCTGCGTACCGAGGAAGATCGTCAGGCGATTCGGCATGGCCTGCAGGATGGCACTTTTGATGCCATTGCTACAGATCATGCCCCCCATTCTGTTTTGCAAAAGCAGGTGGAATTTGATCGGGCAGCCAATGGTATTATCGGGCTTGAGACTTCTCTGCCCCTGAGTCTGGCCCTGATTCGCGCAGGGGTAATCGCAGAAGCCCGCCTGGTTGAATTGATGTCCTCTGCCCCCGCCCATATCCTTGGCGTTGCCGGCGGCTCACTGGCTATTGGCGATGTTGCGGATATAACGGTTATAGATCCTGACAGGAAATTCATTTTTACTGAGGACATGATCGTCTCCCTGTCAAAGAACTCACCGTTCCTGGGCTGGGAGCTTCAGGGTAAGGCGGTGTTGACTCTCCTTGCTGGCCGGGTCACCTATAATGATCTGCAGGGTTGAAAGCCCTCCATTCTTTATCTCCTGTCTGTGGTCATAGGAACTATCTGGCATAGGGGGCCGGGTCTGTGAGTCCGGCCTCGGCAAATCCCCTGAGGCGCAACAGGCAGGAATCACATCTGCCGCAGGCCATCCCTGCTTTGGGATCATAGCAGCTGTGGGTCAGGCTGTAATCTACCCCTAACGCAAGGCCTTTCTCGATAATTTCCTTTTTGCTTAAAGAAAGCAGTGGTGCGTGGATGGTAAATCCATTTTTACCCCTCACTCCGGCTCTGGTGCCCAGATTTGCCATTTTGGTGAAGGCTTCCAGAAATTCTGGACGGCAGTCGGGATAGCCGGAATAATCAACGGCATTGACGCCGATAAAAAGATCTGTTGCTCCCAAGACTTCAGCCCAGGCAACCGCATGGGTCAGGAAGATCATGTTTCTTGCCGGTACGTAGGTGATCGGGATCTCATCCGTTTCCAGACTCAGGTCTCGATCTTTGGGTACGGTGAGGGTGCTGGTGAGTGCCGATCCTCCGATTTTGCCTAAATCCAGCTGCAGGATCAGGTGTTGTTCCACAGAGAAGGTTCTGGCGATGTGGCTGGCCCGTTCCAGCTCAATGGATTGTTTTTGTCCATAGCTGAAACTGAGACAGTAGCAGGCGTAGCCCTGAGATTGGGCAATGGCCAGAACAGTGGTGGAATCAAGGCCGCCGCTCAGGAGGACGACCCCTTTTTTTATGGGTACCGGTGTTTGTTTCATGGCTGTTTAGCTCTTGGAAAGTGAGAAGGGAAGAGGACGGATAATGCGGATTTCTTCTGCTGTGACCTCTGCCTGATAGACCAGAATTCTGACCCCTTGCTGGTGTACGCGTGTCAGGGTTTCGGCATAAAGTGGATCGATTTGGGCGGCTGGTCGGAAGCGGTCTGCATCCATACGTTGGACACAGAAAAAAATAACTCCTTCATTCCCTTGGGCTACCAGTTCTGCGAGCTCATGCAGGTGTTTTGTGCCGCGGGCCGTCACGGCATCCGGGAACATGGCGCAGCCATCTTCAACCAGAGAGCAGTTTTTGACCTCTATGTAGGTTTTGTAGCTGCCCTTGGTGAGCAGGAAGTCAAGCCGAGTAGATTTTGAGGTCTTGATTTCTGCTTGGATAGTATCCAGATTTTTGAACTCAGCAATTCGTTTTTCGCTAATGGCTTCAGCTACCAAGTGGTTGGTGCGCATGGTGTTGATGCCTATCCAGGTTGCTCCATTTTTGATCATTTCCAAGGTGCAGGGGTATTTTCTCTTGGGATTAGCTGAACGGGAGATGAATACCTTGCTTCCAGGAGTGGAGCAACCGCGCATGGAGCCTGAGTTCGGGCAATGGACAGTGAGCTCTGTTCCGTCTTCAGTTTTGACATCGGCTAAAAAACGCTTGTAGCGTCTGATGAGAATTGCTGCTTGCAATGGCGTTGTGAATTTCATTTATTGTCTGGTTGACTTGCCTCAGGGAAGTGTCTTTTTGCTTGACTGTTGCACCGTCCCCAAGGTTTTAACCTTGGGATATTAGGAAAATGTTGTGGTGAAGGCTCCTGTGTGTCATGCACTTCAGCAACAATACTGATTTCTCCAGGCTCCCCACTAAGGTGTTTTTTTGAATACATGGTCTTGATAGTCTTTGAAGAATAGCTTGGAATACAGTATAAGACTATGGAACTTTTGTATGTCTTCTAACTAGAGGTTTTTGTTAATATTGTGTTGTCTTGCCCGTCTTGGCGCAACGCAATACGCTGATTTAAATATTATTTTACCCGTAAAGGAGAATCATTGCCATGAATTTAGGGATAAACGGCCTCGGTCGGATCGGGAAGCTGTCACTCTGGCATCATGTCTCAAGGAAACATTTTTCTGAAATCACCGTTAACGTTGGCCGGGAGATCGGTCGGGGATTAAACGATCTGGCATCCTGTATCGAACGTGATTCCTCGTATGGCCGTCTTGGGTCATATCTTCATGGTCATAAGGGTGGCCGTGTGATCGAAAATCTTGATGAAGAAAAGGGCCGCATGGTTATTAATGGCGTGCCGGTAACTTTTCTGCGCACTGCCCGTGATCCTAAGGATATTGCCTGGCAGGCAAACGGGGTGAAACTGGTAGTGGATACTACCGGTGCTTTTACTGATCCCACTGCCGATGCTGATGCCAAGTGGGGTGCCTTGCGCGGTCATCTGCAGGCCGGAGCTGAGAAGGTCTTACTCTCTGCCCCTTTCAAAATTAAATCGAAGGGCATGGACATGCCGGCGGATGCGGTGACCACGGTTATGGGTATCAATGATGAAGATTATGATTCATCCCGTCACTCCCTCATTTCGGCTGCCTCCTGTACCACGACCTGCCTTTCCTATATGATCAAACCGTTGATGGAGAGTATCGGGGCGGAGAATTTTCTTTCAGCTTCCATGGTTACTATTCATGCGGCAACCGGTAGCCAGCAGGTCTTGGATCGTCTGCCTAAAAGTGGGGCGGTTGATCTGCGCAAGAATCGTTCGATTCTCAATAATATTATCCTGACGACCACGGGAGCGGCCAAGGCTCTGGCTCTGGTTATCCCGGAGATGAAGTCCATTGGCTTTATCGCCGAATCAGTTCGTATTCCAACCTCAACCGGTTCATTGATTGTACTTGTGCTCAATGTTCAGGATGATCTTGAAAATCCGCTGAAAAGAGACAGGATCAATGCCATTTACCGCGACTATGCCCAGAATTCTCCTTACCTGGAGTATACGGAGGAGCAGAATGTCTCGTCTGATATCATCGGAGTGCCGGAGGCGGCAGCCGTTATTGAAGGTACTGAGACCCATACCCGTACTGCCTCAATCTCTGTGAATCTTGACAAAATTAAATCCTGTGCCCTCGGTGCCGGTGCTGACCGTATGCTCAGTGTACCGGTGACCCAGGCGGTTGTTTATGGCTGGTACGATAATGAGCTGGGAAGTTACACCAACATGTTGGGTGATCTGACAATTCAGGTTGCCGACAAGATGCTCTAAAAGACCTGTCTTCAGGATGAATGAAAGAGGAGTGAGGTAATGAAAACGATCCGTGATCTGGAACTTTCCGGGAAGCGCATACTGGTTCGTGTCGATTTTAACGTCCCCATGGATGAGCAGGGGGGGATTACCGACGATATCCGTATCCGTATGGCCCTGCCCACCATTCAGTATATTCTGGAGCAGAACGGGAAACTGATCTTGTGCAGTCATATGGGCAGGCCGAAAGGACAACGGGTTATGGCCTTCAGTCTTGCTCCTGCGGCCAAACACCTTTCAGTTCTGCTCGGGCAGGATGTGCGCTTGGCTCCGGATTGTGTCGGCCAGGAAGTTGAGGCCATGGTTGGGTCCATGCAGCCGGGTGAGGTACTTCTTTTGGAGAATCTGCGTTTTCATAAGGAGGAGACGGAAAACGATCCCGGGTTTGCGGAACAGCTTGCCTGTCTGGCTGATGTTTATGTTAATGATGCCTTTGCCGCATCCCATCGAGCCCATGCCTCCGTGGCCGGTGTCCCTGCCCTTGTTCCGGAGAAGTGTGCCGGATTCCTGCTTCAGACTGAGATGGACTTTTTCCACAAGGCGATGGACGAACCCGTCCGTCCCTTGATGGCTATTGTTGGTGGGGCAAAGGTTTCATCCAAGCTGGGTGCCTTGCAGAATATGCTGGATAAGGTGGATCGGATGATCATCGGCGGAGCCATGGCCAATACCTTTCTTAAGAGTCAGGGGATTGCGGTTGGTGCTTCTAAAACTGAAGATGATCTTCTCGATAGTGCTCGGCAGCTGGTCCAGACAGCCAGAGAGAAGGGTGTGAAACTTTATTTCCCCGTAGATTTTGTGGTGGCGGATCGTTTTGCACCGGACGCAGTAGTGAAGAATGTGACGGCCCAGGATATCCCTGAGGGCTGGATGGCCCTTGATATTGGTCCGGCCTCGACCATCTGTTTTCAGGAGGCCTTGGCCGATGTCCGAACCATTGTCTGGAATGGGCCAATGGGTGCTTTTGAGATGGATGCCTTTGCCCGGGGGACCATGGCCATGTGTCAGGCGATTGCTACCTCACATGCCCTGTCAGTAATCGGCGGTGGTGATTCCAACGCGGCGGTGAAAAAATCTGGTGAGGCCAGAAATATTTCTTATATGTCAACCGGGGGTGGTGCTTTTCTCCAGCTGATGGAGGGAAAAAGTCTGCCGGGTGTTGATGCCCTTGGTTGAAAGGTCCAAATTGCTGAGCGCGAATGGCGACTATGTCGCGGGAACGCCTCAGGGGAGTCAGTTATGAAGAGAAGGCCGTTGCTTGTTGGAAACTGGAAGATGCATACTACAGTCCTTGATGCCTGCCATCTTGCTGCAGATATTGCAAAAACATGCGTGGGGCTTAAGGATCGTGATGTGTTGCTGGCTCCACCCTTTACCGTGCTCAGTCAGGTTGCCCATATGGTTGCGGAGACAGGTGTTCTCCTTGCTGCCCAGAATGTCTGCTGGGAGGCGCAAGGGGCCTTTACCGGTGAAATCTCTCCCTTGATGGTCTTGGATGCAGGTGGTGCTGCGGCCATTGTTGGTCATTCGGAACGGCGGCAGATCTTTCATGAGGATAATGCGCTCATTAATAAACGCGTCCGGGGCGCCCTTGCCTTTGGGCTCGTACCTATCCTTTGTGTCGGGGAAACTCTGGGCGAACGGGAGGATGGGAAGACATTCAAGATTATTGAAGAGCAGATCCGCTCGGGTCTTGCCGGTGTCGTGGCTGAGGATGTGGTGGAGACTGTCCTTGCCTACGAACCGGTATGGGCGATTGGGACAGGGAAAACAGCCACGAAAGAGCAGGCTCAGGAGGTTCATGCCTTTATCCGCAATCTTGTGGCGGGCATGTATGAAAAAGATGTTGCCGATCAGGTTAGGATATTGTATGGTGGCTCGGTTAAGCCTGATAACATTGATGCATTGATGGCTCAGGATGATATCGATGGTGCTCTCGTTGGCGGTGCGGCCCTCAATGCAGAGTCGTTTGAACGGATAATTCATTTTCACGAAATATAGTATTTACTGATGATTACCTTATTAACAGTTGTCCATGTAGCGGTCTGTCTTTTTCTGATCGTGATTGTCCTGCTCCAGCATGGGAAAGGGGCAGATGTGGGGGCAACTTTTGGTGGTTCTGGTCAGTCGCTGTTCGGGTCAGAAGGTCCGTTGCCATTGTTGAACAAGATTACGACTTCTGTGGCAATTGTGTTTATGTTGACATCGGTTGCTCTGGCTTATTTTTCATCCAGCAAGAGTACCGGGTCGGTTATGACCGAGCTGGAAAAACCTAAAGCTGCAGTAGTGGAAAAGGTGGAAGAGAAGGCAGGGAAAGAGGAAAAAGTTATCCCTATGCCAGCTGTTCCTGCTAAGCAAGAGACAGCACCTGCCGCAACGAAAGGAACAGCACCCGAAAATAAAGAAAAAAAATAAAGAAGTGCGCCGCAGTGGTGGAATTGGTAGACACGCTATCTTGAGGGGGTAGTGGCCCACGGTCGTGCGAGTTCGACTCTCGCCTGCGGCACCATTTTTTTTATTAGCCCGTAACTTTAATAAGTTACGGGCTTTCTTGTTTGGAGAACAGGGGCTGGCCGTGACCACATGTCTTCCCGGGGCTGTGGGCTCTTTTCAGGTAGTGATCTCCTGAAAACGACTGGCCGGGGCGGTGCAGATTGGGCAGTTTTCCGGGGCCTTGTCTTCCATGATAAATCCGCAGAATTGGCAGATGTGGTAGCTGACCTTACTCTCATTGTCCTGGCTCTTTCTTTCCAGTTTCTTCTTCAGGCTCAGGTGCATGCGCTGGACTCTGACAGACTGGGAACAGACGCTGTGTATGGCCTTGTCATGTACGTCACCCGCCTGCCCTGCTGCCTTCTCATAGAGAGTGATGGAGGCGGGGATCTCATCGGTGAAGGCAAGGGAACAATTTTGTTCGTTGCTGCCTGTCTGGCCGCGAAGCTGGATAAGAAAGCGGGCGGCCTGGGCGGACTCTGAGCTGCTTATGGCTGCAAAGAGGCAGGCAAGAGCCTTGTTGCCCTCCTGTCGTGCCCGCAGGGCGTAGATCTTTTTGCGGGCAGCACCGCGTGTCATTGCTAAAAACAGTCCCTCTAATTGTTTCTGGAGTTGTTTGTCCATTGCTTGGTTCCTTGTTGATATGTGATCTGTTCACGGTTCTGTTCTTTTTTGAAATAATATTCCTGTTAAAATCCTGAAAAAATCCTGACTCAGTGATACACCCAAAAAAATAGTAACACCGCCAAGATACTGCAATGGCGTAAAGGTTTCATTAAAGAGAATCCGACTGAGCAGCAGTGTGAACAGGGGAATTAGGGTGATGAAGATTGAGCTTTTGCTTGCTTCCATCTGTGCCAGTGCGTAGTTATAGAGGCCATAGGCGGCTAGAGTGACTGCCAGCCCCAGATAGAGGATGGCTGACATGGGTACTAGGAGAAAGGCCGTGGGTAGCGGGACTTGGGGAAGAGCGAGAAAAGGTGCGAAGAAGAGGGCTCCAATCCAGGCCTGGACCGCGGTGAGAAAGAACGCCGGGTAGAAGGCGGTGAGTCGTTTGACGGTAATGGTATAGATCGTGGCACAGGTCATGGACATGAATTCATAGAAATTACCGAGCAGGGGTGCTGGGGCCTGCTCGGTTGCTGATCCTCCAAGGCTGAGGATGATGGCTCCGCCCATTGCCAGAAA
>JAQVER010000057.1 GCA_028697885.1 Desulfocapsaceae bacterium
ATTTTATCTGCGAAAAAAGACACAGGAAAAAAATATTAAAATAAGTCTAAAGTTTCCTGAAGCGGTTGCCGATATATCTTTTAAGGATTAAAGCCCTTATCCTGTTTGTGTAGAAACAACCAAAAACATTTTACTTAAAAAATGGGAGGTAAACAATCACAGAGCACATCTAACTAGAATTAAAGCTATTTTTCCCCAAACTGGCAAGGACGCCAAACTTTAAAACTTCATGGAGGATTCACCATGGCATTATCAATTAATACCAACGTAGCATCTCTTAACGCCCAACGTAATTTGGGTACTTCTCAATCAGCGCTGGCAAAATCTATGCAGCGTTTGTCATCTGGTCTCCGCATCAACAGCGCTAAGGACGATGCAGCTGGTCTTGCTATATCCGACCGTATGACTAGTCAGATTCGTGGTTTGAACCAAGCTGCCAGAAATGCTAACGATGGTATTTCTCTCGCCCAGACTGCGGAAGGTGCGCTCCAGGAAAGTACCAATATCCTGCAGCGTATTCGTGAGTTGGCTGTTCAGTCTGCCAATGATACCAACTCCGATAGTGATCGTACTTCTCTAAACAATGAGGTTACTCAACTTAAGGCCGAACTCGACCGTATTGCGTCGACCACTCAGTTCAACGGCAGAACCGTTATAGATGGAAGCATGGCGAATGCAACCTTCCAGGTTGGTGCTAATGCAGGTCAAAGCCAGACTATCTCTTTTTCCATTTCCAGTGCCCGTGCTGCTGATCTAGGTGAAGTTGCAGCTGCAGGGACTCCGACAACAGCATCTGTTGCTGCGGCAAATACTACAGGATCTTTGGCTGTAACTGCAGCTACCGGTGGTGTTGATGGTAATCTCATTTCAGTAGTAGTTGTTGATGGCGGATCAGCTGGTCTTGCTGCTGCTAATACTACGGGCTCATTGACTGTCACAGCAGATACTGCTGGTGTTGCCGGGAATAACATTTCGGTAGTGGTTGTAGACGGAGGCACCGGCACTGTAGGTAGTGTTGCTGCTGCTACTACTTCGGGGTCATTGACTGTCACAGCAGATACTGGTGGTGCTGCCGGGAATAATATTTCAGTAGTAGTTGTAGACGGAGGCACCAGTGCAGGTAGTGCTGTTGCTGCTACTGGAGCTCCTACTGCCTTCTCATTAGCCGCAGATGCTACTGGAACGGCCGGTAATAATATATCTTTTGTAATAGCTGACGGCACTGCAAGTTCTGTTTCTGTAGCGACTACAACTGCTGGAAGTACTGTCATCACCCTCACTGCACAGTTGACAGCGGCGGCTAACGATACAATAGCTGAATTGACTAGTGTCTTTAACGCATTGACCACCGCCAGTGCCATCGAGGCGCAGGCTTTGGTTAACTTTACCTCAACGGCAACGACAGCTTCAACCACTCTTGCCGGAACGACTGCCTTGACTGGAGGTCGGGACGCTGCCACAGTATCTGTTGCAACTGATACTGCTGGAAGCACCGTGATCACTATAACAACATCCCTGACGGCAGCGGCAACAGACACTGCAGGCGAACTTGCGACTATCCTGGAAGGTCTGACTACCGCCAGCGGTATCTCAGCCCAGGCTCTGGTTTCCTTTACAGGAACGACTGCTGCAAGTACTGCCGGCACAACTGCCTTGTCTGGCGGTGTTGACGGTACTGTAGCCACCTCTGTTGCTGTTGCAACTGATACTGCTGGCAGCACCGTGATCACTGTAACAGCATCCCTGACGGCTGCGGCAACAGACACTGGAGGCGAACTTGCGACTATCCTGCAAGCTCTGACAACCTCCAGTGCTATTTCAGCCCAGGCTTTGGTTGACTTTGCTGGAACAACGGCTGCAAGTACTGCCGGTACAATTGCTTTGTCTGGCGGTACTGACGCTGATACCGTCACTGTTGGGGTATCAGGTACTACAATTACTGTCACCGCTGCTTTGACTTCAGCTTCCTACGATACTGGAGCTGAGCTTGCTGCTGCTATCTCTGCACTTACTACCGCCAGCGCTATCTCAGCCCAAGCTCTGGTTTCCTTTGCAGGAACGACTGCTGCAAGTACTGCCGGAACTATTAGTTTGACAGGTGGTGCCGACGCTAGTGAAACTACAACAGCAACTGTAACCGTCAGCGATATTTCGGTAGCAACCCGTACCGATGCTGTAATTGGTATTGCCAGTGTGGACAAGGCCCTTGAGGAAGTTGATATTATTCGCGGCGGCCTTGGTGCGATTCAGAATCGTTTTGAATCCACCATTTCCAACCTGAACAATGTAGCAGAAAACCTTTCTGCTGCACGTTCGCGGATTCTTGATGCTGACATAGCAATGGAAACTTCGGCGATGACCAAAATGAACATTCTTCAACAAGCCGGTGTCTCCATTCTTGCACAGGCAAACCAGGCTCCCCAGCTGGCGCTGTCCCTGTTACAGTAAACAAGGCGGAAGAGCTGAAGCCTGACCTACAGGATAATGTGGGTCAGGCTTCAGGCAGGACAACAGGGTAACGGTAGGTCGGGTTTCAACCCGACAACATGAGGTGCAACATAGTCCGGCGTCGGGTTAAACCCGACCTACAGGATGTAAATAATGAGGTGCCGGTCGAACGGCCGGCACCTCTTCCCTTGGCAGGGAGGAGGTTCAAATGAATATAGATATGACCAGTAGCGTCGGTGGAGCCGTACAGCCGAAAGCCCAGGTCCTCGATCAGATAGATTCACAACGGAAGAACCAAACTGCGGATACGCCGCAGGCTTCTTCTTCACAAAAGGGAGTTCAGTCGGAAGAACTGCTCAGTCAGATCAAGGCAATCACTGAAGACGGCCTGTACAGTGTCCGTTTTGAGCAGAACGACAACGCCGATCTCATTGTCAAGATATATGACACTAAGACCAATGAGCTGATGCGCCAGATTCCAGCGGAAGAGTTAGTAAATCTGCAAAAAATGCTGGATGATCTGCGCGGCAATCTCGTGGATACACAAGCGTAAAATCCCTTAGCTTTAATTGGCTTTCCGAACGGAGTAAATTTTTTTTTTTTACATTCCCCTCGGATTATCAAAAAAGCAATTAAGATTTTCCCCTGCCTGTCGACATGACAGGAGGGACCGTGCCGGAGAGAAAGTGTCGTTTTCACCGCAAACAGGAAAGGTGTACTCTCTTACACCTGGTTCTCATGAAGTATGGGAACCATCCTGGATGCGCTGCATCCACTTCTCTGCCTGCAACTCAGGCACCATTTGATTTCAATACGGCGCATGGGAACAAGATAACAAGGTGTTTTTTCTCGGAGGGGAATAAAAATGTCAATCACATTCAGCGGACTTTCCACCGGTATAGACACCGACAAAATCGTCACCCAGTTAATGGAGATCGAGCGGGCGCCCATTACCCGAGTGGAAGCAAAAAAAACAGCAGAGACTTCTATCATTGAAGCCTACGCCCAATTCAAAACGACCCTCGACGACCTGAGAAGCGCGGTCAGCGACATGACCCTCACCAGTCAGGTCAAATCCACCAGTGTCTCTTTAAGCGCGAATGCCCCCTTTACTGCCACCAGTACAAATGCCAGCAGCGGCAGTTATAATATCGCCGTGCAGCAACTGGCCCAGGTGCAAAAGACTGTCAGCGCAGGTTGGACATCACAGACAGAGCCCCTGCTCGGCAGCGGCACCTTTACCATTAGCAACAGCAACGGAAATGACACTGTTATCGCAATCAATGGGGACAACAACTCCCTGCTAGGTCTGGCTGATGCCATCAATGAAAAATCTGCTGAGACCGGGGTCAAGGCCACCCTTATCAACGACGGCACGGACAAACCTTATCGCCTGGTCTTCACCGGCACAGACTCCAGCGCCAGCTTCAGCGTGGCCAGTGACCTGAAAGCCGTCAATGGAAGTCCGATCGACTTTAACACAACCAAGACTCAAACGGCCCAACAGGCTATAGCGTATATCGATGGTGTTCAAGTGGTCAGCAACAGCAACACCATAAGTGAAGCTATAAACGGCATTACCCTCAATCTCAACTCCGTTAGCGAGGCTGACCCTACAGGGACACCACCATACAAAACATCCTTGCTGGAAATAAAACCAGACAGCAGTGCCCTGAAGGAAAAACTGACCACCTTTGTGAGCAGTTACAATAAGGTCATGGAATGGATTCTCTCCGGCTATGACGAATTTGGCACAACCGACACCACCACAGATGCTGAGAGCCCGGAGCTCCTTGGCTCGGTCCTGCGGGGTGACGCCTCAATTAATAGTGTCAAACGCGGCCTGCAGTCAGTTTTAAGCTCAGTCATCAATACCGGCAACTCATCCATAAGTGTCTTGTCCCAGCTCGGCATCACTACCCAATGGGATGGCACTCTGGCCCAGAACAACAGCACAATGGACACGGCTCTCCAAGATAATTTTGAGGATACCGTCAGCCTGCTCTCCGGCAAAGACAGTGTCGACGGGATCATGAAAAAATTCAACTATTACCTGCTTGATGTGACCAGCAGCACCGATGGGATGTATGCCAGTAAGAAAAAGAGTTACGATCTCACGATTAAGCGATTTGATGACCAGATTCTTAATATGGAACCACGGATGGCCAAAAGAGAGGCCTCATTGCGAGCCCAATATTCCGTTATGGAAACTCTTGTCAGCGGCTTGAATTCCCAAGGTGATTTTCTCACTCAGCAAATGGATTTGCTGAGCAACATGATGAAAGGTTAAAAGTTAAAGGGACTTAACTATGAACGCTTATTCCAATCAATACCAGCAACAGCAGCAATACCAGCAAAATCAAATCTATACAGCCACCCCTGAGCAGATTATGATCATGCTCTATGATGGCGCCATCCGTTTTACCCGTCAGGCCATGATGGCCGGAGAACAGGGTAACCAGGTGCTGAAGATGGAGAAAATCAGCAAGACCATGGCCATCATCACCGAGTTTTCCAATACGCTGGACCATGAGATTGGCGGTCAGATTGCCGCCGATCTGGATGGACTCTATCAATTCATGATTCGTGAACTGAATGCTGCCCGTAAAGATGACAGCGGAGAAAAACTAAAAACTGTTGAGGGCTTGCTGGTTGACCTCCGTGAGACTTGGGCCGAAGCCATTGACATCAACCGCCACCAACAGGACGAGACGAAGACAGTGACCGCACAAAAAGCTCAACTTGACAAAGTGTATGTACCCCTCAACGCCGCGGGATGAGATATGCATGACTCCTTGATAATACAACGAGACTTGGGAGAACTTGACGCCCTGCTCCTCAGTTCAATCGAATGTTATGAGGATATTCTCGCTCTATTCGAGGCCATCAGTCACGACAGGGGTGACAATTCCCTTTCAACTCTTGGCAGTAAAGGAACAGAGATCCTGCAGTTGCAGGAGAAGGCAGCTCTTGCCGATCAGGAACTTATCGCTACCCTGAAAGAGATGGATCCCGCAGTGTCCGCTCATCTCTCTTCTCATCCTTTGATGGACAAGCGCCAGAAACTCATGCAACAGATTCTGCCCCACAACCGTTCCTTGCTCTCAGTCATCAATAATATCAAATCCCTGCTCGCCCATGATATCAAATCAATCCAGGGCGGACGCACAGCCCTGAACGGATACCGCCAGACGACCTCTCCTCAAAACGGCGGCATCCTTAATCATGTACGCTGAAGGGCCTCCGCCCGCAATCACCGCTTTCGTCCCGCCTTCCCCTCAAGCAATCATTGATGTAGAAAAATCCTTCCGCAATGCCATCTCACGATACACCCTCCTGGAACAAGCCGCATCCTCACTGATAGCCGACATTGCCACCTTATCCCCACAACAGATTCAGCTGAGAAGTCAACAACTTACAAAGATGCAACACGATCTGGCAAGTCAGGATGAACAACTCATTGCCATTATGAATCTTGCCGGCCAGGAAATATTGAATACCCATTTTGTAAAAGGGTACCAACACATCCTGGCAAAAGTTATCTTGAGCTGTGATCAGGTATGGGAACAGATCTTTCTAGTCAAAAAAAAGCTGCTGAACGAATCTGCAACACACAGAAATCTTGATAGTTCTTGTCAAGACTGATACTATAAAAAAAGTTTTACTCTTCACCTGACTATAAATTTAAGATGAAGCGCCAGCAGAACACTGAGAGAATCTTCATATCTGGTTCCTATACGCCGCCGGGGGAACCCTGTCTGGGTGTGCTGCAGCCAGAATGGAACTCGCTGTTCTGCATACCTGCGACACAGGCCGTGGAAGGCGGCGCATGAGAGCCGGAGCAATATTATAAAATTTGTCCATCATCCCAAATATCCTGAACCTTCATTCAGAGAACGCTCATCGTGACTACAGAAACAGATTTCATCAATAATATTCCAGAAACCAAACCGGTCAGAATCTTTTTGCCGCTGCAAAACGCGGATAAACGATATCGGGTCCAATGTATCTTTCAGAAGACAACCACCCCCCGTTTCAATCTTCTGTTTGAACCCGGCGCTCTGCCTGTCACTGCCCTTGACACCAAGTCACCCTGTATCATCAGCCTGGATATGGCCGGCAAAAGTGTCTCTCTGGAAGCCATGATCGAGCAAGTGGTGAACAATCAGGTGCTGGAGATGATTGTCCAAAAGACCATCAGCCATGAGCAGATGCGCGAATATTTCCGGGTTGATTATACAACACCCATTATTGTCAGCTCCCTCTTGCCTGAAGGGTTTGGCAGTCCAGAGGAACATTGGAAACTTTCCGGGACAACCATTGATATCAGCGGCAGCGGTCTCCTGGCGATTTTTCACGAAAAGCCCCCAGCTGACAAACTGGTCAGGATCCAGCTCCCCATCCATGATGACCAAACCGATTCTGTCATCACCTTTCTAGCCCTTCCGGTCAGAATTTCGGAGGTTGAAGAAAACAGCTACGTGGTCGCCTATCATTACGACGATATCAACGATGAAGATAGAGACAGGATCGTAGGCCAGTGCTTGATTACCCAACGTCGTCTGCTTCGTCTCAAGGTACAGATTAAAGAGACATAAACGAAATTTATATTTTACCCTACTCCCTTAATGTCTAATGCCATATTCTCTCGTTGATCTTATAAAAAGGCTCCAGGACAGCCAATCTGCTGAAATAAACCTGCCACTTTTAAGCGGTGGTTCCGTGCAGCTCAAATGTATTTATAAAGAGTCTGAGGCACCTCATTTCTTTCTGGTCTTCCCCCCCAAACAACTCCCTCTAGATATTGACACCAAAAAAAGTTGCCTCGTAGCCGTGAAAGGTGAAGACAAATCAATCACCTTCAAGGCCGGGATTGAATCAAGCAAAGGGGACCGGATTCTGGAGTTGTTTGCCCAAAAGACCATTGATCCTACCAGTATGCGCGCCTATTACCGCGCTGATGTGCGAGCCGCCATATCTGCCAGTTACGAACCCGGTCCCGAAGAAAGAGCCAGTGCATGGAAGCATGATGGCGAGACCCTGGATCTTTCCGGAGGTGGAGCCCTGGCTATTTTCCCAAAAGAATTTCTCAACAGACAACGCATCAAGATTCATATCAAGATTCCCCATACTGATAAAGAAATTCACTGCCTAGCACACGTTATCCGGATGAAAAAGTTACGCAGAGATCATTGGCAAATAGCATTACAGTTTGACGATCTTGAGCAGAAAGAACGCGATTTCATCGTATCCTGTTGCCTGAGAGAGCAACGCAGACAACTCCGTGAAAATATTCAAATAGCATGAATGTCCAGCCATGTTTCAAACGGCCATGCCGAGATGACGGCCTGAGACAACAAGCACTAGAATTTTCTCGCGCAGAGACGCTGAGGCGCTGAGAAAAACTTTTTGTGTCCTTCTCAGCGCCTCAGCGTCTCTGCGCGAGATCAGTCTTAATCCTTGAATGAAGATCACTCACAACTTATTTTGTAAAAAGGTCTATCAAATCGACAAGCTACGTTAAGTTTTTCTCCTTTTCTGCCGAAAGAAGACCATGGAGCCAATTGCCCCCCTCTCACCTTCCGCTATTCTCGGCTCATCAACTTCCGGGGCAAGTGGACAACAACAGAATCAGCATCATATGCTGGAAGGCCAGACCATGCGAGCCTTCGTGCTCAATGATGCTGGTGACAATAAATTTGTCCTCGATATAAATTCAAACCGTCTCCTGGTTCAGGCGGACTCTGTAACCCTCACCCCCGGACAAACACTTCAGCTCGAGGTTACGGCCACCACACCCCAACTTGAACTCAAGATTATCAGTTCTCCCCTGCAACAATTCCTGGGACACTCACTGAGCTTTGTCGGTCAGAATATTGACCTGACCAACCTTCTCCAGCTACTTCAACAGCCACCAAATCCGGCAATAGAGGCGTTATCAAGTCTCAGCCTCCAGACCTTGGAGAATTTTATTGCACTGCAGCAACGACCATTAGACAATACAGAAGGGGGAAACATCTTACGGCAGATGATTGACTCCCTCGGTCTGCAGATGGAAGCAAAATTGCAGACAGGACTGACAGGTGAAGCGGCAGGATCTCTTAAATCGGCCTTATTTGAGATAGCGCATCTTTTTGGAGAATCAGAAAAGATCGGAGAGGCCAGCAAATCTGCACTCTCCACAATCGAGAGTTTCCAGTTAAGTCAGCTGCGTCTGGGGCAGGAAAACACCATAATCCTTCCCCTGCCATTCCCTTTTCTGGATCAGGGTTATCTTCTTATTGACCAGAAACAGGATCAGGAGACAGAAGGCCAGGAGAAGAGTAAACAACTACACTTTTCCCTTCATCTGGCCTTGACCGGGCTTGGCAATCTCAATATCGAATTTCTACAGACAGATGAGGGATTATGGATGCGCTTCAACTGTGATTCTCAAGAGAAGGCTGATTTCGTCAGTCAATTCAGTGACGATCTCAAACAGCAACTGACTGATATTCCGTTGCAGGGGCTTTCTTTTTCAGGAACGGCAAACGCCCCCAACACAGATCTGGTCAGACTGCTGATGCCGGCTAGTCAATCACTACTGAATACAAAGGTATAATATGGCCGAGAACCAAAAAATGGACAAGGCTGTTGCCATCATTTACGATGCTGAAAAAAGCAGCGCTCCCAGGGTCGTGGCCAGTGGCAAAGGAGAAATTGCCCGGAAAATCATCGAAACCGCCAGGGAGGCTGGTGTTTACATCCAGGAAGACCCCGATCTCGTTGAACTGCTGGCTAAAGTTCCTCTGGGACACGAGATACCCGCCGAGCTCTACCACACCGTGGCCGAGGTTCTGGCCTTTGTTTATAAAGTGAACGAACAGTTTAAAAACAAGCTCGAGAGCTGAAACAAACTAGCTTGCCTGCCCATCGAGATCCCTGGCTTCATCAATGAGCATCACCGGTATATCATCACGAATTTCGTACAACAACCGGCACTTTTCGCAGACAAGACCATCGGCTGCTTCGGTAAGCCTGACGGGTCCCTTACATTTGGGACAGGCCAGGATATCAAGTAAATCTTTATTGATCATTTTCCCCTCTCATCATTAAAACCGTAAATTCGCCATCGTAACATTTTCTCGCGCAGAGGCGCTGAGAAAAACTTTATTGTCCTTCTCAGCGCCTCTGCGCGAGACCAATTTTCATTCCATGAATCGCTGAAGAGTTCCCTTTTTTATTATTTGAATCCTATCATAGTCAACACCATATTTCATCAGCAGATTGATTTCTTCCAGTATGGATTGTTTTCCTGAGACATGGTACAGTCAGCTGAACTTTCCACTCAACAACAAAAGGACAAAAAATATGACAACAAAAATCGGTTTTATCGGCGGCGGCCAGATGGGTGAAGCCCTGATTCGCGGTATTATTCAGTCTGGCTTATATGCAGCAGAGGACATCCTGGTAGCCGAACCTGATAGCGCAAGGCGCGACTATCTCAAAGATACCTATCAGGTTCAACCCTTTGACAGCGGGGTCCCAATCTGGAATTCCTGTGCCACTGTGATCCTGGCGGTAAAACCTCAGGTCATGGGCTCTCTTCTCACTAGTTCAAAAGAGCTGATCACCGCAGAACACCTGATCATCTCCATTGCCGCCGGACTGCCCATCTCTTTTTATGAAAGTCATCTCAGCGGACTGCAATGCAAGATCATCCGTGTCATGCCCAACACTCCGGCCCTCGTCCTGGAATCCGCCTCAGCCCTGAGTGGTAATAAAAACATTACAGCTGCAGACATGGCTCTCGCTAAATCCCTGTTTGACGCGGTGGGTGTAGCCGTTATCATGGAAGAGCAGTATCTGGATGCAGTCACAGGGCTCAGCGGTTCCGGCCCAGCCTATGTCTTTACCTTCATTGAGGGGATGATCGATGCCGGCATAAAAACCGGCCTGGCCCGTCCCGTTGCTGAAACTCTGGCCCTTCAAACCGTGCTTGGTTCGGTTAAACTGATGCAGGAAAGCGGAAAACATCCAGCCGTTCTCCGGGCCATGGTTACTTCTCCGGGAGGCACCACCATTGCCGCCCAGCATGTCATGGAGAAGGCGGGCTTCAAGGGAATCATCATGGATGCCATCGAGGCCGCAACCAATCGTTCCATTGAACTCGGGAAGAAATAAGATGGCAAGCCTTCTTCATCCCTTTCGCATTGTCTCTGATTTTTCTGTGCGCCGGGCAGGCATTATAATCAAAAAAGATCACGAGCCGGCCGACGCCTTTGCCAACATGCTCTGCGAGTGGCTGAAGAACAGGGGAGTTACGGCCACAATCAACCAGATTGAACCTGATCTTGATATTTTGATTATTCTGGGCGGGGATGGAACACTGCTCCATGTAGCAGACCAAGCGGCCCGTCATTCCATTCCGGTAATCGGGATCAATCTGGGTAATCTGGGATTTTTGACTGAGCTGACTGAGCAGGAGGCCCTACCGGCCCTGGAAGAGATCATCTCAGGGGCCGTAACCGTTGAGAATCGGATGATGCTCAAGACCCGCATCATCCGGGAAAATCAGCCGACAGCATATCGGTACGCCTTAAACGAGGTGGTGATCAGCAAGGGAACCCTGGACCGGGTCCTGCAACTTTCCACCCGAGCAAACACAGAATATATCACCACCTATAAGGCGGACGGACTGATCTTTTCGACTCCCACCGGCTCTACCGCCTATAATCTCTCAGCAGGGGGGCCGCTGGTCTATCCTGGACTGGCATCAATCCTGGTCACCCCTATCTGCCCCTTCATGCTTAGCAGCAGGCCGGTGCTCCTGCCACCTGAGACCAGACTCAACACCCGTATCGATGATGGACCTGGTCATTACGCCAAAGTCATTATCGACGGCCAGTCGGCCTGGGACATGCAGAGCAATGAGATGCTGGAAATCGAGGCGGCTGAACATCCGCTGCAACTGATCATCTCTCCCCACCGGGACTACTTCTCCATCCTGCGCAACAAACTGCACTGGGGCATCCCGCAAGGCAAATAACAGGAACCTAATTCCATGTATAAAATCAGGTTATCTGGTCCCGCGCAGAGACGCAGAGGCGCAGAGAAAAACTTTTTTTGTCCTTCTCAGCACCTCTGCGTCTCTGCGCGAAATCATTCTGTCAGTTCTTGACCGGCAATAAAAGTCACTTCCCTTTCTTGATCCCGTATTTTTTCATCTTGTACTGCAGCAGACTCTTGGTAATCCCCAGTTTCTCCGCAGCTCTTGCTTGGACGAAACCAGAGACCTCCAGAGCCCGGTTTAACATCTTTTCCTCCACCGCGTAGAGAACCTCATTGAGTTCCACCGTATCCGGAATCAACTGAGCAAGATCCATGGCATGCGTCCAGGCGGCCTGCGGGCTTCTGGCAGTAGATTCCGGCTGCACGTCATCTGCCTCAATTTTGTTATTATTACAAAGGATTGCCGCCCGTTCAATGGTGTTTTCCAACTCCCGCACATTCCCCTCCCAGGGCAGAGTTACCAGAAGACGCAGGGCATCAGGACTGATGGAAAGTCCGGGCTTGGCCAGACGTTCAGAAACAGTCTTGATAAAATATGCCACAAGGATGGGGATATCATCCATGCGCTCCCGCAAGGGCGGCAGCAAGACATGGATCACATTAAGTCGATAATAAAGGTCCTCACGAAAACGGCCCTGATCCACCTCCTCCTTCAGATCTTTATTGGTGGCGCTGATTATCCGGACATCTACGGACAGTGTCTTACTCCCACCCACCCGTTCAAAACTCTTTTCCTGCAGAGCCCGAAGAAGTTTGGACTGCAACGACAGTGGGATCTCACCGATCTCATCAAGAAACAAGGTGCCACCGTCTGCCAGTTCAAAACGGCCTTTGCGCATGGCCACAGCTCCGGTAAAGGCCCCTTTCTCATGGCCAAAGAGTTCACTCTCCAGCAAGTTTTCCGCCAAGGCCGCACAGTTTACGGTAATGAACGCCTTGTCTTGACGGGGACTATTCGCATGGATGGCCTTAGCCACCAGTTCCTTGCCGGTTCCGCTCTCACCGGTAATCAGTACCGATGATGGGGTCGGCGCCACCTTTTCAATCAGCTCATAGACCTGAACCATGCGCGCATTTTTGCCGACCATGCCGGCAAAGCCAGTACGCGTAAGAATCTCCTTGCGCAATCGGATGTTTTCCCGAACCAGCGAATAATGCTGCACCGCCTTATTAATGGTAACAAGCAGCTCATCATTAGAAAAGGGCTTGGCCAGATAATTAAAGGCCCCTGCCTGCATAGCAGCCACTGCTTTATCGACTTGAGCAAAGGCGGTGATCATCACCACCGGCAGGTCACTGTTGATTTTTTTGATGGCCTGAAGAAGCTGGAGTCCGTCCATGCCGGGCATCTGCATATCGGTAATCACCATATCCAAATCCACGTTCTGCACAAGCGCCAGGCCCTCGGCACCGCTCGAGGCGGTGAAAATCTCATAACCCTCATCGCGCAATAGCTCAGAAAGGATCACCAGATAGTTCGGTTCATCATCAACAATCAGTATGGAATACATGAAGCTCTCATCATTGGTATGTTTTAATCTTCGCCTGAAATCAGGGTCGCAGACGCAATCTCTCTTTCATCTTCTCAAGAAGTTCCGGGGGAACAAAAATATTTTTCCCACCCGCCAGACTGGTTCCGGGTCGCACTTCACCATGATAGTCACTGCCGCCGGTAAGCACGAGATCATGTTCAACGGCAAGAGCCCGCAACTTCTTTTTCACTTTATTCGAATGGGTTGGATAGTACAACTCAATGCCATCCAGACCTGACCTGACAAGATCATCAAGAACGGCAGGTAAACGGATGACTTCCGGATCATTCTGCGTCGGATGGGCAAGGACGGCAATCCCTCCAGCCTGACGGATCAAGGCTACCGCTTCCGCCGCACTGTAGGCAAAGCGCGACACATAGGCAGCCTCACCTTTTTTCAGGAACTGGTCAAAAGCCTGACTCATGGTCCGGACCACCCCGCGTTGCACCAGAATCCTGGCAATATGCGGCCTGCCGGTCTGTCCCTGCTCAGACACACTCTGCAATTCTTCAACTGTTACCGGTATCCCCAGAGTATTAAGTTTCTCCAGAATCTTTTCATTGCGTTCAGCCCTTGCCCCCTGTAAACGCCCCAAGGCCGCAGCCAGACGACTGTTCTGGGGATCGGCCCAGTATCCCAGGACATGATATTCAACGTGATTATAGAGCACACTGATCTCAATACCGGGCACAATCTCTACCCCCATTTTTTCTCCCGCCACCATAGCCTCTTCTGTCCCCGCCATAGTATCATGGTCGGTCAGGGCCAGGGCTGATATTCTTTTATCTCTGGCCAGGGCCACAAGCTCGGTTGGGGTCATGGTGCCATCGGAAAAATTTGAATGGGTATGCAAGTCTATAGACATATCAACAAAAAGACAAAAGGACTTGAGCTTATGAAGCACTCAGATATCGTTCAACATCACAATAAATATTACTAATTACTATACGCCTTCACTGAAGATCAGGCAAGAAAGATACCATCCTGCCAGGAGCCCAACGTCCTTTTTCCTTTACTTTTCTCAATCTTATCCGATACAGTTCTGTCACTGTACAATCATTTTATCGGAGAATCGGCCATGCGTCCTATCGTTTTTACCACTTTGTTCACTTTGTTCATCCTCTGCACCAGTGGATGCAGCCGTATCCCGCAACCAGTCACCTATGACTTCAGTGAACAGCAGAAGATGCAGGCCGCCCACCATTGGGACATTCTGGCAAATGACGTGGCCAATCAGATTAACAAGGCCCTGCTTAGTCACGAATATGTCAACACCCCTGTTCTGGTCAGAGCGACCTGCGGCACAGAAAATTCTGTTTGCAAGCCCGGAGAAACAACGCAATTCAATGAAGGTTTTCGTGATCTCCTGATCACCCAGCTTGTTCATTTCGGCGTCCCCACCAGCGCGACCGAAGACAAAAATGCCATTATTGTTAATTACAAAGTGCAGGTCGTCTATCACCGCGACAAGCGCATTGCGTCCAGGCCGCCAGGAGCCCTCACAGCCTTGAGTGCAGCTGTTACCGTGTTGCGCTGGGCTACTTGGGACGTTCAGGCTGTGGCAGCGGCCGGATTTCTGGATGTGGCCAACTCCGCCACGGATGACGCCGGACAGTATGAAATCATCATCACCACCTCCATGATTTCCAGCAACAAATACCTGTTCAGAACCTCGGATATCTATTACATTAACGACGCAGACTTCTGGCATTATCAAGATAATACCCAGGCCAGAGAAATCCAGATCAGTAACCATTGATTACTGATCCCTGACTCAATCCGCCATGAGCAATCACCTGACTATCATGTTTCTTCGTGTCATTTTAACTCTCGCCCTGTCTCTCTCCCTGGCCGCTTGTTCCTCCTTTAACTGTACTGTGCTGGAAAAACAACTCGGTGCCGAGGAAAACCTGATTAACCTTGCCGCGCGGATTACCGATGACCTGACCCAGAAAGCCTTCCCACCACTGATGCTAAGGCAGCCTGACCTACCCATTCTAAGCACGACCTTTGTCAACAATAACGATTTAAAAGAGACATCACGATTCGGCAGGATCCTTCAGGAACACATCAGCTCACGTCTGGTGCAGCTTGGTTACACGACAAAAGAGCTCAAACTTCGTGACAGCCTGCTCATGCGAGAGCAATCGGGTGAGACTATGCTTTCCCGCAATGTCGAGGACATCAACGCCAAACAATCCCTCTCGGCTCAAGCCATCCTGGTGGGAACGTATTCTTACACTGACCGCATCATGTACATCTCTGCCCGGCTTATTAACCCGAAAGATAGAAATATCATCTCCTCTTATGACTACCGCCTCTGCATGGATGATAATATCCTTGCCATGTTCGGACTCAAGCGACAATCAATAGGACTGGACGATGAAATCGATTCACCACGGGGTTCTCTGATCAACACCCTCTTTTATTAACCCCAGCCATCTCATGTTCACCTCGGGCTGCCTTCTATCCTGACCCACTCCTGAACTATCTGCCCGTATCAACTCTTTTTTCTGGACTTTCTCTTCATTTCCTGATTTATATTCTCTACATAGGGATATAATTTGGTGATGGTTGTCTTTGCCATGACTTTCAAACTCAAGCTAAACACTACCTTTCTTGTCACTATGTTTCCTGTAACGTCAATTCTTCATTTTCTTGCTATCTTCCTGTTATCCCTTTCTTTTACCGGATATGCGTATGCAGAAATCAACATTCCCAGAAGCGAAATCTCCAGCGCTGCCTACCAGCGCCTGGCGCCACAACTGGAACAGGAAATGCAGAATAAAAATCTGCATCTGGGCCAACCTATCTTCATACGTATCTTCAAAGAAGAGAATGAGTTGGAGATATGGGTAAAAAAAGATCTCACCTATGAGCTGTTCAAAACATACACTATCTGCAAATATTCTGGAGAACTTGGCCCCAAGTTAAAAGAGGGCGATGGACAAAGCCCTGAGGGATTCTACACTGTCAGCGTCACTGCCCTCAACCCCTGGAGTGACTTTCATCTCTCCTTTAATCTAGGATATCCAAACGAATTCGACAGGCTCCACAAACGCACGGGAGGCGCCTTGATGGTTCATGGTAAATGCGCTTCGGTGGGTTGTTTTGCCATGAACGATTTCCGGATTGAAGAAATCTACACTATTGTTGACGCATCCTTGAGCGCCGGACAGGAAAAGCTTCCTGTCCATATCTTTCCTTTTCGCATGACTTGGGACAAGATGGCCCAGAACGTCAATTCTCCCTGGATCCCTTTCTGGGAAAACCTGAAACAAGGGTATGATTTTTTCCTGGGACACCGGGCTCCGCCCGAAGTCACAGTGGAAGGACAACAATACGCCTTCCACACCTCTCGGCCCCTCCTCTTTGGCAGTGACCTAAGCCCTGTACAAGCCATGCGTACACCTGACGAGAAGAAAATCGCCGAGGTCAGGATAAAGCCTTCCAATGAGAAAAAATATGCAGAGGTCATGAAAAAAAGATCCAAGAACAGGAGGGCTCTGTAACAGCCAAGCTGGATCTCGTTGTGACGTGAAGCTTATCTCTTAATACGAAAATGGCTGAGCAACTACTTCTCAGCCATTTTTTTTATTTATCTGCCAAAGCCGCCCGGTCAAGAATGCGGATTTTCTTGCCGTCCACAGCAATGAGCCCCTCGTCACTCATTTTGGCAAAGATACGGGAAAGGGTTTCCGGAATGGTTCCAAGCAGGCTTGCCAGTTGCCCCTTCGATATCTCCAGTTCCACACTCTCCTGAGTCCCCTGCTCCTCCAACAGATAGAGCAAATATCCGGCAAGCCTTGCCGGTACTTCTTTCAAAGATAAGTTTTCAATCTGATCAACAAAACGGCGCAGACGCAAGGAAAGAACAGCGAGCATACTCAGGGCCAGAGAGGGGTTCTCATTGACAAGGGCAATAAATTTTTCTCTGGGAAAGAAAATCAAGGTGCTCTTCACCAGAGTCTCAGCATTGGCCGGAAAGGGTTGCCCATGAAAGACCGGCACCTCACCAAAAGGCTCTCCAGGCCCAAAGATATGTAAGATCTGTTCCTTACCGGCAAAGGACATCTTGAAGATCTTCACCTTGCCCTCTGCGACCATATAGAAGCCATTGCCTGGATCCCCTTCAAAAAATATTGTCTCACCTTTGCCAAATTTCTTTTCCACGGCAATCTTCACCACCGCATCAAGCTGTTCTTCCGGCAGACCCCCAAACAAGACACTGTCGCCTATCAACTCACGTTTTCCCATCTGTTCCATCTCCAGCTCAAAATTGATTTTTGCAGGCACCTTTCAAGAGATATCCATTTACCATTTTCCGGACGTCCTGACCACTTTCCTAAATTTATTCTGGTAAAACTCTATTAACTACAGTAAAAATCAAGCATACAGGGATGGCCTGACCGTTATTTCTGAAAACACCGCCTCTGCTGTCTCGTGACGAATTGGCCTTCTTCCGCCGGCAGAGGCGGCATGTTCATGCTTAAAACAAACATTACTAGAATAATTCAACTTATCAATTTGATTTAATCACTTAAAAACATGCCAGAAAGAAACACAGACACCCCTCCTGACAGACCCGTCTCCGACGAAACCCTGTTGAAGGTTACCAAGGAAATCGTCATCAAATTCATCGAAGTTGGTCGACTGACCCCTGCCACCTTTGAACAGAACTTTGACACCATCTACCACACAATTAAAAAAACGGTGCGCAAGGAATGATCGAACTGGATCCGAGACTCAATATGGCGCCGGAAAAAATCCGCCACATCCATATTATGGGGATCTGTGGCACCGGCATGGCCGCTCTCGCCGGAATGCTGAAGGCCTCCGGCTACAGAGTAACCGGATCCGACAGCGGGGTCTATCCGCCCATGTCTGACTTTCTCAAAGAACAAGGGATTCAGGCTGCCAGCGGCTATGGCCGGCATAACCTGGTGCCCCGGCCCGATCTGGTCATTGTCGGCAATGTCATCACCCGTAAAAATCCGGAGGCCCATGGACTGGCAGATGCGGCCATACCATATCTTTCATTCCCCCAGGCCCTGGCCCATTTTTTTATCCAATCCCGCACCTCACTGGTGGTTGCCGGCACTCACGGCAAGACCACCACTTCCTCGCTGCTGGCCTCTGCACTGCACCAGGCAGGGCTTGACCCCTCCTTTATGATCGGGGGAATCGTCCGTGAATTTGATGCCAATTTCCGTCTGGGTAATGGCCCTCATTTTGTGGTGGAGGGTGACGAATACGACACCGCCTTCTTTGACAAAGGGTCTAAATTTCTTCATTATCGACCCAACATCGCCATCATCACCTCGGTCGAATTCGACCATGCCGACATCTTCGCCGATCTCGACGCCATCAAAAGTTCCTTCCGTAAGTTTGTGGCCAAGTTGCCTGCTGACGGTCTGATCGTGGCGCACCTTGATGACCCGAATGTGGCAGAGATCGTGGCAGACGCTCCGTGTGAGGTTCAGGGATATGGGTTCAGTTCTGATCTGACCTGGTCGCTTGCTGATGTCAGCGCCGAACTAGGGATGACCAGCTTCCAGGTCCAGCATCAGGGTGAGCCCTGGGCAGAACTGACGGTCCGTATGCCTGGCCGCCACAACTGCCTGAACAGTCTGGCCGTCACCGCAGTCTTGCACCGTATCGGACTTGCCCCTGAACAGATCAACGCCGCCCTCAGCAGCTTCGGCGGGGTTAAACGCCGCCAGGAGGTACGCGGTGTCGAACATGGCATAACGGTCATCGACGATTTCGCTCACCATCCAACAGCGGTGCGAGAGACTCTGGGCGCTTTGAGGGATGCTTATGCTGGCCAGCGACTGGTAACGGTCTTTGAGCCGAGAACCAACTCCTCGCGGCGATCCATCTTCCAGCAAGACTATGTGAGCGCCTTCGATGCCGCGGATCTGATCTTGATCAGAAAACCGCTGCCCCTTGACAATGTTCCGGAAGAGGAGCTTTTTTCATCCACCCGACTGGCTTCTGACCTGCGGGCACGGGGACTGGATGCCCGCACCTTTGCGGATACCGACTCGATTCTGGATCATCTCATGACCACTTTGCAAGATGGGGATGTGGTTGCCATCCTCTCCAATGGCGGTTTTGACAATATCCACAGCCGCTTGCTGGAGAAATTAGGCACCGGGAGCAAATAACCATTACCATCCGGAGACTGCCACAGCTTCATTTATCTAAAACTCAACAGAAGAAGCTATGATGAAACTCGCCGTTCTGAAGGAAAGAGAAGAAGGGGAAAACCGGGTCGCACTTATTCCTGACTCGATCAAACGTCTCTCTAAAAATGGGTTTGCACTCCTGGTTGAGACAGGCGCAGGCAGTGGTGCCGGCTACAGCGACCAAGAATACGAACAGGCTGGTGCCACTTTGCTAGAGTCGCCGCAGGAACTTGCTGGGCAGGCAGATTGTGTGGTCAAGGTGCGACCACCTTCCCTGCAAGAGGCGGAGATGCTGAAAAACGATACTGCCCTCATCGCCATCATCCAATCCACCCTCAGACACGATCTGGTGAGAAAACTGGCTGAAAAGCAAATCACCTCCTTTGGTCTTGATATCATCCCCCGCACCTCCCTTGCCCAATCTATGGATGTACTCAGCTCCATGAGCACTATTGCCGGCTACAAGGCCGTACTGCTGGCAGCAGATACCATCAACCGTTTCTTTCCCATGCTCATGACAGCTGCCGGCACCATTGCCCCGGCAAAGGTACTGGTCCTTGGCGCCGGTGTTGCCGGACTCATGGCCTGCGCCACAGCCAAACGTTTAGGCGGCGTGGTGGAAGCTTTTGATGTGCGGCCGGAGGTCAAGGAGCAGGTACAGTCGGTGGGGGCAAGATTTGTTGAGGTCCCGATCAGTGAAGATGGTTCCGGGAGCGGCGGGTATGCCAAAGAGATGTCAGACGAATACAAGCAGAAACAGGCGGAGCTGATCAGCAAGCATATTGCCAAGTCCGACGTAGTCATTCCCACCGCCCTGATTCCTGGCCGCAAAGCCCCTATCCTGATCAGCGAGGAACAGGTGGCAAGCATGAAACCGGGCTCGGTCATCGTTGACCTGGCCGCCGAAATGGGCGGTAACTGCGCTCTAACCCAGCCCGGAAAGACCATAGTAGCCCATGGAGTCACCATTGTCGGTCACAGTAACCTGCCATCCACCATGTCTTTCCATGCCAGCCAGATGTTTTCCCGGAACATCGAAAAATTCATCCTTCATCTCTGTGACGAAAACGGCTTCAAGATGAACATGGATGATGAAATTACCCGGGGTTCACTGGTCACCAAGGGCGGCCAGGTAATCCACGAGTTGACCCACAGACTGATGGCCGACTCGCAAATATAAAAGGAGAAAAAAGATGGATACAGGAACAATCATCATCGGCTTGACTATTTTTGTCCTTGCCTGTTTTGCCGGAGCGGAACTCATCTCCAAGGTGCCGCCGACCCTGCACACACCCCTGATGTCAGGATCCAACGCCATCTCCGGCATTGCCATCGTGGGTGCTCTTCTGGCCACTGGACACTCAGAAACATTCAGTTCCATGACTCTTATTGGTTTTTTTGCCGTTATTTTTGCATCCATCAATGTGGTTGGCGGCTACATGGTGACCAGGCGGATGCTGCAGATGTTCAAGAAATAGGAACGATTCAACACAAATATGAACAACGAGCTGTTTTAAAATAATTATTCGCGCAGAACCGCAGAGGCGCAGAGAAAAATTTTATTTATCCTTCTCCGCGCCTCTGCGGCTCTGCGCGAGACAAGTCTTTATCCTTGAATAAACTTAATAATTTCAACAACGAAGGCCGCTTCGGGAGACACCCCCGTAAGCAGCGAATCTCTTTCAGTTTACAATCAGGCATCCTTTGACCATTCCCTTCATGATGCCGGGTTACCTGCATCCAAAACACAAAAAAGTGCGTGAACCCCATGTCTAATCACAGCATCAATCTCATTTATCTTCTTTCCGCCACGCTCTTCATGCTTGGCATCAAATATCTGAGTTCTCCCCACACGGCCAAAAGGGGTAACCTCCTGTCCATGATCGGTATGGCCGCGGCCATCGGCATCACCTTGACCTCCCCCGGACTCCATGGTTTCACCCTGATCATTATCGGCATAATCATCGGTACGGTCATCGGGGGCTATGCCGCACTCAAGGTCAAGATGACATCCATGCCCGAGATGGTGGCCCTGTTCAACGGTTGCGGCGGGGCCGCCTCGGCTCTCGTGGCCATGGCTGAGTTTCGAGGCCCGAACACCGGATTTGACTCCTTTACCCTGATCACCCTCCTCCTCTCCATGATCATCGGCGGACTGACCTTCACCGGTTCTCTCATGGCCTATGCAAAACTCCAGGGCTTGATCTCTACACGTCCCATCACCTATCCAGGACAACAATTTATCAATGGTGCCATTGTCCTGGTCACCCTTGTCCTTGCCTCTTTGCTCTTTCAGAATCCCGGCAATACGCTGGTCTTTTTCGGCATTCTTGCCCTCTCCCTGCTTCTGGGCGTGCTGGCCGTTATTCCTATCGGCGGGGCCGACATGCCGGTTATCATCTGCCTGCTCAACTCCTATTCGGGCCTGGCCGTTTCCATGACCGGTTTTGCCTTGAGCAATAACGCCCTGATCATTACCGGCTCCCTGGTCGGTGCCTCCGGAATCATTCTGACCAAGATCATGTGCGATGCCATGAACCGCTCCCTGGCCAATGTCCTCTTTTCCGCTTTCGGCAAGGTGGACGAATCGGCGGCGACAACAGGAGAGTCCCCGACAGGATCGATGAAGGGATTTGAGGTGGAGGATGTGGCCACAATCCTTACCAATGCCGGGACACTGATTATTGTCCCCGGGTATGGCATGGCCGCCGCCCAGGCCCAACACGCCACCCGCGAGCTTGCTGACTATCTGAACGAGCAGGGGGTCGAAGTCCGCTACGCCATCCACCCCGTTGCCGGTCGTATGCCAGGCCATATGAATGTCCTGCTGGCTGAGGCCGATGTCCCCTATGAGCAGCTTTTTGCACTCGAAGATATCAATGATGATTTTGCCAGTACCGATGTAGTCCTGGTGATTGGTGCCAACGACGTTGTTAATCCCGCGGCCAAAACCAACCCCAACAGCCCGATCTACGGTATGCCCGTGCTGGACGTGGAAAAGGCCAGGACGGTGATTGTCCTCAAACGTTCCATGAATGTTGGTTTTGCCGGCATTGAAAACGATCTCTTCTACATGGACAACACCATGATGCTCTTTGGCGATGCCAGGTCTTCCCTGCAAAAATTAGTGGCCGCCCTGAAACAATAAAGCTCAAGACACACTCCCTTGAAACAATCCACACCTCCCGCAATCCTGGGCCATCGCATTGCTGCCCTGATCACCGCAAAGGCCGTCATGCAAGGCGGCGACACAGTCATCGTTGCGGTCTCCGGCGGTCCGGACTCCGTGGCCCTGTTCCATATCCTCTGTTCTTCCCTGCCGCAGGTCAGATTTATTGCCGTCTATGTCGATCACGGCCTGAGACCGGAGGAAACCGGCGCGGAGATTGAGCTGGTGCAGACCCTGGCCCACAAGTTACAGGCCGGATTTGAACGGGTCAGCATCGATGTCAGAACTGCGGCCCAGCAGGAGAAGACATCCATTGAAGAGACCGCCCGGACCCTGCGCTACCGGAAACTGGAGGCAATGCGCCAACAATACCAGGGGACAGCCATCGCCGTGGCTCATACCGCGGATGACCAGGCCGAGGAGCTCCTTATCCGCCTTATCCGCGGTAGCGGCCGCAAAGGGCTGTCAGGAATGCAATTCAAAAACGGCTGGATCATCCGGCCGCTCCTGCACGAAAGCAAGGAGACCCTCCTTCACTATCTGCAGACACAGCAGATCCCTTTCGCCATCGACAGTTCAAATCTGGAACGTACTTATCTGAGGAACAGGGTGCGCCTCGATCTCCTGCCCTATCTGCAGGACAACTTCAATAAATCCATCCGCCAGACCCTGCTCCAGACCGCTCAGATCCTCCAGGATGAAGAAGCTCTGCTGGAAGAGATGGCAGGCAAGGCCTGGCAGGAAGCGGTCAGCATCATTACGGTTGAACAGATCTCTCCGGAAACACCAGCTCAGATCATCCTTCTGGATATAAAGCTTTTGGGTGCATGCCACCCGGCCATTCAACGGCGCATCCTTGAAAAATGCTGCTGGCAGATGGAGGAACGGCCGCAATTCCGGCAGATAGAACTGCTTCTCGATTTGGTCCACAGGAGACAAGGGGGGGCGCAGATCCATCTGAGCAAGGGATTGCGGGTTCACAAGAGAGGCCGGGAGCTGATTTTCAGTTATCCGGCCGGAAAATGCAGTTACCGGGGAGGGCTGAGCGGGGCTGGCAATGATGAGCGCTCGTCCTGATCCATCACTCAGGGGTGACGATCACAATGTATCCAAGACCTTCAGCATCCTGTCAAGATGGCTGCCCGGCCAATAGATGTGCTTACACTCCGAACACTGACGAAAGACGTGATAATATTTTCTGGTGAGCGGTTCCAGTTGATCAAGGATCTGCTCCTTGTCAACCGGCTGCAACATCCCATTGCAGCGCATGCATCGGCTCAAGGGCTGCAACTGTTCTTTGAGCCCGAAGAGATGCACCACTTCGGCCAACTGTTTTTCCGGATAGATCTCTCGCACGAGATAACCGTAAACCAGCTCTTTGCGTTTTAAAAGATCTGTATCCCGGCTCAGCACTATGCGCCCTTCCCGCACCGCCACCTCAACTAAGTTCGAATCAGCAATATAATTCCGGTAATAGGTGTCAATCCCTGCCATGCGCAGCAGGCTGGCCAGTTTGCCGACATTCACATCGACCGCAAAGGTGATGCCGGCCAGAGGCTCCGGCCGGAGCAGTGTTGGGCTCAAGACATCCACAGGGGGGCGGAAAGGGTAAACATCCACCCTGTCATCATTGGAACCGGGAGAGGAAAAAGAGATATCGCGGCCATCAACGGTTAAGCGACCGACCTCGGTATGGGGAACCCCGAAGGACTCGACGATATCCTTGACTGAGGCCTGCCGAGTGAGTTCATGGTCAACGCTCTGCATCCCCCGGAATGGAAAGCGCAACAGTTCTTTCAGGTTGCCCCGGAAATTAATGATCATGGCGAGATGAGGGACTTAACAAGATCCGGTGAATCATATTGTCCTCTAAATATTAACGATTGGGTAAATTGCGCATGAAGCAAAGCGAAGCGTCGCAGAATGCATCAACTTACCCAATCGTTAAGTCTGACTTCTTGCGAGCATCTCGTACTAAATAAGAATTACCAGATCCACGTTTTAGTTCAAAAAGATCTATTGCTTTAAATAGGCTGCTTAGGTTCTTAAATCCATAATTTCTAGTATCAAATGACGTCTTGTTGGAGATATTTGACCCAACTGGCCCAAGAGCAGCCCATCCATCTTCGTCTTCTGTTGCCTCGATTGCCTGCCGAAGCAGATTTATTAGTTTAGTATTTGATTTTATGTTCTTAGGTTTAACAGTAGCTTTTGTTTCTTCTTTTTCTTGGTCCAAGAAAAGAAATTTAGAACACGCATTTACGAATGGTGATGGTGTTTTTCTTTCTCCAAACCCTAATACAACCTTACCTTCAGCTAAAGCTCAAGTTACCATTGGGGTGAAATCGGCATCCGATGATACAAAACACATGACATCAATTTGCTTTGTATACATTACGTCCATAGCATCAATTACCATAGCTATATCTGCAGCATTCTTTCCCTTAGTTAAATCATATTGCTGAATAGGTTGAATAGCATATTCATGCAAAAGCTCTTCCCAAGCTTTTAGTGTAGGCGACTTCCAATTACCATAGGCTTTACGAATCGTTACCACACCATAGTTGGCGACTTCGCTAAGCACATCTTCAAACTTTCCTGCGGGTGCATTATCAGCATCTATAAATAGTGCAATTTTCTGTTTGATTTCGTCCATTTTAATGTCGCAGACTCCTTATAGACTTAACAAGTAATTATGCTGATCCGGCTATCATTCCAAAAATCATGATAGCCGAAAAGATACGTCAACATGGACCAAAAAGAGCATTGTGTTGATCACCCCACCCCATCCAATTAAATTAGCCTATCACCATATCCCCCCCAAGACAAAGACAAAAATAGGGAATAGGAATATTTCACCCAACCAACACAGGGTTCTGTTACACAGAGGATTTCTCCTTCCCATTTGACAAGGCCTGCCCCTTGTGCTGTACTGAAAGAAAAGGGGAATTTCCGTCCGGAGAAGGGGCGCTGCCACCATCAGGTCGAAATCCGGCAATAACAAGGAGAAAGAGGTATGGAAGATATTTTTGCTCTCGGGGATGGCTTAGGTCCGGCCAAGGTGATTCATGTCTCCCAGCCGCAGCTTGGCCTGAAGGGCGTGCTGGTGGTGGACAACGTGGCCTGCGGTCCGGCCATCGGCGGCCTGCGCATGGCCGAAGACGTGAGCACCGCCGAGTGCGCCCGCCTGGCCCGGGCCATGACCATGAAAAACGCCGCCGCCGGCCTGCCGCACGGCGGCGGCAAGTCCGTACTCTATGGCGACCCGAAGATGGCAGCGGAAGAGAAAGAACGCCTGATCCGGGCCTTTGCCTTTGCCCTGCGCCGGGAGGAGGACTATATCTTCGGGCCGGACATGGGCACCAACGAAGAGTGCATGGCCTGGGTCAGGGATGAGATCGGCCGTTCGGTCGGTCTGCCCTGCGAGGTCGGCGGCATCCCCCTGGACCGGCTCGGCGCCACCGGCTGGGGACTGTCGCAGGCCGTGGAGATGGCCATCCCTTATTGTGGTTTCTCCCTCACCGGCGCCCGCCTGGTGGTACAGGGCTTCGGGGCGGTGGGCAAGCATACCGCCCGCTTTCTCGCGGAACGGGGGGTGACTCTCGTTGGTGCCTCCGATTCCCGCGGCACCCTCCATGACCCGGCCGGGATCAGAGTTGAGGAACTGATCAGCATCAAAAATCAGGGCAGCTCGGTCCTTGATTATCCAGGGGGCACCAAGGGCGACCGGAACGCGGTCATTGATCTGGAGTGCGAGATCTGGGTGCCGGCCGCCCGGCCTGACGTGCTGCACGAAGACAATGTTCACCGATTGAAAACCAGACTGGTGGCCCAGGGCGCCAATATCCCCCTGACCCTCGGGGCAGAACAGTATCTGCATGAACAGGGCGTTCTCTGCCTGCCCGACTTCATCGCCAATGCCGGTGGGGTTATCTGCGCAGCCATGGAGTATCACGGCTCGACCCAGACTGAGGCCTTCCGCACCATTGCCGAAAAAATCCGCGACAACACCCAGCAGGTTTTAGTGGAGGCCAAGCAGAATGGCATTCTGCCCCGGCAGGCCGCCATAAACTTAGCCACCCGCCGGGTGGAACGGGCGATGAGCTTCAAACGCTGGGGGATCTTTTAGCAGGGATTCAGCGGAACAATCATTATCCATACGAGGAGGAGTCCATGTATCGCATCCGCTTTCACGGTCGCGGCGGCCAGGGAATGAAGACCGCCGGCCGCATCCTCGGTACCGCCTTTTTCCTGGCCGGATTTGAGGTACAGGATGCGCCGCGTTACGGCGCGGAACGGCGGGGCGCACCGATCTTTGCCTATGTGCGGGCGAGCAGGGATCCCATCTTCGAGCGCGGCATCATCACCCACCCGGACCTGATCATTGTTGCCGACGATCATCTCCCGGCTATGCCCGGCTCCGGAGTCCTTTCCGGCGCCGGCGAACAAACTGTCTTTCTCATTTACAGCCACGAAGAGGCCTCCCTCTGGCAAGAGCGCCTCAATCTGCCGGGGACGGTCTTCACCCTGCCGCCACTGAACCAAGAGGAATCGCGATTTCGTGGTACGGCCTGCGCCGCTGCGGCCGCGGCCCTGATTGCTGAGCTGAACGTGGATATTCTGACTGAGGCGGTAGAGGATGAGCTTGCCCCTCTGGATCGGGAGCTGGTTATGGCCAATCTGGATGTGGGCCGCAAGGCATACAGCGCTCTGGCCGTCCATCACGGGACGGTGCATGAGGGAGGACGACTTTCCGCCACTGAATACACGCCGCCCGGATGGCTGACCCTCTCCTGCGAGGAGCAGCTGTTGAGTGCGCCGGCCATCCACGCCCCGGCCACCAGTGAACTGGCAAGGACCGGGCTCTGGCGAACGGAACGCCC
>JAQVER010000058.1 GCA_028697885.1 Desulfocapsaceae bacterium
ATAGGCAGAGCGGCCTAATTCTCTTTGAACCTTCAGCCTCACCGGGCCTGGTAATGACCTTATGGATTTAGTTGACCTTATTGCAGAAAAACGATTTATCGGCCAGGAGTTTCTTACCTGGCTGTGGTGGAAAAGCGAAGAGCGCGGCGGAAGCGTTGAGCTCCCGGGCCAGGGTGACATCACCGTAGTCTTTGAAAAGCATATGCTTCTCGAATATGGCGAAGGTGAGTCCAGTGAAAAATGCATCTGCAGCGGCCTGCAAAGCGAGCTGAAAGAGGCGCGCACCGGTCTGGTGATGGGCAAGAAGCTGGAGCAGGCACGGATCCAAATAGGCCAGAATGACTATGAATGGAATTTTACCATGGCAGCCGCCGTTATGGAGTTTCGCAATGTCAAACTGCCGAAGACCGGAGCTGCACAGGAAGGCGGAAACAGCCCGGAAGAAATAGAAGGCCTGATCCTGGAGCGCATCTTCCTCTTTGAAGAGCTGGTTCGTCTGGTACAGGCCCTTTTCCGCCTCTTTCTTGAGGTACGGGTCAGCAATAACTGGAAGGATGAACTGGTCAAGATTCGCTCCTGGGTTCATACCCGGGGGCAAATGACATAAAACGACGAGCAGGAAAGATTAGCATGAAATTTGAAACTGTAATCGGGCTGGAGATCCATGCCCAGCTCAAGACCGAATCAAAGATCTTCTGTGGCTGTTCAACAAAATTCGGAGCGCCGCCCAACACCCACACCTGCCCGGTATGTCTGGGCATGCCCGGCACCCTGCCGGTTCTCAATAGAAAGGTCGTGGAATTTGCCATCAAAATGGGCCTGGCCACTGGTTCCGACATCAATCGTATCAATCAGTTCGCCCGTAAAAACTACTTTTATCCGGATCTGCCCAAAGGCTATCAGACCTCCCAGTTTGATCTGCCCATTGTTGAACATGGCCAGGTGGAGATCGAGGTGGACGGCCGAAAACGGATGATCGGTATCACCCGCATGCACATGGAAGAAGATGCCGGAAAACTGATCCATGACGATCGGGAACCCGTCTCCTATGTAGATCTGAACCGCACCGGAACCCCGCTTCTGGAGATCGTCTCCGAGCCGGATCTCCGCTCCCCGGAAGAGGCCGCGGCTTATCTGCGCAAAATCCACGCCATCCTCCGCTATCTCGACATCTGTGATGGCAACATGCAGGAAGGCAGTTTCCGCTGTGACGCCAATATCTCTCTGCGCCCTGTAGGTCAGGAAAAACTTGGCACCCGTACCGAGCTCAAGAACATGAACTCATTTCGCAATGTCCAGAGTGCCCTGGAATACGAAGTGCGAAGGCAGCGGGACATCCTCATGGAAGGCGGCACCATTGTCCAGGAGACCCTGCTCTGGAATCCCGACCGCAACTGCACCGAATCCATGCGCAGCAAGGACGATGCCCACGATTACCGCTATTTCCCTTGCCCTGACCTTATCCCGGTCAGGATTGATGACGCCTGGATCGAAGAAATCCGCGCCACCCTGCCCGAGCTGCCGGAAGCGCGCAAGCTCAGGTTTATAGAGGAATACGAACTGCCCGAGCATGACGCCTCCCTGCTGACCAGCTCTCGAGAGCTGGCTGACTATTTCGAAACAGCGGCCAAAACCTGCAATCAAGCCAAGAAGGTCTCCAACTGGATCATGACCGAGCTGATGCGCGAGCTGAAAGGCGAAGAACTCTCCACCTGCAAGGTCAGTGCCGAACAATTGGGTTCGCTGGTGAACATGGTGGAGACAGGGACCATCAGCGGCAAGATCGCCAAGACAGTTTTTTTGGAGATGATGGCAAGCGGCAAGGGACCGGAGGTAGTGGTTGAGGAGCAGAACCTGGGTCAGGTTTCCAATGAGGGCGAGCTCCTTGCCATTGTGCGCCAGATCATTGCCGACAATCCCGCTCAGGTTGCAGACTTCAAGGGAGGCAAGACCAAGCTCATGAGTTATTTTGTCGGCCAGCTGATGCAGAAGACCAAGGGGCAGGCCAATCCCGCCCTGGGCAACAAGCTGTTCAGCCAGGAACTGGCAGGATAAAGAGCCGGGTGGATAAGGAAGAGTGGCAGAAAAAGGGAGATGGACACCGCCAGCGGCTGCGGGATCGTTTTCTGGAACGCGGCCTGGACAGCTTCAGCGACACGGAGGTCCTGGAACTGCTGCTCACCTTCGGCACTCCACGTACGGACTGTAAAGAGGCCGCCCGCCAGCTTGTAACCGAATTCGGTTCCTTTACGGCAGTCTTTGAGGCCTCCATCCCCGCCCTGCAAAAGATTCCTGGTATCGGCCCCAAGAACAGCTTTGCCATCCACTTTGTGCAGGAGGCAGCCAGCCGCTATCTGAAAGAACGGTTGGCCGGCAAGCGCTACCTTCATTCCTCCGCCGAGGTCAGGGACTATCTGCTCCACTCCATGCGCGGCCTGAAGAAAGAGGTCTTCACTGTTATTTTTCTCGACTCATCACATGCCATCATCGATTCCGAGGTAGTGGCCGAGGGTACCATCAACGTCAACACCGTCTACCCCCGGGAACTGATGAACAAGGCCCTGAGTCACAATGCCGCAGCCCTGATCGTCGCCCATAACCATCCCTCAGGCGCACTTGATCCCTCTCCCCAGGATCGTCATCTGACCCGTACCCTGTGCTTGCTCTGCTCATTGATGCAGATCCAGCTCCTTGACCACCTGATCATTGGCGACGGCAGCTATTCCTTTGCCGATCATGGGTTGATGAGCGAACTGCAGCAGGAATGCCGGGAACTGGTAGAGAAGCTACGCTAAAAAATGAATGCCGGCCACTGATGTCCTCCCTCTATATCCATATCCCCTTTTGCCTCTCCAAGTGCCCTTATTGCTCCTTTGTCTCCTATCCAGGCATGGACAAACTTTATCGGCGCTATGTAGCCGCCCTGCTTCGTGAGGCCCAATGGCTACAGCAACACACTTCTGTTCCTCTCCTCTCCACCCTCTTTCTGGGAGGAGGGACCCCAACTATCCTTGCGGGCAGAGAACTGGCAGAACTTGTGTCCTGCTGCCAAGAGCTGTTTACCTTTAGCGATCAGCCCGAGATCTCCATTGAGGCCAACCCCAAGACCATTGACCTGGAGAAACTGTCCCTGCTGCGTCACAGCGGCATAAACCGGCTGTCTATTGGCGTACAATCCTTCAATGACAAGGAGCTACGGCTTCTCGGTCGCCCACATTCAGCAGAAGACGCAGCTGAGGCCGTACGGATGGCACGGGCAGTCGGCTTTAACAATATCAGCCTCGATCTGATGTATGGACTTCCCGGCCAGGACCACACATCCTGGCAACAGACCTTGCAGCAGGCAATCTCCCTTAGACCAGACCATCTCTCACTCTATGAACTGACCGTGGAACAAGGCACCCCGTTTCACCTCCGAAGGAATCAGGGGCTGCTTGATCTACCGGATGAAGAAAACATGGTCATCATGGATCAGCTCACGGCAACCCTCTGTCAGCAGGGCGGACTGGCCCAGTATGAAATCTCCAATTATGCCAGGCCCGGCTATGAATGCCGGCACAACATCAACTACTGGCAGAACGGCCCCTATCTGGCATTGGGTGCCGGCGCCGTTGGCTGTGTAGATGGCAGACGCCAGCAGAAGACCGGCGATCCCCGGCGCTACTGCGAACAGATCGAATCGGGGCAATCAGTGGTACAGGAGGAGGAGTGCCTCGAGCGGACAGCTTCCTTTCGGGAAACCGTGATCATGGGGCTGCGTATGAGCTGCGGGGTGTCAATGACACAACTACAGCAGCGATACCAGATGGCTCCGGATGACTATTACGGCGACACCCTGACCCATCTGATTGACCAGGGGCTGGTGGAGATGACTACAAGCCATCTACGACTGACCGCCAGAGGCCGGATATTTGCCAATCAGGTAATGGCTGAACTGGTGTAAGGGATTCAATACCCAAAAACACACAGGTCTGAAGACACCTTTTTATTCCTCAAGCAGCACTCAGCGGCCTTTAGGCGAGTTTAATATCCTTTTTTTCAGCCTGTTCCAGGACACTGAAGTTCAGGGTAATATGCACTGTCAGAAAGGGAAAAACCAAGGCCATGAGAAAAACATTGAAAATGGGGATCAAACTGATCACTGCGGGCAGGAGACCCAGACGAAACGCTGAGGTGCCATGCCTGCGCAGCCAGCCGATCTTGCGGCCCAGGCTCCAGCGTCGTCGCGAGGTCGGATAATCCAGGAACATGAGGGCCGAATAATAAGCGTAGAGCAGCAGGACAAGGACTTGACCAAGGAGCGGGATAAAGCTCAGGGTCAAGGCCACTAGAGTAACTACCAGCCCCAGGGCACCAATCTTCAAACCTTCCACAAGATCAATCACGATTCCTTTGAGGGTAAAGGCCGCATCTTCTTCAAAGGCCTGCCCGGCCTGCTTTTTTTCAGCGGCACTACTCAAAAAAACATAGCCTGGCGCACTCAGGGTATAGGCCAGGATAAAGGCAAGATAAAAGGCCACGATCCGCGAGATGATAAAAAAAGCCCATTTCATCACCAGCCAACCGACGTATTTCGTCCACCCCCAGATTCCCACCGCCTCCGGTGCCTGTTGAAAAAATGCGGCTACCCGGCCATCAACATAGCCGACAGTCAGCAGATAAGCGCCCCAGGTGAGCGCGAATGTCAGGAGGACCAGCAGGCAACTCCAGCCAAGGAGTTTTGGACTGCGGAAGAGAAAAGCAATGGACGACCCCAGAGGAATCCATTTGACAGGGGCCTGACGGAGAGGCATACTACTTGAGGATATATCCATGATAATCAACTCTATTACGATGAAAGGGAAAGGCTGATTTATTGATTGCTTATGATGCTATGAATACACCAAAGAAGAAAGAAAAAACAGTCTTTATCTGTCAGAAATGCGGCTATCAGAGTCTGAAATGGTTGGGGCGCTGCTCCCAATGTGGTGCGTGGGAGTCCATGGTCGAGGAGCTGATTGCTCCGGCCAGAACAGGTGCGCGGGCAAAACTCAGCACCAAGCCGGTCCCCCTGCATCTGGCCCCGGACAGTGACGAAGAACGGATCCCCACCGGTATCGAGGAACTCGACCGGGTACTGGGCGGCGGTATTGTTCCAGGCTCTGTGGTGCTCATCGGCGGCGACCCCGGGATCGGCAAGTCCACCCTCCTGCTGCATCTGCTGGCCGCCATCGCCAGGCAGGAGAAGCGCGTCCTCTATGTCTCGGGCGAGGAATCCGCTCACCAGATCAAGCTCCGGGCCCGGCGTCTTGATGCCATGCATCCGGAAGAGTATCTGGCCTGCGAAAACAGGGCCGAGGCCATCATCGCTATGGCCTGTGACATGCGCCCCGCCCTGCTGGCTGTGGATTCCATCCAGACCCTGGTCTGTGATGATTTCCCCTCAGCGGCCGGTTCAGTGACCCAGGTCCGGGAGTCTGCCGCCCGCATCCTGGCCATGGCCAAACAGGAGAACATCCCGACCATCCTGGTGGGCCATGTAACCAAGGACGGAGCCCTGGCCGGACCTAAGATCCTGGAACACATGGTGGACACGGTGCTCTATTTTGAGGGTGACCGCAACCATGCCTTCCGTATCCTGCGCACCGTAAAAAATCGGTTCGGCTCCACCAATGAGATCGGGGTCTTTGAGATGAAAGAAGAAGGACTTGTTCAGGTGAGCAACCCTTCCGAAATCTTTCTGGCGGAGCGCCCCCTGGACGTTCCGGGTTCCGTGGTGCTGCCGAGTATCGAAGGCACCCGGCCAATCCTGGTTGAGGTCCAGGCCCTCGTCAGCCCCACCAACCTGGGCACCGCCCGACGAACCGCCATCGGTGCCGATCCTCAGCGTTTGGCCCTGCTCTGCGCGGTTCTCGAGAAAAAAGCCGGACTCAACCTCTACGGCCATGACATATTTTTAAATATTGCCGGAGGGATCCGCATCGAAGAACCGGCCCTGGATCTTGGCGTGATCTGCGCCCTGGCCTCAAGCCTCTTGAACAAATCGATCCCGTCAACGACGGTGGTCTGCGGGGAGGTTGGCCTGGCTGGCGAAATCCGGGCCACGAGTCATATCGAGATGCGGGTACGGGAGGCGGAACGCTTGGGATTCACCCGCTTCATCCTCCCCCGCGGCAATCTGGAACGACTGACCTGGAAGAGCAGTATGAATCTTCAGGGTGTGTCAACCATTCAGGAAGTACTGGCGGTGATTTTTGACTAAAAAGGCTCCCTCACATTTCGCCGGAACTTTCTCAAAACATAAGCAAGGAGCAGACCATGGATTTTAAAGAACACATCGAAACAGCATGGCAGAATACCCTGAAATTTATCGGACCGGTTCTTATCCTGACTCTGGTCCAGATTGTCGTCAGTGTCTTCAGCTTCGGTATCATGGCCCCGGTTACCATGGCCGGATATATGCAGTCACTCCTTCGGGTACTGCGGGAAGGCAGGGAACCGGAGGTGAAAGACCTGTTTTCCGAAATGCGCTTGTTCCTGCCCCTGGCCCTTTTTAGTTTTGTGGTGATGGTAGCCCTGATTATCGGCTTTACCATGCTGATACTCCCCGGTATTCTCATGACCGGATGCCTTATTTTCGGCACCATCTACATGATACCTTTGATGACCGACAAAAAACTGGGCATCATGGAGGCGGTCAAAGAATCATGGGCAATGGCCACCAGAGACCCATGGACCGACCAGATTATCCTTACCCTCCTCTACCTGATCATCGTCTCACTGGGAGGCAGTGTAATCGTGGCAGTCTTCTTCACCCAACCCCTGAGCACCTTCCTTGTCCTTTCTGTCTATGAGGCACGTCTGCAAAAACAGATTTCCTTTACCTCTCCTGTTGCCCCCCCACCTCCACCTGCGGAATAAGGACACCCCCTTCTGCTTCCACCATGGCGAGGACAGAGCACAGCACTCTCTCCTCGCCATGACTACTATTGAGCAAGCAATGTATCCAATTTTTCAGTGAGATAGCCTAGATGCTTGGCCTCCTCTTTGGCCAGAAAGTGAAATAACTCCCTGCTCTTTCCTACCTCACTTTTTCTAGCCAGGCGGCTATAAAGATCCAGGGCCTGAGCTTCAAGCATGATCCCCAGCTGCAGAACATCTTTCAGAGAATCAAGTTGTGGATCAAAATGCTCCATGATCTGCTGGCGCTCGAGCCCCCCCTCCACGACCGCGTCATCAGGACGCCCCTTGTCATCTTCAATGCCGCTAAAATCCTCCGGCGCAAACATGGCTGTAAGCATTGCTTTATGCCCCTCTTCAAAGGCGGCTAAATGCTCGAGGAACTTTTTATTTTCCTCACTATCAACCTTATCCATAAGACCAAGATAGAGCTGGCGAAGTCCTTCTTCCATGGCATAAGCCATGTGAAAGACATCCGGAAAATCCCGATCCATGAAAAACTCCAATCCCTGCAGTTCCCCACCGCTGACTTTTTCACCTTTCCAGGCGACAATCCCGCCACTCATATTATAAACCTCACTGAAACCTTCAGCCAACAGGAGTTGACAGGCGGCCTTACTGCGTACCCCGGAATGACAGTACACCAGGAGAGGTTCGTCCCGGTCCAGTTCCGTAAGCCTGCTTGTCACCTCTTTCACCGGCATGAGCAGAGCACCGGCAAGATGTCCTTGCTCATACTCCTTGGGTTGTCGCACATCAAGAATCTGATAGGTATCCCGGGGATGGACGTCCATAAATTTTCTGGCCTCTTCCGGACTCATATTGGCTCCAGAGGTGAATAAACTTTTCCAGTTCATGCCATCAACTCCTCATACATTGTTTCATTATAGCCCACATAATAGCTGTTACCCACCTGTAACGCAGGTGCCCGCAGGTTTCCGCTACGGCCAAGGACATCACGCATGAGCAGGTCTCTGACTGCCGGACCAGGAACATACATCTGTACCTTTTTCCCTTTTCCGACAAAGACCTTTTCAGCTTGCTTCAACCTTTCCCAAGCTGCTTCACCTGGCAACGCCTCTTTCTTCGCATCAATTTCAACTGCAATCTCAACCTGACCAAGAGCCTCCCGGGCCTTGTTGCATGATACTCATCCTTTCCGAAAATATGCCCATTTAATCTTCATTTGGTCCACCTTAAATCTAGTCGATTCAAAAATTTCAGTTCCTAATAGCTACTGATTCCATCGCTTGAGTAATAGCAAAACACAAGAAATAATCAATAGCCCGGAGCAAAGAAAGAATAATCTTGCCATGTGCCAGTTATATAAGTATAAAATATGGTAAATTTATACAAGAGATTCGTCTTATCTGACTTTGGATATTAAAGTCGTAAGGCTAGCCAGACAGACCGGTTAAAATAATTCACAGACATCAATCCATTATTTTCGACTCACCACGTTTAATACATTGAAATAAGGAGGTTTTTCATGGATGGTAAATTTTGGGGCAAGATCGCAATCAGCGCCGTCATTCTCGGCCTTGGCATGTATGCTTTCAACACATTCAGCACCACTCCTATAACCAAAATTCTCCTACCACCAGTAGAGGCCTCTGCAACGGCTCAGGAACTCAAAGACAGCGTTATTCTTTCCCGCTCCGAGATCGCAGTACAGGAAGAGGGACATCTGAGCCGTGCCGCATTTGCCATTGACAACAACAGCAATCACGACATAAAAAATATTAAAATTATCTGCACCGTCCTGGATAACGCTGGAGGTGAACAGGGCAGAGACAAATGGGTCGTTTATGATACCATCAAGGCCCATACAAACGGAGTTTTCTCCTATACTACAGAAATGTATGTGAGCAACAGAGCCACTTCCTCTCAATGTCGGATTGTGGATATGGAAATTGCAAAAGCGCCGCTTATTGCCATTCATCGTGGAAGCACAGAAGGTCATGGTGGTGGCCACCAGCCAACAGAGGATGCCATGCATGGCGGTGCTCACCACTGATACAATCAAGGATGGTGTAATCATTTCAGTTATAATAAACAAATGAATTGAAATTTTCCACTGACAGTAAAACCGAACAAAAATATTACTTACAAGCAGGGTTGATGGATGGCTGAAGAGATAGATTTTGATGCAATTTTAAAAAAGTATCACTCAGATCCCTATGATTATGTGGATATCTGTGCGACACAAACGGGCCGGGTCAGTTTCAAGATCACAGAAGGAAGCAATGTCAATTCTCCAAGTGGTGAATGGTTGCATATTCCCGGCAGTCCGCTTTTTGAAATTACCAGGGAACGAAACCCAAAAATTGTAACAGCAAAGACCAATGGCACCATTGCTTCGGTGCGCACAGAGCTGGAAGGACAGTTTGTGGAGGCAGGAGAAAAACTGTTGACCATCCGCCATCCCCTGAAAAAGAAAGAAGTTATAGAGAACATTCTCAAAGAAGTGCTCTATCTTGTTCCTGCTCCGGAGCGGGCAAAATATTTCTTTTCCCTTGACATTCAGTCACGGATAGAAAAAAAAGGGGCACGGGCGATCACCATCAAGCCCGGCGATGAAATTATTACCATGTCTCTGATGAAGCGGGATACTCCTATCTATTATACCGGTGAGGCCGGTGTGATCCATTCAATTTATTTCACCCCCGGACTCTCTGTAGATCAGGGCCAACCGCTCATCGGCATCTGCGCCTCAGACAAATTACCTCTGATACAGAAAGTTATCACCAGGGTCAAGGCAGACTGGGACAAGCTGATTGAATCTGCCGCCCTGGAAGAATAACATTGATGGCGGCAATAAATCAGCCGACCCCAGCCTCACTGCAGGAATATCTCTGGAAGTTCGAAAAAGCCAGCCGCAACCAGAATCCTCTGCTGCTCTCTCCTGAGAGAATTCTCCAAATTCTCCGTTATGGAGCGATGGTCGGCTCTGAGATCCAGTGCCACTCCTCAATGGAGAGGACCATGGATCAGGCACGCCAATATATTACCGATCTTGAAAAAACCGGGCGATCGGTGGCCAGCGGAACCGCTATCCTTGCCGACACGTTAACTTGCTCCAAAGGTCGTTTTGCTCGGACCTGGCATGCCCCGGTGGGAGGACTTTGGGGCTGTTTAATCTTGGCCGATACCTTCCTGAGCAAAGCCAGAACTCTATTGCCCCTGACTCTTGGCATATCCTGCTGTGAAGCCGTCCGCGGACTGGGTGTTGACCATACCTCTGTGCGCTGGGTCAATGATGTCCTGGTGGATGGTCGGAAACTTGCCGGTTTCCTGGTAGAGAGTTTTCACAGCCCCCACTATGGCGAGGGGTTTCATCTGCTTGGCTTTGGCATCAATATCAACAACAGTTGCTTCCCTCCTCCTTTAAAAAATTCGGCGGTATCACTCAGTCAGATCCTGGGGCGACCGGTGAATTTACATAACTTCACCCTTTCATTCCTCGCCAAGATGGCCTGGAATATAGGGCTCCTCTGTTATGAAGAGGAACAGGAACTGCACCAGGATTATGCTTCAGAAGAGCAGAAAAATCATCTCCTGCTTGAACAGTGGAAAAATTTATCAGACACCTTGGGGAGAAGGGTCCTCTATGGGTATGACATCCAACAAAAGCCCCTGTACGAGGCAATAGTGACCGGCATCAGAGCAGATGGCGCCATTGTGATGCGACTCAAGGATGGCAATGAGATCATTGAATATGGTGGAGAACTGCAATACCTGTAATCTTCCCAACCGTATTTCTCTACAATGGCCATCAACCTTTCCATTGAGCGTCGCTGAGTACTTTCAAGGAGCAGATCTCCCGCTGCAGCAAATGCCGTCCATACTGGTACAACAGAGCAAGGGCCTCACGCCGAGCGGAACCAGACAGATGGAGACGATGCAAACGATCCAGAGGTTGATTCTGAGCTGACTGAAGAATCTTAACCGTTCCCCGGGCAAGTGGCAGATTTGTCACTTGCCTCCGCTCTCCCTGGCAACCTCTGCAGACGATCCCTCCCGCCCTGCTGTCAAAACCATAATCCTGAGTCGCATTAAATGGCTGGTTACAGTGCACACAACAACCAAGATTAGGCCGATACCCTATCTGCTCAAAAAATTTTATTTGAAAGAAGACCAGAACGGTCAGGGCAGGTCGCTGGGAATCCAGTGCTTGAAGTCCCCACTGCAGAAGAGAAAAGAACCCATCATCACCCCCAAGGTCACGGGTTGCCACAAGGGTCAGTTCTCGAACAACTGTGGCCGCCAGATACAACGGCATACTCTGGCGAAGACGAATAAAACTCTCTACAAGTTCTGCCTCATTAATAAAGGCAAGATTACCACTCCGTAATTCCGTATAGCGGATAGAAAGCAAACTGAAGAGCTCAAGCTTGTTGACAAAGCGTTTCTGACTCCGCTTCGCCCCCTTGGCAATACCCGTCATTCGGCCGATATCTTGGCAGTAAAATGTGACTATCTGGTCTGACTCACCATGGTCCTGACAGTCAAGGACAATGGCGGTAGACTCTTTAGTCGACTCGGACATGAAATCGTAACTGCTCAGGTTGTAACTCTACCATCACTCCTGCGTCCAGCTCCGCCATCTTGATTGAAAAACGGAATTACATTCTTTTAATATAGGCGGCTTCTTTAATCTTACTAACCCAGGCGCCAAACTCCTCTTTCAGCTTTTCGTCATAAAGCGTTTTCCTTATCTCTTCTTTCACCGATTCGTATGGGGCCTGAACCACAATACCACCATCCTGACTGGAGAGGAGTTTAAAAAACTGATATCCGTCAGGTGTCTCCACGATCTGACTCACTTGCCCAGGGGTCAGGGCAGTCACAACAGGCCTCATATAATCGGCCATTTCCTCTCTCTGGAATGTGCCGATATTGCCGCCATCTGCAGCCGAAGGAAGCTCAGAAAACTTCTTGGCAAGGGTGGAAAAATCCTGACCACTTTCAACTAAACTGCGTACCCGTTCCGCTCTCTTTTTAGCATCAAGCTTGGCAGCCTCTTCCGTTTTTCCAGAATGGCCCGAGTCTTTTTTCCAGACAAAACCCATCTGCAGGAGATAATAACCTCCCTGAGCCACCTGTTTCGTATAATGGGTATCATAATAATCAAGAATCATGTCGTCAGTAATGATAATCTTGGATCGCACCTCATAATTGAGAAGCTTGCTTTGGAGAATCTGATTTCTTAAATTGTCACGATACACACTCTCAGTCATGCCCATCGTTCTCAACTGCTCACGAAACTGTTCGGGACTCATGTTATTATCGGCAATCATCTGCTTGAGGGCAGCCTCAAGCTCGGCATCATTGACTGTCACCTTCTGTTTTGCCGCCTCCTGGGCAATAAGCTTTTTATCTATAAGCCCACTCAGCACCTCTTCTCTGGCATGCCTGAGGGCAGCTGATAGTTCTCCGGCTGGTGCCTGCTCTGTAATCTTCTGAAAAAAAGCTTTCCCTTCTTCATTCACTTCAGACATGGTGATCACGTCATCATTCACAACGGCGACAACCCGGTCAACCAGTTCAGCACGGCAGTTCCCTGGAAGGCCGAGAACAAGGAAAAGCAAAATAGCCGCACCTGAAAAAAACAAACAACGCACATTAACAATTGACATGATATTCATAGGGGGGACACCTTCAATCCGAGAGAGAATAAATTGGACACAACAACCACCCTTCACCCATTATTCCAAACAACGCTTACCCTGCAATTGGAACATCAGATGGTGAGGATAAAGAAACGGCCGGAAACACCTCTGTTGACAGTCCTGACATTTTTCCAACTAATACGGCGCGAAAAAAACGTAATGAACGACTTTGATATACAATCATTATTTTTTATGATCTGAATGTACCATAAAATTTATTTTGCCACATCATCTTATGATTCTTATCCATATAATGGATAATTTCAAAACTGTCACCAATGATAGCTGCTTTACCGGTTGACTTTCTGTATAAACAACATATTTTATATATGTCTATAATTGATGCAAAGATCCAATTTTTTAATACCAATCTGGAGTCAAGTGAATGAAAATAATCGCCAGCACCTCTCTCAGTAAAATAGCACAACTATTTGTTTTAATGGTGTTTCTTGTCAGCAGCTCAGCACATGCGGCAACGAAGATGCCCGCTTTCAGTCTTCCGGACGCTGTCAGTGGCACTACTGTAAACAGTGCAGACTATACTGGAAAGACCTTGCTCATCACCTTTTTTGCGACTTGGTGCCCACCCTGCATGCAGGAGGTTCCAACACTGATGCAACTACACCAGGAATTTTCCAAGGCCGATTTTTCAGTAGTAGGACTTTCTGTAGACCAAGGAGGCTCCGACGTGGTAGCAAAGCTTGTTGAAATGCGCTCCATCAACTACCCGGTATTGATGGCAGATGAGACGACCGCCCGCAATTTTGGGGGAGTCGCCGGTATCCCGACCTCCTTCCTTGTCAACAAAGATGGGAATGTGGTAAAAAAATATCCAGGCTATGTCCCCCACGCCATTCTTGAAAAGGACATCAAGACATTAATGAATTAGCATTCATTAATTCAGCTTTTTATTTGACATATGCCTTGTTGATTAGTACACTTTGCTACAATGTTAGTTTATAAACCCTGGAGGAATCCAGAAAAGAGTAACCTAAACACCATTGGAGAAAAAAAATGAAAAAAGGAATCGTATCTGCAGTTGTTGCTCTGTCATTTTTGGCCTGTACCGCAGTAGCTTCTTTTGCTTGCACCGGCGTAGTCAAAGCCGTTGATGGCACAAACGTAACCGTAACCTGCGATGATGGTACCGAGGCAATGGCCGAGGGTGCAGCAGCAGTTGGTGACAAAGTCACTGTAACAGATGGTAAAATTGCTCCTGCCAAGAAGAAGGCAGCTGCCATCGAAGGTTGTTAATTGACATAAAGTTTGTTTTTAAGTAGTTTGAAGGGGCTGATTGATCCATATCAATCAGCCCCTTTTTTTTTTCGGAAAAAATCCTTAACAAGCACTCTGCTTTCCTCGGACTAACCCTGAGAGACCTGAATAATCATGGATATTCGAACGTTACCTGAACAGGAACGGGATATATACAATAAAATCAAGGCCAGATACAAACTCACCTTTGACCGTCTGAAGGTGGGAGACAAGACTCTGCGCTTTCTGAAAATAGCCGACATTGAAGAATTACTGGATGGCAAAGATCCCTTTGCCAATGTCTCTGAATTTCCATTCTGGGTCAAGCTTTGGGAAGCGGCCATGGTTCTTGCCTATGTCATGAGCCGTCTGCCGGAGCCACAAGGAAAGACCGTACTCGAACTGGGAGCGGGCCTGGGCGCGCCAGGTCTAGCCGCAGCAGCAGCCGGTTTCGATGTGACCATGTCCGATTATGAAGATATTATCATGGATTTTCAAAGGGTGAGCGCGGCGGCATCCGGCCTGCACAATATAACCTTCACCCATCTCGACTGGCTGAATCCACCCGAACTTGCTCCTTTTGACATCGTGGCAGGAGCCGAAATCCTTTTTCGGGAAGAATTTTTTGAGCCTTTGCTGAATATATTCAAAAAATATCTTAAACCGGATGGTTTCATTTATCTGGCCCATGACGCCAGTCGCAGAAGCCTTCCCCTTTTTCTTGAACAGGCCAAAAAAGACTTTGATATTACCCTCAACAAACAGGTCATCAAAAAAGAGGGCCGGGAAATCACCATCATTGTCAATCGCCTCCGCCGCAAAAAGGTCTAAACTAGACATAGAGATGGCCTTTTACCCAATCAATCTGAATATTACCGGTCAACTCTGTGTGATCATAGGTGGAGGCGCTGTTGCTACACGAAAAATAACCTCCCTGCTGGCATGTGATGCCAAGGTAAGGGTTATCAGCCCGGAGCTCTCTTCCGGACTCACACCATTCATCGACCAGAAGAAACTGGAGTGGCTCCCTCGGGCTTACATGCCCGGAGACCTGCAAGGAGCAACTCTTGCCTTTGCCTTGACCAACCATCCGGAGGTTCAGCTTCAGATAACAGCTGAGGCCAAAGAACGGGGAATCCCAATAAATGTTGGTGACAATCCTGAGGCCTGCACCTTTCAAACCGCCGCCACCATTCGCCAGGGCGATTTACTGATCTCAGTATCCACCGGTGGCGGGAGTCCAGCACTGGCCGCCACCATCCGCAAAGAGCTGGAATCACAGTATGGCCCTGAATATGGCGATCTCGTGAAACTGCTTTCCATGATCAGGCAGCTTACAGTAGGGCAGAGCTCTTCCCAGGAAAAACAGCGATTACTGCTTGCAAGAATTCTTAAAACAAATATCCTTGCCCTTCTGAAAAAAAAAGAGTGGCGACTGCTCCATGAAAAACTGGTTGAGATTCTTCCCCGTGAAATTAATGTCATTTCTCTAATGGAAGCCTTGAAACATTAAAGGCCGAGAACTAACTTTAAATTTTATCTGTTTCTTTAAGGCCACTTAACCTGTTAGTACTCTAATGTAACAATTAGTTGATGACGATCGCATAAATTTTTCATTCAAGCCGTCCCCGTGGACGAAAAAACAATTATAGAAAAGCCTCTAAAGCATAAGATACGAGAATAGTCACCATACAACAGATTGCATGTCTGTTGCATGGTGACTATTCTCCTGACGTTTATCCCTTAACTAGAATAACAATGATGGGTGAAATAAGTTATTTACTTTTTCAGGCGCTTCTGGCTGTAAACTGCATGGCCCTCGTCTTCTATGGTGTCTTTTTTGTCAAGCAAAAGGAGAAGATCCGGACAGTTGCCAGACTGACCTTACTAGCCGCAGGCGTTCTCCAGACTCTGTACATCCTGTTCCGCTATCTACAGTCCGGATATACTCCCATCACCTCACAACATGAGACGATTGTTTTTTTTGCCTGGTCGGTGACTTGGGCCTATCTGTCCTTCCGCTGGCGCTATACCGTCAAAAATTTCGGGACCTTCATCTCTCTGCTGATTTTTATCCTGCTCCTGATTGCCGCAGTTGCATCGCGGGCCATAAATCCTCTGCCCCCGGCCCTGCAAAGCTGGTGGTTGCCGGTACATGCTGGAATTGCCGTCATATCATACGGTTTCCTGGCCCTGGCATTTTGCGGCGGCATCATGTATCTCCTGCAGGAGCATGAACTGAAAAGTAAGCGATTCGGCTATTTCTTTACCCGCCTGCCCTCCCTCGAATCCCTGGACCAATTGAACAGCCACTGCCTGGCCACCGGCTTTGTCTTCTTGACCTTGGGCATCATTACCGGTTCGATCTGGGCGCGTCAGGCATGGGGTACGTACTGGCACTGGGACCCAAAAGAGACTTGGTCACTGATTACCTGGTTTCTCTATGCAGCCCAGATTCATCAACGTTTTTCCGCAGGTTGGCGAGGCAAGCGAGCCGCCACTATGGCCATTATCGGATTTATCTCTGTCCTCTTCACCCTCTGGGGCGTAACGTATCTGCTGGGAGGGATCCACAGTTATGCCCAGTGATATGATTCTACTGCTGGGGGTGAATCATAAAACGACCCCTCTGGCAGTACGCGAACAATTGGCCATGGGCAATGGATACGAGCAGCCGCTTCATGCTTTGCAGGGCATTGCCGGCTGCAAGGAATGTTATCTCCTTTCCACCTGTAACCGTGTGGAGATTCTTGTCGTGGCTCAGGAAGGCGCTCAGGTAGAGACCCATATCTCCAGGCTGCTTTTTGGAGATTCAGTAGCACCGGAACAATATCAAGATTATCTCTACATCTACCGCAATGATGCAGCCGTGCACCACCTGTTTATGGTTTCCACCAGCCTCGATTCGATGATTGTAGGAGAGGCCCAGATTTTAGGCCAGCTGAAAGAGGCCTATCGCCATGCCGCAGAACTAAAATGCACCGGCCCGATCCTCAACAAACTACTGCACAAATCATTTTCCGTGGCCAAAAGAGTGCGGAGCGAAACCTTGATCGGCGCCTCAGCCGTCTCCATCAGCTATGCTGCAGTCGAACTTGCCAAAAAGATTTTCGGCAATCTTCAGAACAAAAACGTCCTCCTGATTGGAGCGGGTGAGATGGCAGAGCTTGCCGCCGAGCATCTTATCGGTCAGGGTGTACGCAAAGTAGTGGTGGCTAATCGCACCCTGGCCCGAGCCATGGATCTGGCCAAAAGGTTCAATGGAACCGCCGTTTCCCTAGACGAACTTTTTTCTCAACTGGAACTGGCAGATATAGTCATAAGCTCCACCGGAGCGCCAAACATCATCCTCCACAAGCAGGACGTAAAACCGATCATGCGCGCCCGTCGCAACGAGCCGATCTTTTTTATTGATATTGCCGTTCCCCGGGATCTGGATCCAGAGCTGAATGATCTGAGCAACGTCTATCTCTACGACATTGACGATCTCCATAATGTGGTAGAGATCAACAAGTCAGAACGAGACAAAGAAGCAATCAAAGCCCTCAGGATTGTCGATGAAGAATCATTGAAATTCCAAAGCTGGCTGGATAACTTATCCGTTGTCCCTACTATTACCGCACTTAGAAAAAAAGCGGATGAGATCTGTCAGATCGAGCTGGAACGAACCCTGTGCCGTCTTCAGCTTAGTCCCGATGAACAGAAAGCCATTGAAAAAATGGCCTTGGCCATCAGCTCAAGACTTCTCCATGACCCTGTTTCTTTCCTGAAAAATACCAGCTGCAAAGAACAGCATGATGTCAAGGTAGAGATGATCCGTGCGGCCTTTGATCTGGCGGATAAAAACTGATGATCCGCTCACGCCGGGAAATTCTGGAAGATGAATGGCTTATTGTCCGTAATTCAGGGGAGATTCCAGAGATAGCCTTTCACTCAACATATTACTACCTCACGGAAGATCCCGATGGTCCACTACTGCAGTTGGACAGAGAAGAAATCCAATACCTGCAGGAGGCTGCCACTGCGCGCTACCAGGAGATCATCCTCAGGGATCTTTGCTATGAAAATCGGGAACTCACTGTTTATAGGGGGGTGCAGCGGGCTATTTTTAACTGGCATCGCTCTGTTGCCTTTTGTGAACGACAGGATATCGCTTATCACAACTTACGCAATACCACCAAAGAAGCCTTCCTCGGGTTACTGAAAAAGGCTCTGCGTACAAACAGTAAAGTCCCCGTCACCCTGAGAGCCAGTGATCCTTCTCAATCTTTAGCCTTCGTTTTCAACTGCAGCTCCCATGACCTAACTCTCTTTGCCCAGGAACTGGGGATCAACGAGGAGCAGCTCCCCGAGAATCTCCACCTTTTCTGTAATAGCTAACAGGCATCAATACACCTGTGAGTTCCATTTTACAGGGCCTTACAAAGGCTCCGAGAAGAAACAATAAACAAACATTTTGAAATAATAGACAAATCCTTTTTTTCACCAAAGAAATAAGATATATCGGAAGAAATAATCAAAAAAAAATACGATTGTGATCAACAGCAATAAATCAACAAAAGCATACAATGAAAGGAGAAGAAAATGCCTTATGTCAACATCCGTGTGGCCGGTAAATTAAACAGGGAACAAAAAGAAAATATCTGTAAGGGAGTCACCGAGGTTATTGCCAGAGAGGCAGCCAAACCACCCGAGTCCATCCTCATCTTTATCGATGAAGTGGAGCATGAGAATATTGCCAAGGGCGGGAAGCTGCTCCAGGCACCCAAATAAACATCCATGGACGTTGAAAAGAGAATCCGGGAATTACGCCTCCTTCTTCAGGAACACGCCCATCGCTATTACGTTCTCGATGACCCGCTTATCTCGGACGGAGAATATGACCGTTTTTTTAATGAGCTCCTGCGCCTTGAAGAAGCACATCCCGAGCTGGTCACAGCTGATTCCCCAAGCCAGCGCCCAGGCGGGGTCCCTCTTGATAAATTTGAGCAGGTGGTGCATCGCCTGCCCATGCTCAGCCTGGAAAATGCCTTCAGCGCCGGCGATCTTCGGACCTTTGAGGATCGCCTGCTCCGTTTTCTGAATCAGGATATGACCTCGGCCTCCCTGTCGTACATGGCAGAACCCAAGGTTGACGGTCTGGCAGTGGAACTCATCTATGAGCAGGGCAGTCTGCTGCAGGGAAGCACCCGTGGCGATGGCAGCAAGGGCGAAGACATCACAGCCCAGTTGAAGACGATCCCTTCTATCCCCCTCCGACTCAAAGACCCTTCACTGCCACGGATAGAGGTACGGGGCGAGGTCTTTATGGATCGTCAGGCATTGACGGAACTGAATCAGGAACGACTGTTAACAGGAGAACCACTTTTTGCCAATCCGCGTAATGCCGCGGCCGGTTCTCTGCGCCAGCTTGATCCTGCTATTACAGCCAAACGCTCGCTGAGATTCCTGGCCTATGGCATTGCGGATTCCAGCCAGACACCCTGTTCCAGTCAAGAGGAGCTCCTCTCGTGGTTGGGAGCTCTGGGGTTGCCGGTCAGTGAACTCGCCCATCCCTGTGCATCAATCAGCGAAGCCATCGACCGTTTTGAACAACTTGCAGCCCTGCGTCATAGTTTGGCCTATGAAATTGACGGCATGGTGGTCAAGGTTAACGCCTTTCATCTCCAGCAACGACTGGGCAACAAGGCCAGAGCCCCACGTTGGGCCATTGCCTGTAAATTCCCAGCCACCCAGACCACAACCAGACTTGTCGCTGTTGAATTCCAGGTCGGCCGTACCGGTGCGGTAACACCAGTGGCACTGCTTACACCAGTGGAAGTGGGCGGCGTGACAATAAGCAGGGCCACCCTGCATAACCGTGACGAGTTTGAACGGAAAGATCTTCGCATAGGCGATACCGTTCTGGTACAAAGGGCTGGCGATGTTATCCCTGAGGTGGTAAAGGCCATTGTAGAAAAACGTGATGGTCACGAACAGCCTATTGTCATGCCCACCCATTGTCCGGTTTGCAGTCATGCCCTGCTCAAGGCAGAGGGTGAGGCGGTGACCCGCTGCGTCAATCCCCACTGCCCGGCTCAAAGGTTGCGCTCCCTTATCCATTTCTGCTCCAAGGCAGGGTTGGATATTGAGGGACTGGGTAAAAAAAGTATGGAACAGCTCTTTTATCTGAAACTGATAGAGGATATTCCTGACATCTTTGTTCTGAGACATGAACAATTGGCAGGACTGGAGGGCTGGGGAGACAAATCAGCCGACAATGTGCTTGCAGCAATCGAGGCAGCAAAACAGCCTCCATTGGCGAAATTTCTTACCGCGCTCGGCATTCGTTTCGTGGGTGAGGTGACCGCTTCCCTTCTTGAACAGACATTCCCCTCTCTGGAACATCTAATGGTGACATCCATTGAAACATTGTTGGAGATTGAAGGGATAGGGGAGCAGGCGGCCAGCAGTATTTTTGATTATTTCAGCGACCCAGGGGTGCGTGAGATGTTGACCCGGCTGCAAGAGGCCGGAGTGGCACCAAAGGCAGGTCAGCAACTCCAGGGCAATCAACCGCTCAAGGGCCTGGTCTTCCTCTTTACCGGCACTCTGGCCACCTTATCGCGTACAGAGGCAAAAAAGCTGATCAAAGACAATGGCGGCCAGATCGCCACCACGGTCACCCAGAAGATGACCCACTTGGTCGCCGGTGAAAAGGCGGGCTCAAAATTGAAAAAGGCCAAAGAGCTTGGCAAGATCATCCTGACGGAAGACGAATTTCTCCAGATGATCCGCCATAGCCCCCAACCCGAAACAGAGTAAGCCCTTCCCAAAAAAACAATATGACCAATTACTTGCCCGGATCCGCATAGAAGCCGTAAGGAAGCAGTTATAAAGAGCCAGGTTATTTCGTAACGGCTCCTAAATCCAACCAAGGAAAAAGATGAAAATATGTTTGCGATGGTTTATCGCCTTTTTGTTAATTCTGGCCTTTTCCAGTTTCCTTCTGATACTGGCCCTACCCTTTCTGTTTACCCCCAATGAGCATAAAGCGTTCATAATTGATCTGGTTCGAGAACAAACAGGGAGGGAACTGAGCATTGCCGGAGGTCTCCAGCTTACGATCTCACCTGGGCTGAATATGACTTTCGCACTCGAGAAAGTGCGTCTTGGCAACAATGCGCCCTTTGCGAACAGCACCTTCTTCGAAAGCGAGCAGGCAAAGATAGAACTGTCAATCTGGCCTTATCTACTCCAGAGACGCCTGTACATGACAAGCATCATAGTGGACGGTGCCACCTTGAATCTTATCCGAAACAAAGAGGGGATGAGCAACTGGCAGAACATGGCCAACCCTTCTATAAAAGCAGACGAAAGCCCAAAGGATAAAACAACAGCGGCGGAAAGTAAGCAAAAACAACCATCACTGACAGGGTTTCTTCCGCATGTGACAGGCCTTGATTTTGGCAAGCTTAACCTGACTCATGTCAATGTTCGCTTTGATAATCGACAGACAGACAAGATAATTGTCCTCAAAGACTTGAAGATCAGAACCGGTCGGTTGATGGAAAAAGAACAATTCCCTTTTGAGACCGCCTTCAACCTGACCCTTGATAATAAGGATCAGGATAAACCAGTCATCATTCGTTCAGGCGACATCGTAATGCAAGGGAATGCGACCTTGTTTTTACAAGACCCCCACCTGCTCCTCGAAGACTTACGAATGGAGACAACCGTCAAAGGGAAGACACTGCCCAAACGGGGTCTGAAATTCTTTGTAGCAGGCAACAGCGACATTCAGCTGCGTCAACAAAAAATCACCCTGAAAGATTTCTCCCTTACCCACGAAGGTATGCGCCTGCAAGGCCACGGCACCTTGGAAGATATCTCATCACCTCGTTTCAATTTATCCCTCAAGATCCCTGAATACTCACCTAAATCTATTCTGAAACAGCTGAAATCATCCCTGCCGATCCTGCAAAATACTGACCCCTTTACTCACTTACGCGCAGAGATGCAGGTCAAAGGTGATATGGAGCGGGCTGAGATTACTGATCTTACGGTTATGCTTGATGAAACAGCAATCACAGGATCAATACAAATAAACGATATCAGAAATCATCCTGCCTATGCGGCAAGCATTCATATCAATCATCTGGACCTCGATCGCTATGCCCCTCCCAAAAAGGAGGCGGCACCGGTCAGCCGGGAAGAGCAGGAAGAATTTGTTGCCGAAGGCGTACAACTGGAAGCCGCGGCCCCCATCATTCCCGTACATTTTCTCCAGGACCTTCTTCTCCAGCTCGATCTGCAGCTCGATTCTGTGACAGTGGGCGGGGCTGAATTATCACAGGTGCAGATCAGGATTACTGGACAAGATGGCAAAATCCAACTGGTACCACTGACTGCCCACCTATATGACGGCAGCATCAAAATTGAAGCCAGCATCGATGTCACGGGAGATATTCCCCAGCTTCAGATCAAGCCATACATCAACAAGATTCAGCTGGGACCTCTCTTTCTGGACATGACCGGCAAAGCAGAAATATCGGGTACGGCTCTTATTCAGGCCGACATCAACAGCAGCGGGCTGAGCCGTGAAGAGCTTCTGAACCATATCAATGGAACCATGCAATTTGAGCTCCTGAACGGTGAGATAAAGCCGGTAACGATCCTGCACGTCATCAAAACAACATTGGCCGCACAGCAGAAGCAGGAAACTCCACCAGTGACAGACGGTGAGGCAACAAGATTTGTCCGCCTGACCGGCACCGGTATTTTTAAAGATGGAGTACTCTATAATGAAGATCTCATGGCAGCATCAGAGATCATGCAGATGACAGGTGCAGGCGAGCTCGAGCTCGCCCGCCAACAGATCGATCTCAAACTCAATATCTCCCTCCTCCCCTCATATCTGGATGAAGACAGCGAATTAAGCGGATTTAGCGGCAGAATAATTCCTTATAAAATATTCGGCCCGATAAGCGATTTGAGCCAGGAAGCTGATGTGATTACGATTTTAAGGACGGAGACATGGAAAGAGCCCCAGCAGGGACTACCAGACCACAACAACCAGAAATCGTCGTTGCAAAAAAAGAACGGCTCAGCCGCTTCTCCTGATAACACGAAAAAAATGACAGAAGGAGACTGAGCCGTTAGAGATCAATCACGTCGTCATCTGATAGCCGAGGGACTCCGAAAACACTATGGTCTTGCCTCGTAACTCACAAATTTCCTTCTTGGGCAGGGCTGCTCCCATAGACATCTATTTAGTCCTTGCCTCAAACGACAAGCTGTGAGAAGATTTTATTATGTATGGATAATAATATCTACGTACCAATCACTTATCATTGAAAGGAGAGCCATGAAAAGAATTACTGATATTACACGAGTGATTACCCCCATTGATTTCTCTGAGAACGCCCCCTTAATCGCCGAATCAGCGGCCTATGTTGCCGGGACCTTCAAGGCCGAGCTGAATTTGATCTTTGTGGTCCAGGATTTCACGGATTACTCCGGATTTTTTGTCCCTCAAATGAATGCCCCAGATCTGGTGCAGGAATTATTTACCAGCGCCCAGGAAAGGATGGATAAATTTTGTCAGGACAACGAAGAATCTTTTAAGGCCCTGGGAGTAACGGCCCTGAGCTCGAAAGTCCTGATGGGTGATGTGGCTGAACAGATCATAGACTATGCCGTTAACAAGCAGGGGAATTTGATCGTCATGGGAACCCATGGGTATAAAGGTCTGGAAAAAATCATGTTCGGCAGCATCGCCGACAAAGTGGTCAAGGCCGCTCCTTGTCCAATAATGACGGTTAATCCCTATACCTGTTGCCAGGCAAAAGAATAATTAAGAAGGAATGGCAAACAATGTCGGGGACAAAACAAAATAACACACGGCATAGGGCGGTGGCAGCGAGAGTTCTGGCTGACTGGCCATGGGGTTAGACAGGTCTGAAGGCAGCCACATACAAACCTTCCTCCTGGCTGACAAGTCGATACGGGGAGTGATTCTTGATGGTACCCTCCTGGTACAGGAGATGCAAAACCGCCATGAGCTTGGCGCCTTGGAAACACTGATCCTTGGCCAGGCCATGCTGGTAACGGCACTCATGGCCTCATTGCTGAAGGGGCAAGACGGGATAGGCTTGAGGATAGACTGTACGGGGCCGGTCAAAGGCCTTGTCACCGAGGCCACTGCCAAGGGAGAGGTTCGGGGCTATCTCAAGCAGGTTCCAATTCCTCTGTTACGCCCCCTTGACTCCTTCGAGTCCATACACAACCTCAACCCCTACTGGCAAGATGGTCTTCTTACCATCAGCCACTATCTCGAGGGAAGCAGACAACCCTTCAACGGTAACATCGCTTTGCAATCCGGCAATATTGCCTCCGAGGTGACCCACTATTACCAAATCTCCGAGCAACTCCCAACAGCAATGAATGTCACTGTTTTTTTGGACATTGAGGGAAAGGTAGCCGGTGCCGGTGGGCTATTATTACAAAGCATGCCAGGGACCAGTGACAAACTATTTACAACCCTGGAACAGAAAACGAAAAACTTGCCATCCCTCGGTAAGGCGCTTGCAAGAGGTCAGAAGATCAGTCCATGGTTACACAAACAGTTTGCTCCTTTCCATCTTGATATTCTGGGAGAACACCCAGTCCATTTTTATTGTCGCTGCGATGCCCTGCGCATACGTCGCCTCTTGCTGCATCTTCCCTTGGCTGACCTCGAAGAAATGCGCGACAATGGACCCTTCCCAGTGCAGGTAAGCTGTCATTTCTGTAACAAAGAGTACCACTTTGATCAACAAACCCTGACAGAGCTCTGCCAGGAAAAACGGACATGCACTTAAAAGGCTCTGTACCCTGGTAACAACACAACTCTTCTGGACAAGAATTGGCAAAATGATTCGATGATTAATTAACAATAAGGTTCACTCACGTCAGCTCAGAATACGTCTTACATCCTGAAATTATAAAACTTCAGACAACTCGCGTAAAACCTGATAATGGATACATTTCTGGCAAGACAACCCATATTTGACCGCAATCGCAACATTTATGGATATGAACTCCTTTTTCGTGCCGGTGAGGCCAATATCTTTCCACAGATTGATGGTGATGTCGCCACCTCAAAATTACTCTCTTCCACCTTTTTCACGGTTGGCATTGAGGAAATTACCGGAGGTCGTAAGGCATTTGTCAATTTTACCAGCGAGTTATTGCTGCAAGGGACGGCCCATATGTTTCATCCAGGTACATTTGTGGTCGAAATCCTGGAAGACGTCTGTCCTGGGGCCGAAGTGATTGAGGCCTGCAGAGAACTTCGCAGCAAGGGCTATGACATTGCCCTGGATGATTTTACCTGCACATGTCAATCAGAAATATTCATTGAGTTTGCCACCATTGTCAAGATTGATTTCAGAGCAACATCAATCACCGAGATTCGAGATATCCTCAGTCGCTTCAATCTTCACCCCTGTGCTTTTCTCGCCGAAAAGATTGAGACTCATGAAGAGTTTGATCAGGCCAAGGAATTAGGATTCCATTATTTCCAGGGTTATTTTTTCGCCCGGCCTGAGGTGATGACCCAAAAAGACATTTCTCCCATCAAGCAACATATCCTGCAGCTCCTGATCAGAGTTTTCCAGGAAGATTGCACTGTAACCGATCTTGAAAAAATTATTTCCCGCGACGTCTCAATGAGTTACAAACTGCTGAAATATATCAACTCCGCTCACTTCGCCCGCATCACCCCTCTTTCATCGGTGCGGCAAGGCATTGCCTTTCTCGGTATGAACGAGATCAGAGCCTTTGTAACGATCATTGCCGCCAGTAAACTGTGCCAGGACAAACCCAATGAGCTCTTACGCAGCTCGGTTATCCGCGCCCGTTTTCTGGAACACATCGCCGCTGAAGTAGGGAGAAACAAGGAAGAATTATTCATGCTGGGCCTTTTTTCCCTGATTGACGCCATACTCAATATCCCGATGACAGAGCTCATCCCTCGCCTGCACCTCAATGAGAGGTTACAAGAGGCATTGGTAAAAAGAGCCGGGGAACTGTTCACCTATCTGCAGATGGTCGAATTATACGAGACGGGACAATGGGAGAGATTAGATATCCTGGTTAAGGGTGCAGGAATTGCAGAGGGACGGATGGCTATTTTTTATCTTGAAGCCGTAACCTGGACTGACAGATTTGCCTGAAAAATTCAAGGGATCGTCTCTCTGGCAAGGGTGCTGAAACAATGGCAGGTTGGACGCACCCTCAGATGCGCCCAACCTGGGACCTTGCAGATAACAATGACGGACTGCAGCTGGCACAGTCTGTCATTGTTATCTCAAGAGGCCTGCTCAATAGCTACTGCCACTGAGACCGAGGCGCCGACCATGGGATTGTTGCCCATGCCGATGAGCCCCATCATCTCCACATGGGCGGGAACCGAGGATGAGCCGGCAAACTGGGCGTCCGAATGCATCCGGCCCATGGTGTCGGTCATGCCATAGGAGGCCGGACCGGCGCCCATATTATCCGGATGCAGGGTCCGTCCGGTGCCGCCGCCGGAGGCCACCGAAAAGTATTTCTTGCCCTGCTGGACGCACTCTTTCTTGTAAGTGCCTGCCACCGGATGCTGAAAGCGGGTGGGGTTGGTGGAATTACCGGTAATGGAGACATCGACTCCCTCCAGATGGTTGATGGCCACCCCCTCACGCACATCGTCGGCGCCATAGCAGCGCACCGCCGCCCGTTCTCCCAGAGAATACGCCTTCTCTTTAACCACGCTCAGTTTACTGGTGGCGTAATCATAAACAGTCTCCACATGGGTGAAGCCGTTGATCCGCGAGATGATCTGGGCCGCATCCTGGCCAGACCGTTGAGGATAACCCGTAGCGGCTCCTTGCGCACCCGGTTGGCTGATCTGGCAAGCCCAATGGCCCCTTCCGCAGCTGCAAAAGACTCATGGCCGGCAATAAAGGCAAAGCACCTGGTCTCTTCCCGAAGCAGCATGGAGGCCAGATTGCCATGACCAATACCCACCTGACGATGATCCGCCACTGATCCGGGGATACAGAAGGCCTGCAAGCCCTCACCAAGGGTCGCGGCAATATCCACCGCTTTCTTCTCACCTTTCTTGATGGCAATGGCCGCACCCAGGGTATAGGCCCAACAGGCATTCTCAAAGCAGATGGGCTGGATCTTTCTCACCAGTGCCGCCACGTCCACGCCATAGGCGTCACACACCTCTTTGGCCTCTTCCAAACTCTTCATTCCATATTTTGCGAGGACAGGAGTGATCTGAGCTATCCGCCGGTCATAACTTT
>JAQVER010000059.1 GCA_028697885.1 Desulfocapsaceae bacterium
GCCCTTTATGAATTCAAGTATTTCATTGTGCGACATGGCCTGAAGATGATCTGGTTTTCAGCAACCACTCATCGTGAGGACAAGCGTGAAAGTGCGATTGGTGTACCTGCCCCTTGTCATGACATTGATGATCTTTTTGATGTGGTCTTGATGATTGCGCCCAAGGATGACGCAATTGATCTGAAAATCCTCAAATGTGCCAGTGGTACGGTTGATACCGGCACCTCGTTGACGCTTAATCCTTCCACCATGCTTATCCAGAAGGCCTAGGCTGGCAGCGATTGATCAGGATCAGGATGTTGCCGGGATTTTTTGGTGATATCATTGAGTAAGCAGAGTGAAAACGGGTAGCTCCACAAGGAGATGCCCGTTTTTTTTTTGTATTCAACAGAGTGTGTGGCGTCATGAAATTTAGACCTTGTATTGATCTCCATGATGGAAAGGTAAAACAGATTGTCGGTTCAACATTGAATGATGAGCGGCCAGAGGAGTTGCGCACCAACTTTACTGCAAGTCATTCTTCTTCCTGGTTTGCGGAGCTCTACCGGCATGATAATCTCACTGGCGGACATATTATCAAACTGGGTCCGGGCAATGATGCTGCCGCCCTTGAGGCGCTGGCTTCCTGGCCAGGTGGAATGCAGATCGGTGGTGCCATAACAGCGGATAACGGTGGATACTGGCTGGACCATGGTGCCTCTCATGTTATTGTGACCTCCTACGTGTTCAGGGAAGGGAAGGTTGATGAAGACCGTCTGCAGCGCCTGGTGCAGGCGGTGGGGCGGGAGCGGCTGGTGTTGGATCTGAGTTGCAGAAGGCGCGATGATCACTATTATATCGTTACCGATCGTTGGCAGCGTTTTACGCAAGTTGTGATCAGTGAAGAGGTTCTGGCCCATTTTGCCGGTTCATGCGCTGAATTTCTCATTCATGCCGCCGACGTCGAAGGACAGTGTCAGGGGATTGAGCAGGATTTGATTAAAAAGCTGGCAGTATGGTCACCCATTCCTACAACGTATGCCGGAGGCGTCCGCAATATTGCTGATCTGGAGCTGATTCGCGATCTTGGACAGGGGCGGCTGGATGCAACGGTGGGTAGTGCCTTGGATATCTTTGGCGGTACCGATATGACCTATGCGGAGGCTGTCCGCTTTCATCAAGCGGAACAACATTGAAGGGCTCCAAGTGGTAGAAGAAAAGAACAAAGAGTTGTGTCCTGAAGTGGTGGAGGCATCTCCTCTTGTTGATTTAAGGATTCAGGTTCCGCAGGATCTTTATGTTGCTTATCAACGGTGTTCCTGGATTATAGTCCATGAGACCGGTAGAACGCCCCTTGTCGTGATGGAGGAGATGGTGCGCGATTTTCTGGTCAAGCATGGGTGTTGATCGGTTGGTGAAACCATCCTTTTTGTCTTCAGCATCGGATGATTTCTTGACCTCTTGTCTGACATTAGATACAATTACTTTTTAAGGGGAGTTCTTGTCGTCTAATTGTCTGATATTAAAGTTTTTTTAGGGGATCGTGTGGTGTGGAGCTTGATAGAGACGGCCAGCGAAAAAAGATAGAAAGATTTATTCAGAAAATGCCCAGTCTGTCAACAACAGTGGGCAAGGTTCTGGAGATCTGCAGTCGCACTGATGCTTCACCCAATGAGCTGAACAAGGTCATTTCCCTTGATCCTGTTTTGACCGGCCAGGTGTTGAAGTTGATCAATTCGGCTTATTATTCATTGATGAGCAAGGTGACATCTCTGACTCGTGCCATCACCATGCTGGGGATGAATACTGTCAAAAATATGGCTCTTAGTACTGCCATTATTAATTCCGTTGCCGGTGTTAATAAATCAAAAGCCCTCCCTACAACCAAGTTCTGGGCTCATTCTATTGGAGTGGGGGTGAGCGCCAAGTTGCTCGCTGTGGCTAGTGGCGTCTCGGTCCAGGAGCGGGAGGAGTTTTTTATAGCCGGGATGCTGCATGATCTGGGTAAAATTCCTTTTGGTGATGAGTATATCCATGTATTGTTAATTGCCCGTCAGGAACAGAGGCCACTGGTTGAGGTGGAGCGCGAGCTGCTGGGCATTGATCATCAGGACGTGGGGCGATTGATTGCCGCAAAATGGAAGTTAACTGGGTTCATGGCCAGTTGTATCTCTTGTCATCATGATATCGCTACGGCCGAGGGCGTTTCCAGGGAAGTACCTTTGGAAGACGCAGATCGTGCCAAGGTGGCCATTGTTTCTCTGGCAAATATGTTTATCAATATCCATGAGATCGGCTATGCTGGAGATCCTTTTCCTGAGTACAGGAATGCTGACATGTTGCTTGAGCTTTCGGGGCTGGATTGGTCTGATCTCGCTGCCGTCAGCGAGCAGGTTGAAGAGGAGATCCAGAAGGCCCAAATCTTTTTACAGGTATAAGTGATACCATGACCATGAAAATTAGTTTTTGGGGGGTGAGGGGTTCCATTCCCTGTCCCGGGCCATTGACCCAGAAATATGGGGGGAATGGGGCCTGTATAGAGCTGAGAGTTGGGGATGAAAACAGGCTTGTTATCATTGACGCCGGTTCCGGCATCAGGATGCTGGGAAACAAGTTGATGCAGCTCGATTTGCCCAAGGGACCGATCCGGGCTGAGATTTTTCTTTCCCATACCCATTGGGATCATATCATGGGCTTTCCCTATTTTGTTCCTATCTATGTTCCCGGTACCGAATTGAAGGTCTATGGTCCTGTGTCTTTTGAGGATGAGCCCTTAGAGGAAGTCGTTGGTGGACAGATGCGGTATCGCTATTTCCCGGTCAATATGGGAGAGCTTAAATCTAAGATTGAGTATATCCGTCTGAGAGAAGAGTCTGGAAAAGATTATGGAGATGGACTGGTATTGACCACCAAGTTTCTGAATCATCCCATTACCGCCCTTGGTTATCGCTTTGAGTATCAGGGGAAGTCTTTTTGTACCTGTTATGATTTCGAACCGTTCCGCAATCTCTTTATTACTGACCCTGATCATCCTGATTATGATGAAGCTATGGCTGTTGAGGGTGAGGAAGTGGCCATGGAGCAGAACCTGGCCATGGAGGCCTTTTTTGCCGGGGCTGACTTGTTGGTTCATGACTGCCAATATACTGAAGCAGAGATGAAGACCCGAGTTGGTTGGGGGCATTCCAGTTTTGAATATGCCATTGCTGCGGCCAATCGGGCAGGTGTAAAACGACTGGCCATGTTTCACCATGACCCGGATCGGACCGACCAGCAGATAGATGAGATGGCCGCCGTTTATTGTGAGCCAGGTCGCTATGGTGATACCGAGGTCTTTTTTGCCAGAGAAGGGCAGGTCATAGAGTTGTGAAAGAATTGCTATGAAGATCGCCCTGGTGCAGATCAATCCTGTGATTGGTGATTTTGCGGCAAATTGTCGAGCCATCCTCTCTTTCGCAGAACAGGCACATGCCCGCGGCTGTGAGCTTGCTGTTTTCCCGGAGATGGTTGTCTCCGGTTATCCTCCGCAGGATCTTCTGGAGAGGCAATCCTTTCTCGAAGACCACGACCGTGCTGTTTCCCAACTGATCCGTGATCTTCCCCCTTTGGCTGTGATGTTCGGCTGTCTGGAGAGGCGACCTGAAGATCACGGAAAGCCCTTGTATAATTCCGTGGTGGTGGCCAGGGATGGAGCAATTGTGCATCGGGTGCGCAAACAGTTGCTCCCGTCCTACGACGTTTTTGATGAGTCCCGTTATTTTGAGCCTGGGCCCGAAGCTGCGCCCTTTCAGCTTGGCGATATGACCTTTGGTGTAACCGTGTGTGAGGACATCTGGCATCAGGCTGCCGGTTGTTATCGCTGTGACCCTGTGGAATCTTTATTTTCCCGTGCAAAAGAACAGGGACGCAGGATTGATTGTCTGATCAATGTCTCGGCCTCTCCTTTTCAGCGTGACAAGGAAGAGATTCGTCATTCCATCTTCCGTTCTCTTTGTTCACGTTATCAGGTTCCTTTTTGCTATGTGAATCAGGTCGGGGGGCAGGATTCTTTGCTCTTCGATGGCCGCAGTCTGGCCATGAATGCCGATGCTGAGATTATTGCTAAATGTGCGGGTTTTGTCCCGGATATGGTGGTGGTGGAAACAGGGGAATGGCGTGGGGAGAAGCATGGCCCTGACCAGGAAGAGCCGGTGAACGCTGTGTATGCGGCTCTGGTAATGGGGGTGCGTGATTATGTGCGGAAATGTGGATTTCATTCCGTGGTCCTCGGTCTTTCCGGCGGCATTGATTCTGCCCTGACGGCAACTATTGCCGCTGACGCCCTCGGTGCCGAAAATGTGCTGGGGGTCGCCTTGCCCTCACCTTACAGTTCAGCTGATTCCATGGAAGATGCGGAGGCCCTGGCTGCCAATCTTGGCTGCGCCTTCAAGGTTATTCCCATCACTCCCCTCTTTTCGGCTTTTCAGGAGGCTTTGCAGCCACTCTTTACCGGTCTTGGTGAAGACCTTACTGAACAGAATCTTCAGGCCCGGATACGCGGTAATCTGCTCATGGCCCTATCGAATAAGTTTGGTCACCTCCTCTTGTCAACCGGTAACAAAAGTGAGCTGGCTGTCGGCTACTGTACCCTTTATGGTGACATGAGCGGCGGACTGGCAGTAATCTCCGATGTGCCCAAACAGATGGTCTATGAACTGGCCCGTTATGTGAACCGTGAGCAAGAGCGGATTCCTGTGCGAACACTGACCAAGGTGCCCACTGCTGAGCTGAAGCCTGATCAATGTGACCAGGATGATCTGCCACCTTATGCGATCCTGGACCAGATCCTGGAACTGCATCTGGAACAGGGGCAGGGGCTGGCAGCACTTGTGCAGGCTGGTTTTGATGAGTCGGTGGTGCGTGATGTCCTGCGTCGGATTCGTCTCAATGAGTATAAACGAAAGCAGTCGGCCATGGGCTTGAAGGTGACCAGCAAAGCATTTGGCTATGGCAGGCGTTATCCCAATGTCCATAATTATCAGGAATAAGGGGTTGGTTTCAACTTCCAATCAAAAGTGAATCTCTTGTCCATAGGCAAGAGATAAGAGAATTTTTTCGCGCAGAGGCGCAGAGGCGCTGAGAAAGACAAAAAACTCTGCGTCTCTGCGCCTCTGCGCGCGATTTGATAGCATAAATGATGAGTAACAAGGATGGCTTTGGTGGAAGAAAAAAGTGCGAGGCGTAAGCTCTCCCGGTTGTGGCAACAGTTTGCCCTGCTTCTGATTCTGGTTGCGGTCTTTCTGCTTGTTATCCGTGAAGTCCGGACAAAGCGCTCTGATCAGGTCTATGTGACCACCAGTGGCCGCATTGATATGTGTCTGTTCTGTCACAAGGAAGAAAAGCTCGACGCGGCCCATGATGCACGGGTGATTGGCTGCGCCTCCTGTCATCTTGGTGACGCCTTGGCCACTGATAAGGAGAAGGCCCATGCCGGGATGGTTATTAATCCCGGAGATCTGCGGGTGGTTGAGAAAACCTGCGGGGTTGAAGGCTGTCATCCTGCCGATGTCCAGAAGGTCAAGAACTCTCTGATGGCTACCAACCGGGGGATTATCGGTACGCTGCTTTTTTACTGGGGTGAAAGTGCCAGCCAGGATACGGATCTTACGGTGGAAAAATTACTGGCTAGTCACCAGAACTCTCTCGCCCTGGATTATTTTCGTAAACTCTGTGCCACCTGTCATTTGTGGAAACAGAAAAATGATTTGCCGGGAGCTCCTGATTTCTTTAATGAGAAGGGTGGTGGTTGTTCGGCCTGCCATTTTGTCATGCCTGAAGGCAAAGCTCGCAAGGGGGTGACTGAGTTTGATGATGCCGCCAAAAGTGAAAAAACTAAAGTCCATCCCCTGGTGATCAAAAAAGTCCAGGATGTCAATTGCATCCGTTGTCATAATCGTTCCGGGAGGATTGGAATCTCCTATACGGGGGTTTTTGAATCGGAAGGATACGGCACGCCTTACGAGAAAGGGGGGGTGACCTCGAAACAACTCCCGGGTTCTCGTTTTTATCTGGAGATTGCCGAGGATGTGCATCATAAAAAAGGACTGGCCTGTATTGATTGTCATACCCGTAATGAAATTATGGGCGATGGGGTGAGTTATGCTCATTATGAGGAGCAAGTGGAGATCTCCTGCAAAATGTGTCATTCTCCAAATCCCGGATTGACCCGTAAGGGGAAGCCGGTGAATAATATTGCCAGCAAGGAAGGACAATGGCAGTTGACCGGCAAATTGGACGCGAAAGTGCATCCGCTGCAAATCCCTAAACAAGGGGTTTGCGATTTCAAGGGCCATAAACGGGTCAAATGCGAGGCCTGTCACTCCACCTGGGTGCCTCAGTGCTATGGTTGTCATGCCAAACGGGATGCAGGCGAGACCCATCTTGATAAGTTGACCCTCAAGGAAACTCCGGGGATGTGGGAAGAGGGCCGCTCGTACATTCGCTACGAAAAACCGATGTTGGCCGTGTGGAAAGATGAGGTCGTGATTGTTACTCCTGGTTGCCAGGATATTGTGAGCCTGGTTGATGAAAAGGGGAACGTGGAAGGTGGTTTTAACCGCTTCACTATGGCAGCCATTAATCCGCATACCACCCAGAGCAAGGGCAGAAGCTGTGTTGAGTGTCATACCTCCACCAAGGTGGTGGGGTTAGGCGAGGGAACAGTGACGGAAAAGGACGGGAAGTGGTCGTTCCAGCCTCTTGATCAGGGGGTAGATACCTTTGCCGGTAAGACAGTGGGATTTGATGCCTTTGTCACCATCGACGGGAAGCCATTGCAGCATGGATCACGGGCAGACCTGCGACCTTTTAACGGTGAGGAGCTGCGTAAGATTCTGCGGGTTGGACTTTGTGTTGAGTGTCATACAGAGTACAATGATCCGGCCTGGAAGAATTATAATATGACAACCCAATGTCCTATGCAGAAGTCAGACGACAAGGGCCGGAAGTAGTTGGGTTAGGTCTTTTACGTCTCAACCTACTTTAGACTCTTTGTTTCGAGGTGAAGCAGTGAACTTGCCACCGGCCCATGCCATACGGGGACTAACCAATAACTTTCCGGCTTCTGTTGGATGGTAGCGCGAAGGGTTTCGCTCAGCCAGTGACTGTCTTCCACCAGATTGTAAAAAACAGAATCAGTTCCGATAAAACCATCCAGCATATGAGTCAGGATGTGCAGCACTTTGCTGGGGTATCCTAATTGGAGACAGAGCAGGTCTTCAAGCTCTGTCAAGCCCGTATCCTGAAGTTCTTTCAACAAATCCCGGCAGAATCTACGGTTGGCACTAATCCCTTTGTCTATTTCCACCCAGAACTTCTCATTGGAGGCAGAGAGGATTTCATCATCCTTTATGGTATTTGACTGATAAACAATAAGTTGCGTCGTGTTGATAAAATGGATGGTCTGTTGCTGGGCCTGTCCGATATTGTTGCCGGTTGCCAGAAAAAGGTGCTGCTGGTCGTTGTTGTCACCTGGGAAGAGAGTGGTCATGGGTTAGAGGAGTCATGGGACTCTTTAATATGTGAGCCAGGAGTGCTTGTTCTGCACACATGGTTATTTGAGGATATTTTTTTCCGATAGAGTGTGTAGAGTCGAGAAAATAAAAAAAACCCCTGTCGAATGAACGACAGGGGTTTTTTTATACTTATTGCTTTTTATACGTCAAAACGTATTAGAAGCTCATGGTCAGATGATGGCTGGCCAGGAAAATTGGTTCGGTATCTTGGTACTTCGTTCCCAACTTGAAGAAGTCGCCAGTATCAAGATAACCAAGGTGTACGGCATAGATCAGGTTGTCAAGCAGTCTGTAGGCAGCGCCGACATTGTACTCAAAGCCGTAATCGTCATCATAGCCAGGCAATTCCTTGTCGGCCATAGCATACCCAAAAGCGGCATGCAGGGTCAGATCCTGACTGGCAGCAAAGTCTGCAGTAAGAACGACAGCATTGACACCGGCGGTTTTGGCCTTAGCGCCCCATTCATTTGTTGAACCTTGGTCGTTGTTCAGGATGTTGCCAAACACGCCGGTCAGGATATAGAGCGGTTCGAAGTCAGCACCAGTACCGCCGTAGCTTTCCAAATCGGTATCTTGAGCATTGTCATCACCACTGGTGTGGAAGTACATGGCATGGCCTGTAAGATCATTCACCGTTGCGTTGAAGTCAGCGATAAAGGCGAATTGGCTGATATCCATATCCTGCTGGAGATAAGTACCATAGTCTTTACTGCCGAACTTGTAGTCAAACTCTGTATCAAATCCCATGTTATCGCCGATCTTGAACTGACCAACTCCCTTCACACGATGGGAAGCTGTTTGATAGCCATAAGCGAAAATGGTAGCTCCGGTATTCGTGTCAATTGATATGGTGTCCTGAATAGCAGTATTGTTTTTTGAATAGCCGTATCCCAAAGTAGCTTTACCCCATCCGCCCTTCAGAGTGGCAGCAACTTCAAGGTAATCGGAGTCTAAGTCGTCATCGCTAACCATGGCGAAATCACCTGAGCTCTGAACATAGGCCTCACCTTCCCATAGCTTCTGGACAAAAGCATACATGGAGAACTGCTCTCCAAAGAGATTGGCAGAACTCCAGAAAATACGGTCTCCAGCGTTGGCGCTATCAACAAAAGGAAGTCCCCAGGCACCGGCTGAACGACGACCGATTTCCCATGTACCGATGGGTGATTTGTAAACCAACCACAATCTCTCGATGGACATATTTCTGCCATTGTTGACATCGGTGTCGTCCTGGGCTCCCCAGACTGTACCCCAATCAATGAGACGAACCCGGCTCTTCATGCTGACCTTGTCATTGACAATCATTTCAGCTTCAATGTTGAACATGTGCTGCATCCAAGCATCTGAATTGGTGTCAGCAGCGCCTGGATTGGTGGCTAACTGTACGCCCTGACCACCGTAACCGTTATAAGCAGCGGCGCCCATGCCCTTGTCAAAATAGAAACCATCAACGGTGTAATCACCTTTGATCTTGAGTTCCAGCGCTGAAGCACTTGCAGCAAGGCCGGCCACCATGCCGAGGGCGGCAACAGTGCAAAGTATTTTCTTCATCTCTTCTCTCCTTAATATTCGATGAGTTTATTGCAGGCAACACGCTGTTGCCTTGTGACTTCTTTTAAACCTGGTACAAAAATAGTATCCAAGTACAAAATTTTATACATAAGCTCCATATATAATGGAGAGGTGGTAAAGTCAAGTCTTAGATTTCTCTTGGTTCATTTTTTTTCAAAAAACGGGTAAGGTGTGGAAAATGAATGGATGTTGCAAAATATTTTGCATCTTTTTCTGTTAATCTCTTAACTGTTTTAAGTCTATGTCGCAGTCTGATTCTCCCAATCCGTGGCTTTTCTTCTGTATGGTGGCCATTGGTGTCTTTCTATCAACTATGGACAGCAGCATGGTTAATGTGGCGCTGCCCACGATTATGCGCAGTTTTACCACAACCCTGGCACAGACAGAATGGGTGGCGTTGATCTACCTTCTTACCATCACCATTACTCTGTTGATTTGGGGGAGACTGTCGGATCGTCTGGGAAAGGGAAAGATGTATTTGCTGGGGATGCTGGTTTTTAGCATCGGTTCGGTGGCCTGTTATCTGGCATCATCACTGTCCATGCTTATCTTCTGTCGTTTTATTCAGGCCTGCGGCGCGTCAATGATGATGTCATCCGGTCCGGCCATTATAAAAATGGTCTTTCCCGTGCATCAGTTGGGCAGAGCCTTGGGGCTTGTCGGTATTGCTACTTCCATTGGTCTGATGAGCGGGCCGGTGGTGAGTGGCTTTCTGATCCAGTTTTTTTCCTGGCGTTTTCTTTTTTTGGTGACCGTGCCTGTCAGCTTGCTTTGTTTTGGGGTCGGTTGGTGCTGGCTGCTGCCGCTTATCCCATCTCCCTCCCTTGAAAGTTTGAAAACAACACGTTTTGATTGGACAGGTCTGGTGGTCTGGACCTTGCTTCTTGCTTTGGCTGTTCTGGCCTCGACCCATTATGGTGCATTTTCCACAAGAATGGTGTCATCAGGGTTGTTGGGGTTCTGTGTACTCCTATTTCTTTTTAAAATGATTGAACAAAGGGCTGAAGAACCACTTTTGCCTCTGTTCTTGTTTAAAGATCGCTATTACGCCATTGGCATGAGCTGTGCGGCCCTCTCTTTTGTCGTGCTCTTTGTGGTCCTGCTCCTTATTCCCTTTTATCTTGATTATGTATTGCGGCTCCCTGTTAAAAGGATTGGTCTGGTGATGATGTCGGTGCCGCTGGCGGTATTTGTGGTATCTCCTCTGTCCGGTTGGTTGTATGACCGGATGGGGGCCAGATTACTTACCACCACCGGGTTGACTCTCTGTTGTCTTGCCCTGGTCTTCCTTTGTTTTCTTGACGAGCACTCAATGGTGATTGATGTTGCATGGAGACTGGTCCTGTTGGGCGCTGGTCAAGCCTTGTTTCTTTCTCCGAATACGGCCTCCGTTCTGGCGGCCGTTGATTCACGGCATATTGGAATCACATCCGGCATGCTGGCCACGGCACGGAACTTGGGGATGCTGGTTGGTGTTACCCTTGCAGGTCTGATTTTCAGGGAGGTTTTTTCTTTCTTGAGTGGGGGCTTGGATGTGAAAGATTTTAGCTCAGTTCATACAACAGCGTTTATCCGCTCTCTGCAGATAAGTTTTGGTCTGACGTCGCTTGTGGCAATGATTGGGGCCTTGCTCTCTGGTAGAAGAGAATGAATCGCAGATATATGTGACTCTGGGTGGAAAGAAGGTTTTTATGCTGATGGAGGTATCTCGTTGCTTTTGGGTAGGGTCACGGTGGCAACGGTCCCGCAGCTGGCTCCGGCTTGCAGTGAAAAAGTGCCCTGGTGTTCGGCAACGATTTTCTTGACCAGGGTCAGTCCCATGCCGGTGCCGTAGATCTTGGTGGTAAAAAAAGGGTCTGTCGCTTTGGAAATATTGCTGTTGATGAACCCTGTTCCACTGTCGGTGATGAGAATTGAGACGCTTGTTGGATCCTGTTTGACGCTGACATCGAGAAGGCCGCCATTGGGCATGGCTTCAATGGCATTACGGATCAGGTGCAGGAGCATTTGTCTGATCATCTGGCCGTCAAGATTCAGAGATGGATCTGGATCGCTCAGGTTGAGCTGATAGCTGACCCCCTGTTTTTTCATGGTACCATAGAGCAGCATGACACTCTTGCGGATCAGTGGATAGAGGGGCTGGTTGGTTTTCTGGGGTTTGTTTTCAGTGACAAAATTAAAAAGATCTTCGAGGGTGGATTCAATCTTGGCTGCATCCTGAGCCATGATTTCGAGAAATTTAAGGATATCGGGATCGGTGACTTTCCTGGTGAGCAATCTTGCGGTACCACCAATGGAGGTGATGGGATTGCGGATGGCATGGACCAGTTGGGCCGACATGTGGCCGAGGGCCGCATAGCGTTCGGCATCAACCAGCAGGTCCTTGTTTTTTTCCAGCTCCTGGGTGACCGCCTCAAGCTCATGCATTTTGAAGAGCATCTTGGTGTAGAGATAGCTGTGCTCAATGGCCAGGCTTGCCTGACTGGCAAAGATCTCCAGGTCGGCAATATCTCCATCGCTGATTGGGCGATGGGTGATAAAATTGTCGGCGATAAGAACGCCAAGGGATTGACTGGGAGAAAAGAGGGGGACAATGATAAAGGTGTCTCCACGTAGCAGCTCAAGGAGCTCGGGGGTGACGGGGTAACTATCGGCCCTGCCATTCTGGACGAGGATGCTTTTTCGCTCGGTGCAGGCGCGGATGAGGGTATGGTCCGAGTTGTCAGCCTGGATGGAGATGCCTTTGACAATCTGGTTTACTTCCTGGTTGGCATCTACAAGGGAACGCTTAAAATTTTGAATGATTTCGTTTAGGTGAAGATCTTTTATTTTGATGTCTTCCCAGACGCGGCCCGCCTCTTCCCAAGAGGATGGGCCGATGGCCAGTCGTCCCTGCAGCATTTGATGATTCTGATCGAAGAGGGCGAGAAAGGCCCGGTTGAACTTCAGCCCCTCGCCAGCCGTGATTCCCACAAGAATGGCCTGGAGGACATCGTCGAGCTCCACGCTGCTCAGGTAGGCAGTGTTCATCTTAAGATTGAGTTGATGGAGAAACTGGGTCCGGAAATTGGTGGCTTCCAGTTTTTGCTGGTAGAGTCGGTTGTCGATGACCAGTCGCCGTTTTTCGAGGGTGACGTTAATCGCGTGATTAAAATCTGCCAGATGCATCGGTTTGGTCAGATAGTCATCGGCACCCAGTCGCAGGCAAAAAAGTGCAGTTTGCAGGTCATCGGTACCCGTGATCATGATAATGGACGTATCCGGATAATGGAGAGCCAGATCTGCCAGGAGTTCCGTGCCTTTGCGGTCGGGTAGTTCTATGTCGAGCAGGGCGAGAGCAACCTTATTGGTGTGCAGCAGTTGGAAGAACTCTGCGGCCGACGCAGCATGGAGTACGGTAAACCCCTCTCTGCTGAGAAAATCCTGAAAGAGAATGAAAATATCCTGTGAGTCGTCAACAACAACGATAACCTCATCAGAATTGATAAGTTGAGATGGCTGCATAGGGTAATTTTGTGGAGATGTAAGAACTGATGCTTAACCAAGAAAAATTTTTATTCTTATCATGATTTTTTTGATTGTACCGCCTTGGTTGAAAAATAAAAGGAAAAATCGTATAAGCCATGGGCAATGGATTTGTTTTTGTTGAATGGTCTATCTGTTTCCAAACAAAAGAGGATTTGGTGGAAAAGGTAAGTGACATAGAATTGAAGAAGGTGATCGGCGACTTTCTCGATATGGGGCATGTGGACAATATTGTTGCCATGTTTCGCCGGGAACCGAGATACTATGCCTGGACCGGTGAGATATTGAATGATCCGCGTTTTCAGGTGCGGCTGGGAGTCTCTGTTCTTTTTGAGGAATTACGTGCTGTTGATCCCGATAACATCGATCTGGCCACGTCCTCACTGCTGGCTCTTCTTCATTCTGTGCCACCCCCGCCATCGTATGTGCGTGGCGAGGCGGTCAGCGTCCTGGCCATTATCGGCAGTGATACGGCCATGGAAGGTGTGCGAGCCATGATGAGTGACGCTGATTCTCAGCTTGTTGAAGTGGTGAGGGATATTTTGGGAGAAAGTTTGTGAAGGAAATTTTTGGCGGTGGTGGTTTGCTGGCCAGACATCTGTCATCCTTTGAAGCGCGTTCAGGACAGCTCAGGATGGCAGAGGCCGTGCAGGCGACCCTGTCAGCGGATGAAAAGGTCGGTGAGGAGGGTCAGCGGGCAAATGTGTTGCTGGTTGAGGCGGAAACAGGTATCGGTAAAACGCTTGCGTATCTCATCCCGGCCTTGCTTTCTGGTCAGCGGGTGGTAGTCTCAACCGCTACCATTAATCTTCAGGACCAGATCCTCAATAAGGAAATTCCCTTGATAGAAAGGGTCTTGGGTCGCTCGGCCTCCGCCCTCTGTGTCAAAGGGAGGCAGAATTATCTGTGTCTCTATCGTTGGAATCAGTATCGCAGTTCACCGCAGCTCTCTTTGGTGGAGGACACCAATATCGGCAAGATTGAAAAATGGCTGGAGGCTACCAGCAGTGGAGATCGGGCCGAACTTTCCTGGTTGGCGGATGGCTCACCGCTCTGGCCGAAAATTTCCGCACAGTCCAGTCAGTGCCTGGGTGGTGACTGTCCTGATGGCGCGGCCTGTTTCGTCAATCGCTTGCGTAAACAGGCCGGATCAGCCAGGCTTCTTATTGTAAATCATCATCTCTTCTTTTCTGATCTGGCTTTGCGTCAGGCCGGATTTGCCGAGATCCTGCCCCGCTATCAGGCGGTGATCTTTGATGAGGCCCATCATCTGGAGAGTGTGGCGACTCAATTCTTCGGCAAGAACTTCAGTCAATATCAGCTTCTTGATCTGGTCGCAGATATTGAGCGTCAGGTAGAGGCTGATCTTCCGACCAAGAGTCGCGATAAAATCAGCAGCTTTGCTCGCGGCCTTTTGCCGCGTATGGAGCGATTTGCTCTGCTTTTTCCCGCCCAGCGCGGCAGGTACCCGCTGGCGGACCTGATTGCCACTCATAGTTCCTGGCCTCAGGAGGTGGAGGGGGTAGCAACGGGGATTGATCAGTTAGCCGAGCTGCTGGCTGGGCAGTCTTCTAAAGGTGAGGTCTGGAATACTCTCAGCACGCGATCGAGCGAGCTGGCAGCCAACCTCCGTCATATCTGTCTCCCTCCGGAGAGATCATCAGAAGATCGTTTTGTGCATTGGTATGAACGGCGGGAGCGGACGATTACTCTGTCCGCCACTCCGGTTCGTATCGCCAGTGAACTGGAACGGACGCTTTATTCTTCAGTCCAGAGTTGTATCATGACCTCCGCCACTCTCTCCGCGGGCGGTGATTTTGCCTACGTCAAAGAGCGCTTAGGTCTGGGTCCGGAGGCAGTGACCCTGCAATTTCACTCTCCTTTTGATTATGAGGGGCGAACGCTGGTTTATGTACCGGAAAAAGGTTTTCCTGAGCCTGCCGACGCAACCTATACCCACAAGGTCTGCCAACAGGTACTTGAACTCCTGCAGATCAGTCAAGGACGGGCCCTTGTTCTTTTTACCAGTCTCAAGGCCATGGATGTGATGGCGGAGTTTCTTGAGTCGCGAATCTCCTATCCAGTCCTGGTGCAAGGCCGGGCTTCCAGGCAGGCCTTATTGGCCCGTTTCAAAGAAACCACGGATTCGGTGTTGTTGGCAGTTGCCAGTTTCTGGGAAGGGGTGGACGTGCCGGGGAACTCTCTGAGCTGCGTGATCATCGATAAACTTCCCTTTGAGGTGCCAAGTGATCCGGTGATTCAGGCCCGCATCCAGGCCATTAACGATGGCGGTGGTAAACCTTTTTTTGATTTTCAGGTACCCAGAGCCATCCTCACCCTGCGTCAGGGGGTGGGGCGACTGATGCGGGCGGCTTCTGATTGCGGGGTCATCGCTATTATGGATGTTCGCCTCTTTACCAAAGGCTATGGCCGCAGTTTTCGCGCGAGCCTGCCGCCTTCGCCGGTGGTGCGGAGCTTATCTGATGTACGAAATTTTTTTGAACAAAAATGCGATTCGCATGAAAATTCGGGAGGGTAATGGGAATGGAGGTAACAGAACAATTTGCCGGAGGGACTGAAGGAGCAGGGCTGATGGCAGCCATTGCCCCTGATCTGGCCAGGATTGAACAGGCGATGCAGTCCGATCTGGCCACGCTGACCGCTGATACGGATGCATTGCTTGCTGAGGTGCTGCGCTATGGTCTTTTTAATGGCGGCAAACGGATTCGGCCACTGCTCACCGTGCTTTGCTGCCGCCTGTGTGGAGGCAGGGAGGTGGACGTGGTACCGCTTTCCATTGCCTTCGAGTATCTCCATTGCGCGACCCTGTTCCATGACGATGTGATTGATCAGGCCCTTACCCGTCGGGGCCGGCCGGCAATCAATGTGGCCTTTGGGGAGACGGCGGCGATCCTGGCGGGTGATTTTCTCCATGCCCGATCGATGCTGCTGGTTGGGAGAGGGGGAGGGGTACAGGCCCTGGAGATCTTCTGCGGGGCCACAACTGCCATGGTGGATGGTGAATTTCTGCAGCTCCATAATGCCAGCAATTACAATCTGGCGGAAGCAGATTATTTTGCGGTGATCATGGGTAAGACGGCCAGGCTGATTGGCGCAACCTGTGAGATTGGAGCCCTGGTTGCAGGTGCCGGCATAGAGGAGCAACAGGCGCTGAACAACTATGGACTGCATCTTGGCTGTGCCTTTCAGATCATCGATGACCTCCTTGATTATCTGGGAGATGAGGCCAAAACCGGAAAGTCTGTCGGTAATGATTTTCGGGAAGGAAAGATGACCCTGCCGCTGATTATCGCCATCGGCAGGGCCGAAGAAAAGGACAGGGAACGATTATTGGCCATGCTGACAAGTGTGGAGGAACGCACCAGTGCTTTTACTGAGGCCACTGCCCTGATCGCCCGTTATGATGGCTTTGTCCTTGCCCGCCAGAAGGCCGAAACAATTATTGCCGATGCCCTTGCCCGGTTACGTATCTTTGATCAGCCAGCAGTTCAAGCGGAAAAGGCGGTGTTGGAAGGTTTGGCCTACTATGTTTTGAACAGAAATAAATAGAGATGAATTCTTCATCATCTGGAAAGAGCAGCTAACTAAAAGATAACGACCGGGAACGGTTCATGTTTGAGGCGGATATGGAACAAAAAAAAATCGTCAGGAAAAGAAGTGCCGGACCTAAAAAAAGAAAAAGAAACTGGCTGAATGCCCGGAGGCTCATCCCTTTTCTCCTGCTGCTTTTTCTGTTGCTCTTTTCTATGGCCGCCGCCGGCTATGTGATTTTTTTCCGAGCTGTTCCAACTCAGGTGGCGGCTCTTTCTTCGGTAGCGCAGGCTGGCGAATAGAAAAGGTTACGTTTGTCCTGGTGGAGACTGCCAGGCATGCCCTTCATGTCTGCATGAAGGGCATGAAAACCGAATTCGAGCCAGCAGCAGGTAGAGAGGTAGGTTGGGTTATGCGATAAAACTGCTAACCCAACCTACGAATCTGAACGAAATGATCAATAAACCGGAATCAGTGTTTAAATGAGCGTTGACCGGTGAACATCATGGCCACTTTGGGATCTGCCTCGTTACAGGCTTGGATGGTTTCATAATCGCGCATGGAGCCGCCGGCCTGGAGAATGGCGGTGACCCCCTCTTTGATTCCCACATCCGCCCCGTCCCGGAAGGGGAAGAAGGCATCCGAGATCATGACTGAGCCGGGTATTCCGGCCCGATCGGCCTTGGTTTTGGCGTCAATGGCCTCCTGGTCTGCCTTGTCCCGTTTGCCTTGACTGATCTGCAGTGCCAGGTCAGCGTAGGGAATTCCATACTGGTCAAAGCAGAGGATGTCCGCATATTTGATATAGGCCTTGTGCACGGCGATTTCTGCCACGCCCACCCGATCCTGTTCACCGGTGCCGATACCCACGGTGCAGCCATTCTTGACATAGAGTACCGAGTTGGAGGTGACCCCGTGTTCCACGGCCCAGCCGAAGATCATGTCATCAATTTCCTGGGAGGTCGGGTTGCGGTTACAGGTGAAGGTCTCCCCTTTCCAGGTGGCAGTGGCCGGTTTTAAATCATCAAGGGAGCGGATGGAGTTAACGGCCGATTGTTGAGCAATGATGCCGCCGTCAATCAGGCTTTTGAAGTCGATATAACGAAATTTTTCAAATTCGGCCAGGCGATCGATGCGGCTGATCTGAATGACCCGCAGGTTTTTACTTTTTTTCAGGATCTCCAGACTTCCCTCTTCAAATGATGGGGCGCAAACCACTTCCAGATAGTTTTGCGAAAGCAGTTTGGCGGTCTCATTGTCGCAGGCCCGGCTCATAACGACTGCCCCGCCGAAAGCAGCTATGCGGTCGCAGCGGTTGGCGCGGTCAAAGGCATGAGCCAGAGTGTCCCCATAGGCGGCACCACAGGGGTTGTTGTGCTTGAGGATGACTGCGGCTGGCCTGTCCATGAGATACTTGAGGATATTGAGGCCGTTGTCAATGTCTGTCAGGTTGATCTTGCCCGGATGTTTGCCCACCTGAAGCATGTCTTCGACGCGAATTCCCGAGACCAGACCATTGCCAGGCTCGATAAAGGAGCATTCGCCCAAGGTCAGATTGCCGTTGACCAATTCATAAAGGGCGGCCTCCTGGTCAGGGTTCTCACCATAGCGAACGCCGCGCTCGTCAATGGAACCGTCTTCCTGTTTGATTCCCCATGTTCGCTTGCGATAGACCAGTTTCTGGTCGCCAAAAGAGATGGTCATATCCATAGGGAAATGATCGCCGAGGATGGTGGTGTACATTTTTTTCAGATCGCTCATGATTGCTCCATGTAATTGAAAGTTGCTAACTATTCAGTGTGAAAGGGTGTTTAATGATTTTTTTCTCGCGCAGAGACGCTGAGGCGCAGAGAAAATTATTTTTATAGGTTATTGATCTCGCGGATCATTTATAATTTATTTTGTTTCTGTTGTTCTCTACGCCTCCGCGTCTCTGCGCGAAATCAGTTTTTCATCGTTCCGTCTGGAAGGCGGCATCCCAGTCCTTACTGACCGGATCAAATCCCTTGGCCGCAATTGACAGGCTTACTTCCTCCACGGTTCGCTGGTCGCCGACGCTGAACTGTTCCCCGTCTGTCTGGTCGGGATTGGAGTAGCCACCGGGGGCGGTGCAGGAACCGGCCGAGTAGCGGGTGGGGCCAAGGCCCAGCATCCCGTTCCGATAGCGTTCCTCTTCCCGCGTGGAGAGGAGAAGCCCTACGTCCGGATCAAAGATGCGCAGGCCAAAGATAAGCTGGCTCAGGTTTTTCTCTGAAACCGGAACCAATGGGGCAAAGGCACCGGCTGCAGGACGTAGGCGCGGGAAGGAAACGGTGACTGCAGTGCTCCAAAAATTCTTGCGCAGCCAGGCCAGATGCAGGCCCAGGGCCAGCCCTTCCGCCCGCCAGTCGGTCAGGCCGAGCAGAGCTCCAATTCCGACCTCGCGCATCCCGGCTGCTGCCACCCTGGCGGGGGTTTCCAAGCGGTAGTTATAATCGGTTTTTTTGCCGGAGAGATGGACCTGTTTGTACATCTCCTGGTCGTAGGTCTCTTGATAGACTGCCACGGCGGTGATGCCTGCCTTGAATAGACGGGCGTAGTGGGCGGTGGAAAGTGGCTGGACCTCGATGGAGATTGCGGCAAAGCGGTCCCGTAGCCTGAGGGCGATGGCCTCCAGGTATTCCACGTCAACCATGTTTTCAGCCTCACCGGAAACCAGCAGGATATGTTGAAAACCACGTTCAAGGAGGATGTCTGCCTCTGCCTCTGCCTCATCTAACGTCAGACATCTGCGGGCAATGCGGTTGCTGGCGGCAAAACCGCAATAGGCGCAGCGGTTGGTGCAGTAATTGGAGAGATAGATCGGGGCATAGAGCTGGATGGTTTTGCCAAAACGCTGGGAGGTGAGGAGCGCGGAACGGCGGGCCATCTCCGGTAGGAAGGGTTCGGCTGCTGGCGAGATGAGTGCTGCCAGACCATGGATGCCAGGATGTCTGGCTGTCAGGGCTTGCTCCACATCGGTGCTGGTGCAGTGCAGGATCGTCTCTTGGAGTTGCTGAAAATCAGGCAGGTTAAAGAGGGTCATGCCAGAAATCCAAGGTCGGTGGTGAGGGTCCCCGTAAGGGGTGATGAGGCCTGGGCCTGTTTGCTTCGGCTACCCATGCCGGCAACAAAAGCGGTGCGGCCGGCCTCGACTGCCTGGGCAAAGGCGCGAGCCATGGCCACCGGATCACCGGCTACCGAGATGGCGGTGTTGACCAGCACCGCATCGGCACCCATCTCCATAGCCAGGGCGGCATGCGATGGGGCGCCGATCCCGGCGTCAACTACCACAGGTACCCGGGCCTGATCAATAATAATTTCTATCTGAAAGGCGGTGAGAATGCCCTGGTTGGTGCCGATGGGAGAGCCCAGGGGCATGACCGCCGCGGCTCCTGCGTCCTGCAACCGCAGGGCCAGGATAGGGTCGGCATTCATGTAGGGCAGGACGATGAAACCAGCCCGTACCAGTTCTTCAGTTGCCTTTAAGGTCTCAACCGGGTCCGGGAGGAGGGTGCGGGGATCCGGGGTCACCTCCAGCTTGAGCCAGCTGGAACCGGATGCCGCCCGCGCCAGATGGGCCAGACGAATGGCCTCTTCAGCATTTCTGGCCCCGGAGGTGTTGGGAAGAAAAACGCATTTATCCCGGTCAAGGGCGCTCATGATATCATCTTCCGGATTTTCCAGGTCGACCCGGCGCAGGGCCACAGTCACCATCTCGGTGCCGGAGGCCTCAATGGCCTCTTTCATCACAGCCGATGAGGAGAATTTGCCGGTGCCGAGAAAGAGCCGGGAGTTGAATGTATGTCCGCCAATGGTCAGCATGTCAGCCGCCTCCTACAAATCGGATGAGTTCCATTTGGTCATTGTCCTGGAGAGAAGTAGTCGCATAGCTGTCCGGCTGTATAATCGTTTTGTTCAGTTCAACAACCACGGACGTGGAGGGAACACCCAGCTCTTGCAAAAGCATGGCCACCGTCATTGAATTGGTGATGGTTTTTGGACTGCCGTTCAGGTGGATCTGCATGATACAATGATTATTGGAAAAGAAAAAGCGTAACCGGTTAACCGTCATTCCGATGTTTCCAGGGACGGATGGTTAACCTGGAGAAACTCTGAGTTGACTATCTTAATCCCTTAATAATAACTTGCCAACATTGTTTTACGGTAGTTGACAGATGAAGTCATGGGCGTTAAATTACAAAACACACTCTTTGAGTGCAGAGAAACAGGAAGATACGCTCCAAGTGGGCAGTTTTTTTGCTCCTGTTGGGGCTTTGATGGGAAAGTGAATATTTGTCAGGAATGGAGTAGAAAAATGCCAGTTTATGAGTATGAATGTGATACCTGTCGTAAGTCGTTTGAGGTACAGCAACGTATGGCGGATGCGCCATTGAGCAGTTGTCCTGAATGTAAAGGGACGGTGAAAAAAGTGATGTCTATGAGTTCCTTTCAGCTCAAGGGTGGTGGCTGGTATGCCGATGGCTATGCCAGTACCCAGAAAGGGGCGGCTAGTTCGAGTGCAACCTCGTCACCGTGTTCCGCCGGTGGCTGTGCTAAATGTCCGGCTTCCGCTGGTTGATCGCCCTTTCATAATTTTTAATATTTTCCGCTTTGTCAGGCGCTTGCAGGTTTCTCTGCAAGCGCTTATTCCATGATAGCCATGGCATCGCCATAGGAATAAAATCTGTAACCTTGGGCAATTGCCTGCCGGTAACAGTCCAATAGCCTTTCCCGTCCGCAGAGAGCGGATACCAGAAAGAGCAGGGATGACTGGGGCAGGTGAAAATTGGTGATCAGGTTGTCAATGACCTTGAAACGGTAGCCCGGTAAGATATAGAGGTCGCACCAACCATCTGTTGGCTGGACTTTTCCTTGCTCATCCCCTGCGAATTCAAGGGCTCGCACTGTGGTTGTGCCCACGGCCCATATCTTTCCCCCTCGTTGTCGAACTGTATTGATTGTGTCAGCATTCTCCTTGGAGATATGGACGTATTCCTGATGAATGGTATGGTCCAGGATGGCTTCAGTTCGTACCGGGGCGAAGGTTCCATATCCCACATGCAGGGTGATCCTGGCGATGTGTATGCCTTTTTCGCTGATTTTTTCTAACAGCTCCTCGGAAAAGTGGAGGCCGGCGGTGGGTGCGGCGACTGCTCCTGGTTGGCTGGCATAGACGGTCTGGTAGCGTTTGCTGTCTTCGGCGGTGCTGCCGTTGTTCCTCTCAATATAAGGGGGGAGCGGGATCTGTCCATGGTCTTTGAGGGCTTCAGCCAAGCCCTTCTCTCGCTTGTAGTGGAGCATGATTTTGACCCTGCCTTCACCTAGCTTCTCGAGGATCGTGCAGGAAAGGTCTGCGTTGATGCTAATCGTTGATCCTGGTCGAGGAGGTTTGGAACTTTTGATCAGGGCGGTGGCGGTGGCGGTCGAAACAGCAGTGGTGTCGACCTTTTCTGTTGTTTCTGCCACAGCCTCGTTTGTCTGCGGATAGGAAAGAAGGAAAACCTCTGCCTTGCCGCCCGTATCTTTGCGGCCAAGCAATCTGGCGGGAAAGACCTTGGTGTCATTGATCACCAGCAGGTCGCCTTTCTGTAGCAGGTCAACAATATTGCTGAAGTGTCGGTGTTCTCGTACATCGCTCTGGCGATGCAGGATAAAGAGCCGTGAATCTTCCCGTCTGTCCGCTGGATGTTGGGCGATATTTTCCGGCGGCAGGGGATAGTCATATGCCTTGAGTGTGAAATCCTGTTGCATGTTTGTTCTGTTTTGCAGTAAAGAAACTGATGGCGTCGCGAAAAGGCCCAAATGCTTCGTTGCACCCCAAGGGCACTTCCTTCGGGGCGCGCACATCCTTCGTCACTGCGGCGTACCTAAAAGTACGCCGCACTCCTCAGGCTTTGTACGCCTCGTCTTTGGGCCTTTTTACTTAGCCATTCCTTGATGACTTTTTGCCTTGCCATCAAGAGATGGATGATGTTGAATTTTTGCCTTTATCCTTGAACTACCTACCATGATCCTTGCTGTTGCTGCAACTGAATTTGAGATGAACCCCTTTCTACAACTGTTGGCGGAGGAGGGGGGAGCTTCTTCCCAAGAAGATGTGGAGCCTTCCTGTTTCACCCTGATTGCAGGGGTAGGGCCGGTGGAGACAACCCTGCGTCTGACCCGTTATCTGGAAAGATGCGATCCGCGGATTGATAAGGTCCTTAACTTTGGAGTGGCCGGGGCCTATCTCTCTGAATCGTTGCCGAAGGATGGCAATGCCTCGATTCTTGACCTCTGTTTGGCCGAACAGGAGAGCTTGGGGGATTTCGGGATCTGCTTTGCTGATCATCTTGAGGCCCTTGATGAAAAATTGGGTGGCAGCACGGTATTCCCTCTGGACCCGTCGTTGCTTCAGCGGGCCGGAGAGATACTGGCCCATCATCAAATTTCATACCGCTGTGGCAATTTTGTGACTGTCTCTGCCGCCAGTGCCACCCGGCAGCGGGGGGCGATGTTGGCAGCAAGATTCCAAGGGCTCTGTGAGAATATGGAGGGGGCAGCTGCGGCCAGGGTTTGTGCTGAGTTCTCTTTGCCCCTGCTCGAAGTGCGTGCGGTCTCCAATCTGGTGGAGGATCGTAATCTGAAACACTGGAAGATGGCGGAGGCCTGTTCTGGGGCGGCAGCGGCGGCAGCGTTGTTGATCCGGGAAATAGGGGGAAGAGGATGAAACCAGTAACAAGATCCGTGACCATTGGCTATTCACCCTGTCCCAATGATACCTTTATCTTCTATGCCCTGACGCACGGCAGGATTGACCTGCCGGGAGTCGAACTCGCAGGTCCGGTGCTGGAAGACGTGGAAACTCTCAATGGTTGGGCTCTCGAGCACAGGCTGGATGTGACCAAACTCTCTTTCCATGCTCTGGGGCATGTGCTTGATGAATACTGTGTCTTGTCGTCAGGCAGCGCCTTGGGGCGCGGTTGCGGGCCCTTGCTGGTGGCACGATCCCCCCTTGACCTGAGCAGTCCGGCCCGCTATAAAATCGCTATTCCCGGCCGCTTGACCACTGCTGCCCTCCTCTTTCGTCTCTTTCTGCCGGAGTGTACGCAGGCCATGGATGGTCCACTGTTGCGGGCGCCAAGGACGGCGCAGGAACAACCGGAGCTGGTGGAAATGCGTTTTGATACTATTATGAATGCAGTGCAGCAGGGGGAGGTGGACGCCGGGGTCATTATCCATGAGAGCCGCTTCACCTATCAACAGATGGGCCTGGTCTGCCTTCAGGACCTTGGCCAGTGGTGGGAGCAGACCACTGGCTATCCTATCCCCCTCGGTTGTATCGCCGCCCGGCGTTCACTGGGTCAGGAAAAGATTGCCGCGATTGATCAGGCGATCCGTGCCTCCATTGATTGGGCCTCTGCCCATCCTGAAGAGTGTCTGCCCTATATCAGAGAGCATGCTCAGGAGCTGGAAGACAGGGTCGTTCAGGATCATATAGGGCTCTATGTCAATGATTTTTCCCGTGAGCTGGGAGTGGAGGGGATGGCTGCCATTGATGCTTTTCTGGAGCGGGGGAGGTCTGTCGGTATTCTGCCTTCCTCCCGTCTGGATCTGCAGTGTGGGTCGGAGTGAGAGGAACAGAATGAAGGCAATGAAAGAACAAAATAATAAGAAGAAAAGCAGTCAGCCCCCCGTGCGTCTTTCCACAACAAGGCTTGCGGTATTGGGAATCTGCGGTCTCTCAGGAGCCGGTAAGACTACGCTCATTGAGGCCATATTACCGGAACTTGTGCGGCGTGGGCTGCGGGTGGCCGTGGTCAAACATGATTGTCGGAATCTAATGGTAGACCTCCCCGGTAAGGACAGCGATCGCCTGTATCGGGCGGGAGCAGATGTCTTTCTTCTGGGCGGCGAAGAGTTCGTTCGGTTGCATGGAGATGATGGAAGCAGTTTCGAGTTTCAGCTTAGTCAACTTGCCCGTCAGTATGATCTGGTGCTGGTTGAGGGACATGGCCAAACACCCGTTCCGAAGCTCTGGCTCCTGGCTGATGACGGGGTCGGGCCGCCTGCGGATACCGATGGTGAAGGGAATGCTGTACTCAAGGTCTTCCCGCGAGGTGAGGCCACGGCGGTGCAGGTGCTTGACTTTCTTCTGCACTGGTTGCACGAAATCTGGCTTCAGACGCCGGTCTGGGCCTGTGTCCTGATCGGAGGCCGTAGTTCTAGGATGGGACGCCCCAAACATCTGCTTGAGAAGGAAGCATCTAGCACGGCCACTACCTGGCTGGAACATACGGTTGCTCTGCTTCAACCTCTGATTGGTGACCATATTGCCCTTTCGGGAGCAGGGTTTGTGCCTGAATGTCTGGCACATCTGCCCCGGTTGCCAGATATCCAGGAGGCTAGAGGCCCTTTGACTGGGATTCTTGCCGCTATGCGCTGGCAGCCTGCGGTCTCCTGGCTGCTCATTGCCTGTGATATGCCGGATATCAGCACTGAGGCCTTGACCTGGCTGCTTGGTCATCGCCAGCCGGGATGCTGGGGGACGGTGCCCTGCCTCCATGAAGACGGCTACGTGGAGCCACTGCTGGCCCATTATGACTACCGCTGTGCCCCTCTTTTTGAACAGCTCCTTGCTTCCGGTTCTCTGCGCATTGGCCAGATCGCCCGGCAGAGCAAGATCAAGACGCCCCTCATTCCTTTACCGCTCAGATCGTCCTGGCATAATATCAATACCCCCCAGGAGCTGGCCAGATCACGAGAGGCCAGAGCTGAGGTTGGTCATCGCTAAAGGAATACCACAGAAGCCTTTTCCGATAATTCCCTGACAAGAGAATTTGGCAAAAATAGCGGAATAGGCCCCTGGTCCTCTCCCTCATGGGGAGAAGGGGAAATCTGATTAATCTCCTGTTGTCCTTCTCATCCGGTCTTTGGCCACCTTCATTAGGATGAATTTCTGGCTTAATATGGTTCCGTCGAGAAATTGTCACTGTGTTATCCCAATGATTACCTTCCCATCTTTTGTCCCACAAACTGCCAAGTTGATAAGTTTAAAGCTAAGGCAATCGGTAAAAGATGTTCACTGTCTGTAGTCATTTTAATTTTTTTTGTAAAAATTTTTTATTGAGTACCATCCTCGATGGTTACATGTCTTCTCTTGGAGAAGTGTCCGCAAAGACCCTGCCACGTCACCAGATGAAAAGGGAGATGGAAAAATAGTTTGAAAAATTCCTTTTTTTTTAAAAGGGATATACAATATAACATACAAAAGTTGTCCATAAAGATGTTGGATTTGGAGTGAATTCTAAAGCAAGGATGTTATTTGTGGATAAGATAATGAGTTGGGTGAAAGACAGGGACCCCGAACAGCACGAGTTTCATCAGGCAGTACAGGGGGTGCTTGATACGATCGGGCCGGTGTTGGAGCGCAATCCTGGATATCGTCGTTTGGCGGTGGTTGAGCGGATCATTGAGCCGGAGCGGGTTATCTCCTTCCGGGTACCCTGGATGGATGATGACGGTCAGGTACAGGTGAATCGTGGTTACCGGGTGCAGATGAATAGCGCCCTCGGCTTGTACAAGGGCGGGCTTCGTTTTCATCCCTCTGTTAATTTGGATATAATAAAATTCCTGGCCTTTGAACAGGTGTTCAAAAATGCGCTGATTCCTTTGTCTTTAGGTGGGGGCAAAGGTGGGGCTGATTTTGATCCTAAGGGGAAATCTGAGGGAGAGATTATGCGATTCTGCCAGGCTTTTATGGCAGAGCTGTATCGGCATATCGGACCTGATACGGATGTCCCGGCTGGTGATATAGGTGTTGGGAAGAGGGAAATAGGCTATCTCTTCGGGATGTATAAAAAACTGGGCAATGAATTTACTGGGGCTTTTACCGGTAAAGGCCTGCTGTGGGGCGGTAGTTTGATTCGTCCTGAGGCGGCGGGTTATGGAATGGTTTATTTTGCCGCTGAGATGCTTGCCACGAGGGGTAAGACCCTAGAGGGTCGGCGCTGCTTGATTTCCGGGGCGGGAGATGTGGCTCTGTTTGCTGCTGAGAAGGTTCTGGAGCTTGGGGGCCGGGTGTTGACCCTTTCTGATTCAACAGGTTTTATTTATGATGAGCAAGGGCTTAATTTAGACAAAATGGCCTTTGTCAGGGAACTGAAAAATATCAGGAGAGGGCGTTTGGCAGAATATGGAGAGCGCTATCCTGACACTGTTTATGTCCCTTGCGATCCACGATTGGATTATAATCCCTTGTGGAGTTTTCCGGCAGATTGTGCCTTCCCCTGTGCTACCGAGAATGAGATAAACGGCAAGGATGCGGCCCGGATTCTTGCGGGTGGTGTGGATCTGGTGTGTGAAGGTGCTAATATGCCCTCTACACCTGAAGCCGTTGAACTTTTTCTTGAACACAAGATTTTCTATGGTCCAGGGAAGGCGGCAAATGCTGGTGGTGTGGCAGTGTCCGGTCTGGAGATGGTCCAAAATTCCACGCATCTCGCCTGGTCCAGAGAAGAGGTTGATGCCAAGCTCAAAGTGATTATGAAATTTATCCATCAGAGCTGTCTTGATACGGCTTGTGAATATGGTATGCCTGAGAATTATGTTGCCGGCGCCAATATCTCCGGATTCATCAAGGTGGCTCGTGCCATGGTGGAACTGGGACTGATATAGGGCTGAATCTGACGGCCTTTACGCTTATTATGACTCAATACGATCAACAATGCGCCTTGGAATTTGCGGAACTGCAGGTCTGTTTCGATGACTATTTTGTCGAGATGGCAGTGGAGTGCCCCTATCATCTGCCCCATACAGCGGTTTTTTATCAGGCCTTGTTTGCTCCTGTCCCGGAGCGGATTATGGAGCTGTTTCTGGCCT
>JAQVER010000138.1 GCA_028697885.1 Desulfocapsaceae bacterium
CGATCTTCCGGACGTCTCCATAACCGTTCTTCCGGACAAAACGGTCGGAGCGAACGGAGAGATCGCGATCCCCAAGGCCTTCTTCAAACCGGCAAAAGGCAACCGTGAAGGGATACGGCCGAGCCCTGACGTCATCATCGTCGGGACCGGAGGAAAAAGGCCGTCTCAGTGGAATTATTCGGCCCGGATCAGGCTTGCCCTGGGGGAAGAGGTCTCTTTCGAGGGCTATGGACTCTCGAGCAGGATCACAGGAGGTCTTCTCGTGACCGCCAAATCTGGGAAATCCCCTCTCGGAAACGGTGAACTCCGTCTCGAAGAGGCGACCTACTCGATCTACGGACAAAAATTCCCCCTGGAGTCAGGGAGACTCATCTATGCGGGAGGACCGCTCGATGAGCCTGGTCTCGACATCAGAATCGCGAAAAAGACGCAAGATAACGTTACCGCAGGACTTCGCGTCACCGGCACGGTATCCGCCCCGCGCATGACCCTCTTTTCCGATCCCGCCCTCTCCCAGGACGAGATCCTCTCCTATCTCGTGCTCGGCAAACCCCTCAGGCAGGCCACTGGAGAGGATGGAAAACTCTTGAAAAACGCCCTGGATTCACTCGCGATCGCAGGCGGAGAACGCCTCTCGCAGAGGATCGGCAGGCTGTTCGGAATCGAGGATGTAGAGATCCAATCCGGCGAAGAAGGCCTGGAGCACGCGCTTGTCACCGTGGGGACATATCTTTCCCCCCGGCTATATGCGAGCTATGGACGAGGGATCGTGGACGAACTGGACGTCTTTCGAATCCGTTACGAGATCACACCCCGTCTTTTCATAGAGACCGTCTCCGGGGCCGAGAGCGGCGGAGACATCACCTACAGGATCGAGCGTTGATGAACTCATAAAAAGCCCCAGACTCGCCATGCCGGACTTGATCCTGCTTCCGGATCATATTGAAACGCTATAGGGATTGGTACAGCCGCATTGGTTTGTCCAGAGTCTGCCGGATCCCGCGGCTGCAAGGAGGGCAGATGGATTGTCACGAGTTGGCGCGCACGCGCAGACGGTTTACCAGCAAATCGTCTCGCAGAATTTCATCTTTCAGTGCAATTAATTCTTCGACATCCCAGTTGGCGCTGAGAAAGCGTCCCGTGGCCCAGTCTGCCCGGCCGGAGGCCAGCCAGACGATAAATCCGGCCGGCAGTTCGGGGGTGTCTGTGAGGTAGTAGTAGTAGTCCTCTGGCATGTTTCGTGCGAGCTCAGTATCTACGCCGCCAGGATGAATAGCAAAGCATTTGATGCCGTCTTGGCCATGATCCACGTTGACGAATTCACAGAGGCGGTTGATCGCATGTTTGGATGCCTGATAGTCGGATGCCGTCGGGAACAGCAGCTGGGCGCCAATCGACGTGATCAAAATTAGATGGCCGCCGCTTGATCCTTTTTCAGCCCACCTTTTCGCTGATTCAATGAGATAGGGCATAGAGAAGCGAATGACGTGATAAACACCTTTTATGTGTACTTCCCAGGTGTACCACCAGCTTTTGGGGTCAGATTCACCAATCTTTGCCCACTTATCAAGGTAGCCGGCGTTTGCATCAGCTACGTCAATACCACCGAATTTTTTTACGCAGTCCAAGACGGCGGCTTCGACCTGTGCCGTGTTTGTGACGTCACACGTTGAGCAGGCGCATTGTGTGTCCGGGTTCGTCTGTCGGATCAGGTCTTGTGTTTCTTTGAGTGCCTGTTCTGAGCGGGCGGTTATATAGACCGCCTTGGCGCCTGCCTTGGCGAAGGCAATAGCAGTAGCCTGACCGATTCCGCGCGATCCGCCGGTGATAAAAATGACCTTGCCCGATGCGCTGTTTTTCAACGTCGTAACTGGGTCGATCGCATCATATAAGGTATGATGTTTTGTCACAGAAAGATCTTGATTATCAATTGATGCCATAGAATCTCCTCCTTTAAACTTGCTAATCATTCAATGCTTTTATGTATCCACGGAGCCGCAGTGGGACGTCCCTGCGGTTTTGTCCCGGTTAATGAAACGCCCCACTTCGTTTATCAGTTAATGTAAACTCAGGCCTCCCGATACGCTGATGTTCTGTCCTGTCACAAAAGCCGCGTCATCCGAGGCGAGCCATGCCGCGGTGCCTACCAGGTCATCTGGGTATTCGAGCCTCGGTATTGCGGAGTTATTAGCAATTTCCTTGCTAATCTCTTTGAAATCATGTTCCTGAACCGTTTCAGTTTGTATAAGCCCCGGAGAGATTGCGTTTACAGTAATTCCGTAACGCCCCGCTTCAAACGACAGCCCCCTGGTAAGGCCGACAACCGCCGCCTTGGAGGTGATGTACTGAATACCATTACCACGTCCCATGAAAACAATTTCTGAGGATATGTTGATGATGCGGCCCCAATTTTGGGCTCGCATGTCGGAAAAGACCTCCCTGGCACACAACCACATCCCTTTTACGTTTACCGCCATGACACGATCCCAGTCCGCCTCGTCCAATTCGTAAAAAGGCTTTGTTGCCCGCTCATAACCGATATGTCTGAGCATTATGGCAGCATTGTTTACCAGGATATCGACTTTTCCGAAGTGCCGGCGGGCCTTTTCCACCATCGCCTTGACCTGCCCGGAATCGGAAACATCACAGACTATGGGCAATACCTCGCGGTCTTCGGTAGCTATCTCTTCTGCGGCCTTTTTGAGTACCTCCTCGGTGGTTCCGCAAATTGCAATATCGGCCTTTTCGGAGTAAAGCCGTCTGGCTATGGCCTTGCCGATCCCCCTTCCGCCGCCGGTAATGAGTGCTACATGTCCTTCCAAACGCTCGCATCGCATACGCCATTCCTCCTCTCATCAACTAAAACGTTATCTATATTGCTCGCGGGACACCATCCCGCGAATCGGATTCTCCTGGATGAAATCACGAATATTTATCGCCGCCAGCTCGACGGCCCTTCTGATCACGCCCGGAACCATCGCCGAATTGTGAGGCGAGCCAATGAAATTGGGAAGCTCGCAAAAAGGGTGATCCATCTTAAATGTGCCCGCGCCGAAAGGTTCGACCCACCAGACGTCGATGCCCGCCTTGAAATGAGGGTTATTCACAAGGTGTTCGAAAAGAGCGGTCTCATCTATAAGGGCAGCTCGCGCTACGTTTACCAAAACAGCGTCCGGTTTCATCAACTCAAGCTCGCGACGACCTATGAGGTTGTGAGTTCGATTATTTAATGCGATAGAAAGGACGACAATGTCGGATTCCTTTAAAACGTGATCGAGATCCTTCAGCGTTCCGATAAAGTCAACAGCTTCCTGTGTCCTGCCGCTTGAGTTAATAGCGTATATTCTACATCCCAAACATCGAAAGAGCTTTGCCACCGCTTTGCCTATGCCGCCGAAACCGATAATGCCGAGCGTTGAACCGGACACCTTTTTATTTATTTCAAACTGGTTGAATTCGCCGCGTGCCAGCTTGTCGTGATTTTTCAGCAGTTGCTTTGCCAGGGCAAGCACCATGGCCAATACATGCTCAGCCATCGGTTCGGCGTAGGCGCCGACATTGCTTGCGATCCTCACTCCTTTGGGGATATCGTCGAAGGGAACGTGATCAGCACCGGCCGAAAGAAGCTGCATGAAGCGCAACCGCGTAAGCAGCGGGTATTCATCCTTTGATAGTTCTTTTGGAGGGTTCCAGGAAAAAAGCACATCTGCTGCTTGCAGCGCTTTCTTTCTGTCTTCTTCGTTCAGATCACTCAGGAAAGAAAAGGATGTTCCTTCCGGAATAGTTTTAACCAACAACTCTTTTTCTTCAATGTCAAAAGTTACTACAATGTGGTAACGTTCCATTTTGGAATTCATGGATTTTCCTTCCCTTTTTGTCATAAATTCCCGAAGGTTCATGTAAAGGATTGAAAACCGGACATTGAAGGATTTCTTTTTCGCAAACCAGAGAGGGATTATCTCGGGCTCCTAAAAGCTTTGAATATTCCTCCGGCACCACGTCTATCAAAAGACTCATGGTATTGAAAACCTGAATGATCCTTCAAAACCCGTTAAGTGGATTGGAGATCCTTCCAGGTCTCTTTCTGCAAAAAACTTCCATCAACGTTGTCTTCCATCTCCTTAAACATCCGCCAGGGAACGGCAAAGGAGAGCACATTCCTGTCAAGCTGTTTTTTGAGATTCTTTCGTGCAGAAAGGTCTGTAAGGCCGATAACCGCCCGGGGACGCCCGGAGCGTGCCTCCTGGTAAGGGAAGATCCCGATCTGCTGGCACCCGGCGGCAAATGGGGCGATCACGTTCTCGTTGTCCTCCCTGCCGTAATTGGCCAGCACCACCAGGGCGGAAAGTTGGTCCGGGTCAGCCAGAAATACAATCACCTGGGGCTGTTCTCGGGTCGAATCGAGATCGGTTAGGGGTTTAAAGACCACATATTTTTCAGGCACCTCCATGATGGGCAGGCTGTCAATGAACCTTTTTACCAGCTCCGGGGACCTCATAAACCCTTCCCCATGACGGAATTCCTCCAAAAATTCCCTGCCCGCGGCAGATGCGAGCTTTTCAGCCGTATCGCGGCCTTTCTGCCAATTCTCATTGCCTGTAGACAGGAAATGATAGAAACATTCAATACCGCCGGGGAAGTTGAGATACTGGTTTCCGAATCCCAACCCGACTCCGCCGCCCCAGCAGCCGTAGGTCTTTTCATCAAAGGCCGCTGTTCTCCCTTTGGCCGAGGCCGCCAGCATCCACATGACACAGCCCCATTTGCCCTGTTTAAAGCCCATTGCCTTTTCGGGTCTATCCTCACTCCAGAGGATGGCCACAGGATGGTATTTCAGGTTAAGCGATCGAGCTATCTTGCTTTCCATGTTTACACCTCACTCCTTGAATGGCGTGCATTATTCGTGAGTCCTGCTGCCATGGTGTTTTTTCTGCTTCCGGTGGCCTACCGTTGACCTTATCCTGGCCCTGCGCCTACCCGAACATCAACAGCCGCGTCCACAAAAACCTGGTAAGCAGACCTATGATCATCGGAAAGACCAGAGAGGCGGCTATGCGGGCGAGGGACAATTTCCAGCCCAACATGGGAACCTCGTAAACGAGAAGCCGGTTCACGCCGAGAACAGACCAGGCTGTAATATAGGCCGTCAAGGGCGCTACGCCAGCCCCCGCCTTGAAGAGCGCTGCAACAATGGGAAACTGAACAAAGGGTCCGCCCGGGGTCAGGGCTCCGGCCAGGGTGGCGATCATCAGACCCTGGAGTCCGGATTGTTCCCCCAGCCACCGGCTCATGAGCTCCCGGGGAAGGAGCACGCTGACCAATCCAGCCCCGATAAAGGCAAGAACCATCGTCGGCAGGATCTCCTGGAAGAGTTTCCCTCCGGCCTTCAAACCCTCGAGCACCAGTGCCGGATCCTTTATATAGGCAAAAATAGCCAGGGCAAAGACCAGCAGTAATATGATCTCTGTGCTTATGCTTATTTTCATTTCGATTTCATGAACTATTTGTTGCGGGATGATGGATTCGTATCAAATCTTCTGGTTCTTCGTCATTTTGTGTGGAATTTGGGCTCCTCGACGTTTTGTGTGGATTGGAGCTATACAGGACTTCAATCCACACAAGACGGCAGGCAAAAACAACCGAGATGACATCGCGACATTCAAGCACATCCTGCCGGAGCACAGCCCCATGCTTCCGCCAAGGCAGTCATCGTACCTCGTCATTCCGGCGCAGGCCGGAATCCAGCAATTTCCCGTCAAAGGATACAGGGATACAGATCCAGCCATTGCGGATTATCCCCCTCGATAAGTTTCAGTTTCCAATCCCGCTTCCATTCCTTGATGGCCTTTTCGCGACGAATGGCAGATTCCATGGTTTCGTGCTGCTCAAACTACGACGAGGGTATGCACGTCGTATTTTCGGGTAAAGCCTGGCACCACATTGTTCTTGTGTTCCCATATGCGCTTTACGAGATCGGATGTGACACCCACATACAGGGTTTGGTTTCTGCGGCCGGCCAGAAGATAGACGCACGGCTTCATAATTCACGTTCTATACTGGATTCCGGCCTCCGC
>JAQVER010000139.1 GCA_028697885.1 Desulfocapsaceae bacterium
CATGATACCGTAATCTTCATTTATCGTAAGGGTATCTTGCAAAATCAGGATTTTCGCTCCGTGGGTCGACCTGACCATCCCACCGGGAGAAAAGACATTTTCATGAGCTTCCCCTCATCATGACCTGTCCATAGATTGTGGAGTAAGCTGTTGTGCAAACATCTTTATCGCCTACCAAAAAGCTGGGGATTCTCATCGGCGGTTCCGGTCTCATCGGCGGTACCATTGCCAACTATTTCAAGACCATCACTCCAGACTCCATAGATCTCAGGGCTCCAAGCAGTAAAAAGCTTTCCATCAGAAATGCCGGTGATATCCGCGATTACCTCAAACGGGTACGTCCTGATTTTATTATCAATACCGCTATCGCCAACATTGGTTCCGACTCGCAACTCGCCTTTGAAGTCAACTATCTTGGCACCCTGAATCTGGCTCGGGCCGCAGCCGCCCTGCACATCCCCTATATCCATATCAGCTCGGCCGCCACCCTGCCAAACGGCGAAGATCTCAAAGAAGACGCCCACATCCCCCTCACGGCAAATCTGAGCAATTATGCAAAATCGAAGCTGATGGCCGAAGAGACCTTACGCCACATGTATAAAACGGTCGGACTTGACTACACCTGTATCCGCCTGGCCGTCGTGTATGGTGAGCACGATCATAAGATCCAGGGTTTCCACCGCCTGTTCTTTTCCATTGCCGATGAGGCCATGCCGGCCATTTTCACCAAAAAAAAGGTGATGCATTCGTATTCCAATGCCAACAAATTGCCTTATTTTGTCCACCACGTCCTCCTCAATCGTCAGGAATTCTCTGGAGAGACCTATCATTTTGTGGACAAAGATCCCGTGGAACTGGCCAATCTCATTCTCACCATCAAGTCCTATTTGGAGCTGAAAACACCGCGAGAGATCTATATTCCTTATTCTGTGGCAACCATAGGCAAAAAAACCATGGAGATCCTCCTCAAGGTCTTCTCTAAGATCGGTATGAAGGCAAGCCTGCCGGCAGAATTGATGTTTCTTGAAAGTTTCTATAAGACTCAAACGCTATCGTCGGAAAAACTGCGCCAGTCAAGCTTCCATGACCCCATGCCCGAGGAGACTATCTACACCAGACTCCCAGCCTTGGTGATCTACTACCTGACTCGTTGGAGCCATCAGAATCTTATCTCCACCTTCAGTGATTCGATGATTCAGACAACTGTCATGGACTCCGATTTCCAACACAATCCTCAGGCACTCTTAAACAGTATCCATCAAGACTCCATCAGCCCGTTTGCCGAGCTACGCGACCTCTCATCATGACAGCCTCCTCCTTTATCCGTGGTGGAGCACTCCTGCTCCTCGCCCCAGTTATAACCATTTACTACAGCCTGGTCATTCTCATTGCGATCTATCTTTTTCGTCTTCCTGAAGACAAACTGCAACGCTACCCCAAGCAATGGTCCAAGTGGTTTTGCCGGCTTGCCGGAGTACGGGTAATCATAGAAGGGGCGGACAAACTCCAGCCTCAGGCCGGATATATTTACTGCGCCAACCATCTCAGTCAGTTTGACATCTTCAGCTTCCAAGGCTACTTCCCGCTCAGTTTCCGTTGGCTGGCCAAAGAAGAACTGTTCAAAGTCCCGTTTCTTGGCCGCGCCATGAGCAACGCAGGGGCCATCTCCATTAATCGCAGTCACGGCAGAGAAGCCTTGAAAAGTCTGCAACAAGCCGCCAAACGCATAAAAGCCGGCACCTCTATCCTTATCTTTCCAGAAGGAACGAGATCAAGCGACGGGACACTTCAACCCTTCAAAGGTGGTGCCATGCTGCTTGCCATTACAGCAGGTGTCCCCATTGTTCCCGTTGCCTTTATAGGATCCTACTCTGTCCTGCCGAAAGGGACATTCTTAACCCGTCCAGGTACCATCACAATCAGGATCGGTGATCCCGTACCGGTTACCGGTTACAGTAACAAAAACAAACAAGATCTAGCTATTATAATTCATGATAAAATAGCTGAGCTCCTGGAATCATCCTGTTGAAATCTTTTTTCCGATAGAATCATTTGCCCTCTTTTCAAAAATTTTTAAACATGGCATAATAATTCGATTCTTTTTTTAAGAATAAGCTTTTTACATTTTTTCGCTTGATTCCCATGCCGTTCAAGTGTAATGCGTATTTATAATACGTAGAGAAGGCAGAGAAGAACGACGGAGAACACATCCAACAATATACTTTACCAGAATAACACCGAATTTTGAGCCAGTGTTGATCGCCACAGATCACGAGATCAACACAAGAGGGTTCCGGCCATAAAAGATTTATTCATGTTTCTCAGAAAGAAAGGACCAATTTTATGAACTGCCCACGAAGATCAATGTCTCCGGCCCGTCCATCCTTTTCTGCCATCTCCAGGCTATCCCTGCTTCTCCTGCAGCTCATACTCTGTGCCATAATAGTTACACCTGCCAGGGCAATTGAACAGAACACCACCTTTCTACCTGCCAAAATCAACAGCTCCGGTAACATCGATGCCCTGAGGACTGAAGCAGACAAGAGCCTCATGGCAGCCTTGGCCACCCAAGGCTTTACCATGATCGAACGCAGTCAGGCACAACAGATGCTGGATTACACCGGTGCCTGGCCCCCTGCCCTCAAAAACATCAACGATATCGCCCAGAAAACCGGTCAGGACTATGTGGCCATTGGCAGCGTTACGGCCATTGGTGATCAGATCAGTGTCGATTACAAAGTCTACGACCTGCTTGCGACATCTGCCCCCCAGTCCTATTACCGGCATGGAGAATCTCTAAAAAATCTCGGCTCCATTATGGAGGAGATCAGCAAAGATATTATCCGTTTCACCAACCGGGAGCAGGTCATCGCCTCCATCGGACCAGAAGGGAATAAACGTATTGACTCAGGGGCCATCGCCCGTAAGATCCAGACCAAGGTCGGTGATCTTTATTCTCCAGCCGCCATCCGCAATGACCTCAAAGCGGTCTTTGCCATGGGCTATTTTGATGATGTCAATGTGAAGGTCGATGACAGCGCTGACGGCAAGAAAATTACCTTTCTGGTCACCGAGAAACCGCTGATCACCAAGGTGGAGTTTTCAGGGATCAGTGAGATTGATGAGACCGAGGTGAAAGAGGCGGCCAACGTCAACGCCAACACCATCGTTAACCCCGCCGCCATCAACAAAAGCGGCGAGGCGATCAAGGCCCTGTACAAATCCAAGGGCTACTACGACACCAAGGTGACGACTCAGATCAGCTATCCCGAAAAAGATCAGGCAGTGGTCAGATACGTCATTGAGGAAGGGGCAAAAATCTACATCAAGGAGATCTCCTTTGTCGGCAATAAGAGCTTTGACCGTGACGAACTCCTTGATGTCATTCAGACTTCAGAAAAAGGATTTATGTCCTGGCTTACCGATTCAGGCCTCGTGAAAACAGAACAGTTGAATCAGGATGCCGCCGCCATTGGTTCTTTCTACAACAATAATGGTTTTCTCGAAGTCAAAGTGAGCGACCCAGTGGTCAGGCAAGAGGGTGAGTGGCTCTATATCACCTTCAATATAGAAGAGGGTCCGCGCTATTTAGTAGGAACTATTGACATTACAGGTGATTTGATAACCGACAAACAAGAGTTGCGCAACCTGCTCACCGTCCAGAAGGAAAAGTTCATCAACAGAAAGATATTACGCGATGATATCCTCAAGATAACCGATTATTACGCCGAGCACGGTTATGCCTTTGCCGATGTCCGGCCCAATATGAACAAATCAAAAACCGGTACGCGGGTTGATATCTCAATCAATATCGACAAAGGGGAACTGGTCTACATCGACAGGATTAGCATCAGCGGCAACACCCGTACCCGCGACAATGTCATCCGCCGAGAAATGGAGATCCATGAAGGCGGTGTCTTTGATTCCAAGGCCCTGCGCGAAAGCAGCGAGAAGCTTCAACGCCTCGAGTTCTTTGAAGAAGTAAATATCCACCCGGAACCGTCCCTTGATCCCGCCAAGATGACAGTGCTCGTGGATGTGAAGGAAAAAAATACCGGACAGTTCTCAGTAGGTATGGGCTACAGTTCTGTTGACAGCCTGATGTTCATGGCAGAGATTGCCGAAAACAATTTTCTTGGTCGTGGCGACAGGGTCTCTCTCTCAGGAAATATCAGCGGCAAGAGCACCCAGTTTAATCTGAGTTACACCGACCCTCACCTTCGTGATTCTAACCTGTCCTGGGGTGCGGATCTCTACAGTATGACCCGCGAATACGATGATTATGACAAAGATTCCACCGGCGGCGCCCTTCGTCTGGGCTATCCTGTCTGGGAAAAATGGAAGGCCTTTGGTGCCTACAGTTATGAGGACACCACGCTTACCAATGTATCTCCATTTGCCTCTTCCATTATCCTCCAGTCCATGGATATCAATGTCACCAGTGCCGTGAAGTTTGCCTTGGTGCGTGACACCCGGGATAGGATAACCGCACCGAGCAAGGGATCACAAAACCAAGTCAGTATTAAATATGCCGGTGGCCCATTTTCAGGAGACGCCGAGTTCACAAAAGTGGAGGCATCTTCCGGCTGGTTTTTCCCTCTGCCTTGGGAGACTGTCTTTCATATAAAAGGTTCTGTCGGCCAGGTCTGGGAAAACGAGACCAACAAACTTCCCGTCTATGAGCGCTTCTACCTGGGTGGCATGAACTCCATTCGAGGTTTCCAATATGGCAAGGCCAGCCCCATTGATCCTTTAACGGGTGAAAGGATTGGCGGTGACAAGATGTGGTACGGTAATATCGAATATATCTTTCCACTCATGAAAGAAGCCGGACTCAATGGTGTCGTCTTCTTTGACATAGGCAAGAACATGGCCGAGGATATGGACTGGACTATTCAGGACTACAACAAATCCACAGGGTTTGAGTTCCGCTGGATTTCTCCAATGGGGCCATTACGACTGGTCTGGGGATATAATCTTGATCCAAAGGATGATGAAGACAGCTCAGTCTGGGATTTCTCCATTGGCGGTGGATTTTAGCTCTCTTCTTTTCTCTACCCGTTAATCACTGGTTGTTCTTTTGCCGGCTGCACTTGTTGCAGCCGGCTCTTTTTTTAGGAGCCGTTACAAAATAACCATCACCGTTGACTCAGCAATATTTCACACTATTTCGTTACGGCTGCTTATGCCGGTCACGGCATTTCAATGTTACAGATACTTTTGAACAACGGCTTATAGCGCCACAAGATGTCAACCCAACTTGCAGATCACCTGAAATTAACCGCGCAGACCAATAACAGACTCACCGTTTCTGGATTACGTGGCAGCAGCCCTGCCTTGCTGATCAGCATACTCGCCAGCACTGAGAACTGCTGCTGTATCGTCGCCGATGAACATCAGGTTGGCGTCCTGGAAGATGATCTGAGACTCTTCAGTAACATTCAGATCCTCACTTATCCCGGCTATGAAATCCCTCCCTATACCCCTCTGTCTCCTGATCAAGCAACTATTGCAGCCCGTCTCTCCACCCTCTACCAGTTACTGGATCCAGCTGCTCGTTTTATCCTGATTGTCTCTGCTGAGGCCCTGATGCGGCGGATCATGCCCAAAGAGATACTGACGGGATCTGCAGAACTGCTCATGACAGGTGAAGAATACGCCCAGGACGAACTGATCACCAGCCTGATTCATCTGGGATATGAGCAGGTGTCCCTGGTGCAGACCGTGGGAAATTTTTCAGTGCGTGGGGGGATCATTGACATTTACCCTCCTCCTTTTACAATGAATGCAGGGCAAGGATGGCCAAATGTCGCAAGCTTCAAGGACGGAGACAGAGCGAGCGGTAAAATGCTCCAGGATGGCCCCATCCGCCTGGATTTTTTTGGCGACACTATCGAATCCATCCGGGTTTTTGATCCCATCACCCAACGTTCTCAACAGGAACTGCCAGAAGCAATTCTGCTGCCGGTCAGTGACATCCTCTTTCCCCTGCCTGCGTGATCCGAACCATCCGATCAGCAAGCGCGTGCATTACGTCGATGCCCAGACCTTCACCCTGCCGCG
>JAQVER010000060.1 GCA_028697885.1 Desulfocapsaceae bacterium
ACAGCTGGGGTCTGGATACGGAGCAAAAGAGGTTCGGAGTTGCCCCCCTTGGCACCGCTCGAAGTAGCAGCATCGAAACCTGTCAAAAGGCTCGCCTCCATGAAGGAAGGAGGGAGATAGACCGTCCGACCTTTTTTTTTACCGTCATCTTGGGGAAGAGTAGCGGCCTGGTTTGAAATCACCGAAATCTTGCCCACGATCTTTTTTTCCTTCTGCTGGCCACGACCACCACCTTGAGGTTGCGGGCCCAGGTTGCGGCCACCTGATGCTGGTTGGCTATTGTGAAATACAGGCATCCCATGTTCATCAAGAACAGGTTTTCCTTGAGATAATTGTTCAGGGGTGGGGATAACTATTTTTTTACTGGCTTCGTCTTTGTTTTTCTTCTCTTCAGTAGCCAAAAAATCGGTCTGGCTTTTTGTCAGATCGCTCAGACTTTTTTTCAGAGCATCAATCTGCCGACCCTGTTCCTTGAGCATGGTCTTTTCAATCATGTCAGGGTCAAGGTGAATGGTCTTGTTTCTTTCTGTCCCCGCAACCTCTACCTTTTTTTTGGAGCGGGAATTGTAACCAGTAACAGCGATTCCCAGGATAATGAGACCGACGACCGACCAGACTAAAACCTTTTTGTTTTGTGGTGTCAGGTTGTTGAACCTCTCTTTCAGGGTCATTGCGATTGCTCCCGTTTCTCAACCACAAACACCCTGGTTGCCTCGCCGGTATTCAAAACATGATCCTCTATGGCCACGGCCAGGATAGATTCACTGATACCAAGCGACAAGAAGGTTTTTTCCTGCAATTCCATTGTTTCTCCCTTGGTAGAGGCAACCTTGTATTGCTTCAATCGTAATCCTACCCCTTCCACATCTACGGTCTGCAACAGGTTGACCATAAGATCACCACACAGGGGAATCAGAGTGTCCGCATTTGATACCTTGTAGCTAGATGGATAGCCGCCTTCGTAACCTTCACGGATGATTTGCAAGACCTGCTTTTCCAAAGGCATGTTTTTGTAATGGTCGATATTCTTTTTGAAAACATCCTTTGCTGGTGCGGCCAGATGCAGGGTCACAGATGGGATCTCGTGAGGTTCCGCAATCAGGGTATAAACTGCGCCATTGCAGACAATAAACAACTCGCTGGGAGTCTCTGCATAGCTTAGCTGGCCGTTGAACTCCTCGGCCTTGAATTTGATAAAGGCACTATTGCCGGAGAAATGACCAGTAACGCCTTTTTCTTCAGAATAAATCAGATCGCTCATCGGCCCGGAACAGACAATCCGGTTGATGTCACGATTGGACAACTGGACAATTGTTGGCATCTCAGGGGCAATGAAGTTGACTGGTACTGGTTCATCAAAGGCTGCTGTTGAATCTTTTGAAGGCTTTATTGGTTTTGGCTCTCTTATTACCGGAGACTCTTGGGCTTGTGGTGAGAGAATAGAGGTCTGGTCTTTCAGGTCATGTGCTTGTTCTTCTTGTTTTGCTTGCCCCACCAAATCAGCCACATGAGTTGTAGCAGGTGGAGCTGTAGCAAGTGGGGGTGGAACAGCTGTTTCTTTAGCTTGCACCGAGGAGGCAGCCAAAAGCAGGCACAGGCTTATTCGTACGATTTTCTTCATTTCGTTTCCATCTCCGCTTGCTTGTCAATCTTCATTTTTGCATCTGCGTTTTTCTTGAGCTGTGCTTCTGTTTCTGCTTCCTCTTTAAGTTTGTCCGCGTCCGCCCTGAGATTCTTCTCCTTGAACTCGCTAATCTCAAAACGACCATCACGGATGCGATAAGCGACCACAAAGGTTTTGGCTGCCGTTTCGAGTTTTGTGTCTCCAGCAAACTGGACTAAATTCCCAAACATCTCGATAGTGCCTTCACCTAAAGTGATTGTCTCCATGTAAAATGTCGAACTTACTTGTGATTCTTCAATGCGACCCGCCAAGGAGTACCAGCTTTTTGAGGCTTCGGGATAGGCTTCAGAAGTATAGAGAGAGAGCAGATCATCAAACTGCCCTCTGGCCGTGGGTGGGGAATAGGTAGTAGCCAGGTTGACAATCTTTCTGCTCATATCTTTGATGTAAGCCTCAGTAGGCTTGCCCTGGACGAACTCAACCGTGCCGGTCATAGCGGGTGGAATCAGCACAACACGTTGATATTTAACAGCCCGATACACCATAAAGGAGTTGAAGCAGACGGCTACAGCCATAGCCCCGATAGCAAATTTAAGCAGTCGGTTTTCAAGGTATAGATTGCTGGTTTTTTGTACGAAAATATCTGCTTTCACTCGTGAAACTCCTGCTGGAAATAGTCGGGATAGTTGTTCATCTTGACCAGGCCAAAGACATAAAGGACATGCTTCAAGAATCCCCGTGCCTGAGAGCGTTTAGTCTTGGTGTAGGAATACTGAGACACCAGGAAAATCAGCCACATTAACTTGCCGTAGAGCAATGACAGGGTAAGGAAGAAGAGGAACAAGACCAGCTCATCCACCTCAAACCACAGCACTTGAAACGGTTTAGATAGGTATTGTGGAAACTTTCTGGCAATCATTGCTTAACCTCTATGGTCTCATTACAGGATTAAAGCGCCGATAGACTGTACAACGGTATCAGCGGAAAGCAGAAATGCACCCCCAAGGACAACACCTGCCGCAGGGAGAATCATCTGCCGGATAGCAAGGATGGCTGCAAAAACCATAGAGGCGACACCCGCGACAAATCCAATAGGACCAAGTAAAATCTGAGTGACCGCAATATCGTACAGGTCATAGGCAAAGGAACCAGTTGCCGGAGTTGTCATAGCGAAAACATTGACTGCCTGGAGCAGTAAAACGGTTAACATGGCGAAAAAGGTAATTTTTTTCATGATTGCTTCTCCTTTTGTTGCAGTTGTTGCACGAGTTTGTGCGTTTTTTATTTCTGTTGGCAGAAAGGGTCTATTAGCTCTGTAGCTGAAAAGTTTCGTCTGAATGACCATAGGGGGCGTTGCGAGAGGTAATCGTTAAAGTTTGGCCCCTATAGGTTGTTTTTTCGTAAGTCTTATCTCCACCCTGCGGTTCTTTTCAGGGTTGCTCCCGTAAATCATCCCTTTTCCTTCCACTGAGGCCACTTTGTAGCCGTTCTTCCGAAGCAGGGCGGCAACAGTCTCGGCCCGATGTCTTGAAAGTTTCAGATTCTGGTTTTCCACCCCAAGCGAACAGGTGTAGCCCGTGAGATAAAGAGGACAGGCGGCACAACATTCACGCAAGTCCATCAGGATCTTGCTGCTGGCATATGGGGATAACCATGCGCTACCCAGGTCAAAATAAACCACAGGGAACGGACGGCTTTCTGGGAGGGCGTAAAAAGATGGTTCGTTGTCGATGATGAAAGTTTGATGGATTGGAATTTGTACAGGTGTGTTTATGGCGGACGAATAGATGTATAAATCCTGGCGGATTTCAAGCCCCCAAACTGGGCTGGTGAGCATAAAAAATATTCCGATAATCAGGAAGATTTTTTGGGTTTGTTTTTTGGCTTGAGTCATCATTTCTGTCGCATTAAAGAAACTACTGTTTCTTTTTATTAGTTTATGTTTTGTCGCATCTTTTTCATGGTCATTTTGTAACTACAATTTCGTTTTTTTCAGGGTCATTATTCGACTTTTCCATGATCTCCTTTTGAGGAGTTTGAGCTTGTCTTTCTTTGGCTCTATGGACTCTCTTCCGTACCCGATAAAGTTTTCTAATATCAAAATCTGACATCTTGAAACGGAAGGTTAGTTCAATTTCTGGTATCAGGTATTTCATGAAAATCCTTTGGTCTGGTTCCAGGTTCATGAACCTGGAATACACATAGCGTTCCCATTTTGTTTCCAGGTCACAGGTGTTAATGAGTGCTTTTCTGTATTTTATGTTTTTTTGACGAAGTTGCGGGCGAATAAAGTCATGCAGCCCCCAAAGATTTTCCAGCAATTTTAAGCCGATTAAATCGTTATCTATGAGTGGATCGCTGATAGCTTTTATTCTCTCCATCCATCTGAGCGTTTTAAACGAAATTTTAGAGGTCTTCGCATATTCTTTGATGTCCATAATTTTCTATTCTCTTGATAGTATAGGATAAAATTCTTCTAACGGATTGAACATGAATGCCGAAATGATCGGCAATCGTGTTCAAGCTGACGGGTTTTGGTTGTGAAAGAATCCACCGGGAAACCAGCCTTTGTCGATCAGTCAGTGCAGACAATGCTTCGGCAATGATTGAATCATCCAGATCAGAGGGCGTAGCCAAATATGGATATTGCTCTTTTTGTATTGCCATGCTTGCCATTGATTCGTTGGCTAAGGCAACACCAGCGGCCATCTGGATGCATCTGGTGCGAAAGACAATACGGAAATACTTACTCGTAAAAGACAAATCCTTGTTTTGATCGATTAAGACTAAAATCACCTGATACACTGCGAGTTGGGCCTCTCCTGCCAAGTCATAAGAATCGCATGACATATACCGATAATATGGTGCGGCTATGCACCAGATCAACACCCTGTTAGATTGCACCCAGGATTGAGCCAGTGGCCAGATAATTTTTTTATCTGCACTCACATTTCTACCGTGTTAAAATTACGGTCGATTTTCTTCTGCGGCCAAGTGGCTGCTTTGCATTTTCCCCTTTGATTGATTTTTCTAAAAAAATGTCGAGGTCAATTTTTCGGAAAAGCAGTTTCCCTTTTTGTTGTTCAGATGGTCTTGAATATGGAATTATTCGTTGTTCTACGGCAAGCCGTCTAAAATGATCCGGCGAAAATCCAACATATTGAGCGGCCTCTTTTAGACTCATCACCCCAGGGGATTTTGTTTTATTGACCAAGAGGTCAATGATCCGTTTTTGGCTCTCTTCTATTGCTGCCAACCTGATATCAATATCCATAATTGTCTCATTTAGAGTATATAAACTGCTCCACATTTTTTCTGATTTCTTCTGGAGATTCCCATACCCAGACAGATCTATCAATTCCAGTTACTTCCTCCAGTCGAACTGCCACCAAAGGAGGACAGCGACGCCTGCCCCGCAGGATATGACTGAAAAAGTCAGGGCCAATATTGGCCATAATGGCTATTTTCTTCTTAGTTGTTTTCTTTTTTTGTGTGCGCATGGTCTATTTTTTATGTATTTGAGAAATAAAGTCAAATAAAAATTGACCAAATATGCGAAAAATGATTTTTTTCTTGAATTTCTTGAGCAGTTGCTCTATTATTGACTCATGATTCAATCCGTTGCCAAACAATTTCATGCCGCATTGACTCACTTGTTGAGTGAGGAGGGTAGGGGGGCGCAAACTCGTCTTGCTAATGAACAGCAGATCGATCGCGGCTACTTGAACGCTATTGTCAAACAGCGAAAGCTCGGGTCAGATAAGATTCGGGAAAGAATTGCCGATCATTTCAAGATGACATTTGAGGAGATGCTATCGCTTGGGCGACGCATATTGAGTGGGGAAGATATTTCTGTATTGAAAAGAAATAAGATGGCAGAGGTACTTTCGAGTTTCCCCCATCTTGACGAACAGACAAAAGATATCAGTAAATTTGACCTTGCCCCAAAGCAAGAGCTGCCGCCATTAAGTATCCCTGATAAAATCATACAAGTAATTGAGATACTTAACGCTGGTGGCGGCTATGATAATCTTATGTCTGATTTCATTGGTGCGGTTCATGATATGGTTAGCACCAAGAAAGAAAATGAGGCATTGAAAAATCAATTAAGAGAGATTGAGGCACGACTTGTCATCTTGGAAAAACAGACTGATTGTGAAAAAGAAAATGGGTCGTCACGCAAATGTGTGCATGGTTTTCGGTAATGGCAGATCAGCCATGCAGTGATAAGTGATACAGATTCCGGTATAGTTTGTCGCTGTTTTGAAACCGTATGCCTTATGGATGATGACCTTTGCTTTGTTGTTGAGGCCTTCCACAATGCCGTTATCAATAGGCGCCTCGAAGTAGTTAAGCAGGTCATCCTCTCGGCGGCGGAGCATCCAGGCGAAATCGCGCATAGTTTCTAGCCGTGAATGGGTTGTGAAAACCAAGGCAATACAATGCCGCATCGGTGTAAGTGTTTTCTTGAAAACAGGATGATAAATAAGTATAAATTTTAAATTTATACAAAAATATGTATTTTGCGACGAATGTAACTGTTTTTAAGGGATGAGATGATTTTGGATGCGGCTTATCGCATTCCATGATGCAAGAGAGCGCAGTCCCGGCTGTTGTTCATGCTGCTGCGATCTCTTATGGCTTTGTTTTCCTCCATCCATTTGAAGATGGAAACGGCCGTATCCATCGGTTTCTCATTCACAATATCCCGTCACGGCGTGGACTGATCCGAAAGGGTTGATGTCCCCTGTTTCTGCTGCCATGCTGAAAAATTCGGCACTCTACGATTCTTCTCTGGAATTGCTTTCACGCTCGATTATGAGTCTTATCGAATACACGAATATATCCACCATCGAAAAGTCAATTTGATGTTTTTATTCCAGCCCTAATGAGTTGATCAGATCAACAGCTTTCAATTTGTGATCATTGAGAAGATGGGTATAGCGATGAACCATCTGTAGTGTTTTGTGCCCCAGAATCTCCGCTAAAGTTCTGATATCTACTCCAGCCATAAGGAGATGGCTGGCTGCGGTATGGCGCAAGTCGTGGAGGTGTACATCTTCGAGACCTGCTTTGGTTCTGGCTGTTTCAAAAGACCGTCTGAAATAAAGACAAGGAAGACAGGTGCTCTTTTTTAAGGGTTCGCTACTCGGCGGTAAAAACACATACATGTCTTTTCCGGTGTCTGTTGGGCGGATGGAACGAAGCACATTTTCAGCCATTTCTGTGAGCGGTACATACCGCATATCAGTTTTTGTTATTTCGAGCTTAACGAGTCGCGCATCCAAGTCGACATCCCCCCATGTTAAACCAGCAGCTTCGCTTGGGCGCATCCCTGTGTGCATCATGACCAGGAGGTAAGGGTGAAGATTTTTGTTTCGGCTTTTTTGGGCGATATCCAATAATTTTTGGGCCTCTTCGTTGGTAAGAAAGCGGGTACGGCCATTACGAACCTTTGGTCGAGTTACTTCCGGTACTGGATTATCAACTTGAAGTCCCCATTCACGACGCGCAATGTTAAACATGTGGGAGAGTAGAGCAAATTCTTTTTGAATCGTTGAGGGTAAAACGTTTTTCAGGCGAGCGTCACGGTAAACTACTAACCGTTGCGGGTTTACATCGGCCAAAGATATTTCCGAACCCATAACATTGAGGATCGCCTTAGCCGAATCTCTGTCGCGACGCTCAGAGTTTGGTCGCTTTGTCGTTGAGACTTGATCTATATATTTATTTAACGCTTCAGAAAATGTTAGTTTTCCTGCAGGGCGCGCGTCTTGGTATCGTCCCATCCGCATTTCCCTTTCTATATTAGCAACCCAACTTTTTGCTTCGCCCTTAGTGTCGAAAGTCCTGGCTACTGGAGTAAAACCTTTAATTCGTACAGTAGCCGTAAACGTCGTTCTGCTTTTTCCTTTTCGGGTTTGAATGCGTGCCATAGCGTAGATCTCCCCATGTTTTTTTGTTCCATTTTTGTTCCACTTTTATGTCAAACCATACAATAATAAAGCAGAAAAAAGCAATAGCGAATGGAACAAATCACATAAAAAAAGGGGTTAACCAGTTGATACTTCTGGTTAACCCCTTGATTTTATTGGTGCGCCCGGCGCGATTCGAACGCGCGGCCTACGGATTAGAAGTCCGTTGCTCTATCCAGCTGAGCTACGGGCGCATATCTTTTGAAGAACAGGTTATTTTAATCGAATGGGGGTAAAAAGCAACTGCATTTTCTCTCTCGTGTTCAACCTCATCCTTTCACGTTGGGGATCAGTTCTCTTTGATCAGATCCAACAGGTCTTCAGTGCTCATCTTGGCACTGATATCGCTTCCTTCCAGGAGGCTTCCTGCTAGATCTCTTTTTTCTTGATGGAGCTTAACAATTTTTTCTTCAATGCTGTTTTTACAGATCAGTCTGTAGATAGTGACAGGCCGTGTCTGGCCTATGCGGTGGGCTCGGTCAGACGCCTGGTCCTCAATGGCTGGATTCCACCAGGGGTCCATGTGGATGACGTAATCGGCGGCTGTCAGATTCAGTCCCAGCCCGCCGGCCTTGAGACTGATGAGAAAGAGATCACTTTCGCCTGATTGGAATTCATCAACCTGCTGTTTGCGTTTAGCACTATTGGTTGAGCCGTCCAGATATTTGTAGGCAATTCCCTTGCTATCCAGATATTCTCGCAGAATCTGCAGGTGGCCGATAAATTGGCTGAAGACCAGGGCCTTGTGACGCCCCCCCAGCAACTCGTCAATGACGGCAGCAAAGACGTCGAGCTTCGCACTGGGAAGATTTGTGTCAGGGGCAATAAGGCGGGGATGGCAACAGGCCTGCCTTAATTTCATGATCTCTGTCAGGATCTGCAGGTGCCTTCCCTTTTTCTCCTGATTGTTTTCCAGTGCCTGCAGCGCATTTTGTCGCAGGGCTTCGTAGAAATGGCTTTCTTCCTTGCTCATGGCCACGTGGAGGGTGATTTCTGTCCTTGGCGGCAGCTCTTCCAACACTTCCGATTTTATCCGTCGCAGGATAAAGGGACGAATGAGTTTTTTCAGTTTCAGCCGGGCCTCGCGATCGTGGTAGCGTTCTATGGGAATGGCAAAGCGTTCATTGAAACGATTAAGCGATCCCAGCAGGCCTGGATTGATAAAGTGAAAGAGGTTCCACAGTTCTCCCAAGTGATTTTCGATGGGGGTGCCGGTGGTAAGAAGCTTGAATCTGGCCTGGAGTGCCATGGCGGCCTTGGAGCGTTTGGTCGCCGCATTTTTGATGGCCTGGGCTTCATCGAGAATAACGGCCTGCCATTTAACCTGGGAAAGAAGCTCGTTTTCTTGTTGGAGCAGGGTATAGGTGGTGATCAGGAGATCAAATTTCCCTAATTCCTTAATGGTTTTCTGTCGATCTTTTCCGTTCAGCGATTTGATGTTGAGAGTGGGGGCAAAGCGATTAACTTCTGATTCCCAGTTGGTGGAGACGGAGGTCGGGGCGATGACCAGCGAGGGACCCTCTGAGGAGAGTTCCAGGAGAATGGCCAGAGACTGGATGGTCTTGCCCAGTCCCATGTCATCGGCTAGACAGCCACCAACGCCCCAGTAGGCAAGGCGAGAGAGCCAGTTATAGCCCTCGAGCTGATAATCGCGTAATTCTGCCTGGAGAGTCGATGGCAGCTGGGGGGTGAAGGATTGAATATCCTTGAGTCTGTCCCGTTGCGCATCCCAGCCAGCATCGGTATTGGTTTTTGCCTGTTCGATCAGTTGTTCCAGAGGGATGACAGCCAGGGGGTGCAGGAGGATCTCATCTCCTCCGTCCGGATCTATCCCTTCCGAGTAGGTGTTCAGCTCTTCCAGTCGTTTTTTAAATTCCTGGGTCAGTGCCAGAAACTGTCCCTCGCCAATCTGCACAAAACGGCCTGAGGAGCCTTTGATCTTGCTGAGAAGCTCGCGCAGGTCGATGATGGTATTCTGGTCAAGCTCAACATTTCCCGACAGGCTAAACCAGTTTTGCCGATTGGTTCGTATCTTCAGGTTCAGGTTTTTCACGGAAGCCTGATGGGTGATTGCCAGTTTTTCACCTTCAGGCCATTCAATGATAACCTGATCATGAATGGCCTGTAATTCCAACAGGGCCTGCAGGCAGTCATCTGGATCCTGCAGGTGCCATTCCCGATCATTCTCCTGTTCGATGTCAATGGCCAGGTCCAGGATGGGACAGGATTCTTCAATCTCCCTGGCCTTCTCCTCTTCAAGTGCGAGATTGCGACGGGTCTGCAGGCGTCTGCCCCGCACCTCAGCCATAATGTTCTCAACACCCTGGCCGGGTTTCAGGTAATGAGTTCCTTCGGCAAAGGGTTTGACGAACATCTCCAGCCGAAAACCCGTACCAAAAGGGAGAAGGTGGATGTAGATAGATGGGTCTGCCTCGACAAATTCGATGTGGGAATTGCTTGAGGCATCGGCGGCGATTGCCGAATGGACCGTCATGTAGGAAGAAATATTGCCAATGGCGGTGAGTACCTGCTCGCTCGCCTCAATAGGGACGCTAAGGCCATCAGGTCCTGTAATCTGGGCAATACGGCGATGATTGTCGTTAATGGCAATGATCTTGAAACGGTTGGGAGTCTCCTGGAAAACGGTAATAGAGTCTTTGGTTACGGCTTGGGCGAAGCGAATGTGAAGCTGCCCGCCTCGTTCTTCCACCAGAAGTTCCGGCTCACCGTCAACAAATTCCACTGCGGCATTGGGTGCTTGACTCAGGAAAAGCAGAGGATGGCCAATCATGGCAAGCAGAGCTTTATCCATGTCAAACTGATAACTGATCCCATGGGTCTCTGGGTGTTGGATTTTTTTGATGGCCGCGCATATCTTGCGATCCTGGATAGTCAGATAGGGGAGCATCTCACCGGAATAGAGACGGGAAAGCGATATGGGTCTGCCTTTGCTCCATTGTCCATTGGGGGAAATCTTCTGTTCTTTGGGACTGATGGTAATGGCATCTTTTTTGTAATCTATGAACCAGACCATTCTGATGGTCTGGTCCTTGGCGGGCTGTTGTTGAACGGTGGTGGCCTGGATCAACGCCTGCAGGCTTCGTTTCCAGGGCTCTTCAGGTTCGAGAATGGAGACCAGCGAGACTTGCCCGGTCTTTTCCTGGACAGTTTGAATGGTCGCAAGGTATTCACCGTTGTCTGCGGAAGTCTTGGCCAGAATGTCTGCCAGATTCAGAGCGAAAAAGTGATATTGGTTGGTCACGGCCTGTTGGTACAGGGCTTGGATCATTGTTTCGGTTTCTGGAGTCAGAGTGCTGTTCAGCCAGTAGCCACAAAGTCCAGCAAAAAGGATGGTTAAGCTATGCGGTTTTTCCTCATGGATGAGAGAGAATTCTTCCTCTGAGAGTTTACTGGTGTTCTGGGCACTGAGTAAGGCGGCGAGATAGTGGTATGCCTTTTCTTCGGCTACCCCGCTAAAGAGTGACAGGGTGATTCCGATACGGTGGGCTACGCTCTGGTCCCGGTCGGAAGTGTCTTCCTGAAGGCAGGCCAGAAGATGAAAGAGTCCCTGTGGGCCAAAAAAGGCCACTTGGTCATTGCCGCTGAGCTGTTGCAGGGTTTGAATGTCGTCGCTAAAAGATTGCCGTGCCTGGCTGTACTTTCCCCGTAGAAAATAGAGAGAACCGACGGCTCCAGTTCCGATGAAGCTCTCAGGTTGTTCAGTGATCAGCTGTTCTGCACTATCGAGCTCTCCCTGCAGGAGGAGTTGATTGAAAAGCAGTCGTTGAAAAGGGAGTCTTTCATCGTTGTTGAGGTGCGAAAAGTTTTCCTTGTCTTGCAGAAAGAGGAGAATCTCTGGAAATGACAATAATTCGGACTGGGCAAAACGCAGGGTCTTGTCCAGTAAGAAAAACTGAAATGAAGGGGCAAGAGTGCGGAACCAGACAGGATCAAAGGGAGTGGTGATGATCTGGACAGTGGGCGGAAGGGCAGAGAAAAACTCTTTGCACTGACCGCCTATAAAATCAAGGGCATCGTCGATAAGATCAAACTGCTGGGTATAAATACCCATGCGCAGCTCACGTACGGCCCGCCAGCAGCGAGTTGTCCATTTGCCGTAATAATAGGATACAGGGGCCTCTTTGCGAATCACCTTGGCAAAAGCGGGAAACGTTCCCGCGGCTACCGAGATCCTGCTTAAAATTTCAGTGATCTCCGGCGCGCATTGCCTTTCTTTAGTCACGAGGCCGAGCTTCTGAAATTTGTTGAAATAATGGGTGAGATTGGCTGCTGTGGGGCAGGTGCCTCGGGGACTGCGCATATCCAGCTTGGTGAGGCAGTTAACCAATAGTGTAATATGGGGTGGTTCGTAAACAATGGACAGAAATTGAAGAAAAGTCTGCTCAAAGGAGTTGAGCTTCTCATAATTTTGTAGAAGAGGGTGTGAATTTGTCATAATAAATGCGCCCTTGTCCTGATCGAAACGATCATAGGTATTGAAAAGAAAATTGGAATCGATTTACAACGAAGAATAATCAATGAATCCTGGTGTCAGGCGCCACGACATGGAAGCGGATTCAGGAAAGGAGGTAAGAACAACCATGGTTGGGTCGCTAAGCCCAGATATGATTATACTTTGTGGAACCATTCAGCCTCAAATATTCTTGCTGGTGAATATCTTGGCATTTTTTTCCTGGTGTTTCAGCCAGGAGCCAAGAAGCCGATCTTGTTTTTGTTTGAGCAGGGTGGCAGTGTAACTTTTTCTGGTGGTCTCGTCCAATTTACTGATTTCAGGTAAGGTTCTTTCAACAAACTGCAGGATGTATAAATCATCTCCGACTGGCAGGGCCTCTGGTGGATAGGGGCTCTTGGCACCGAGTCGCAAGGCCTGATCAACGAGAGATGCGGGCAGAGCAGGATCAGGGGCCGGATTGTTCTTACGGACTGGACCTGACAGGATGGTCTGTAATTTTTCCTCCTTGGCACTGGTCTCAAGGTCAGCTCCTCCCTTGACTTTGGCCAAGAGAGCTGCCGCTGTTTCCTTGGCCATTTCTTTGGCTTTGGCAAGCTTGAAATCTTTGGTCACCTGTTCTTGAACTGCCTCAAGTTTGGGTGGGGCAGGTTCTTGAATGTCTTCAGCAAAAAGGATGAAATAGCCGGATGGATCTTCAACCAGAGAACTGAGTTCCCCTTTTTTCAGGGAAAAGATGGTGTCCATAAATTTGGGGTCATGGCTCAGGTTAGCCGGGGGGGTGGTGCGACTGAAAAAATCGGTCGGAATAACTGTTTTTTCAGGATGTTCTTTGGCATAGGCTTGCAGGCTGCCGGCGGCAATAATACCTTCATAGGCCTCGTTGGCCATTTTAAAAGTGGCGGGTTTTGCCTGTTCGGTCTGCAGTTTTGTTACAATGGCGGCACGCACTTCCTCAAGAGGTTTGGTCTCTGCGGGCAGGATCTTCTCGAGTTTGATGATATGATAGCCAAATTGTGTTTTGATGATATCACTGATGGTATTTGGCTGCATGGAGAACACTGCGTTGTCAAACTCCTTGATCATGCGTCCTCTGGCAAATGTTCCCAGATCTCCGCCTGTTGCCTTGGCCGGATCTTCTGAGTAGGTCTTGGCCAGGGTGGAAAAATCTTCACCGGCACGAGCCCTGGCCAGAATCTCTTCTGCCTTTTTCAGCTGTTCCGCCTGCTTTGCGGCAGAGCTGTTCTCTTCTGTTTTGAACAGGATATGCCTGGCGTGTCGTTTTTCTGGGATCTGGTAGGCGGCCTTGTCTTTTTCATATTGGGCACGAACCTGCTCGTCGCTGATGGTTATATTCTTTTGCTGGGCATTGTAGGGAAAACTCAGGTATTGCACTTTGATTTTCTGCTCTGTCTTGTAATTATCCTTTTTGGTCTCAAACCAGGCAGCAAGGTCTTGGGGGGTTACCACTATTTTGTCACTGAAGAGCTCAGGTGAGATCTTGACAACCTTCACGGTAACCGTTTCCTGGTCACGTTGATATAGCTCATTTATCTCAGCATCACTTACTGTGGTGGCGAAGTCATTGATAAAGGTGATACCTTTTTCGCTAAGCAGATCTCGACCTATGGAGTCTTCAAATTTATGGGGGGTCAGGCGGTTGGCGTTCAGGATCGCCCGATAGGCATCCAGGTTGAAGCTGTTGTCTCTCTGGAATTGGGGCATCTTCTCGATGGTGGCCTGGATTTCGACAGGAGTTACTATGATGCCCATGGCCTTGAGCCCTTGACGCAGGAGTGTGATCTGGGTCAGTTGATTGATTACCTGCTGCTTCACCCCGAGACCTTTGAGGAGTTCGTCGGAGATGGCATCGCCGAATTGTTGTCGGTAGCCGGCGATTGCCTGCTCGTAGCTCCTTTGAAATTCCTGGAAGGAGATCTCTTCGTTGTTTACCGAGATGGCGGCATCCCGACTATTCCTCATGTTGGTGCCTACGCCCCAGAAGATAAAAACCAGAGCGATAATCAGGATCAGGGCCTGGATAACGACAGATTGTGCTTTGTTACGAAGGAGCTGCAGCATGGGATACTCAGTGAAAATGGTTGTTCCTGCCTGGTTGCAGAAAGGAAGGATTGTGTGTCATGCTAAACCGTTGGAACAATAGAATCTTGCCATTTGAAATAGCAAATACGGCATAGAGAGCCCTCGGGGCTTCTAACATAACGGAATGTTATAGATTTACTCTTTTTTGCCTTTATCTGCAAGGAAAAAGGGGGTGAAGTTCTGGTTTCCATATCGAAGAATCGCGTCTGGATTGAAGAAACTTTACCTGACAAATGTCCCTGATCGGTGTTTGCGACCAGTACAGATTTTGTTTACCTTGGTAACCCGGTAAACAGGGTAATGACCAAGGTGACTCCATACCAGAACAGGACCTTGACCCAACCTGGACAGGGAGCCTTGTTCTCTGTCGGATGGCTGATTTGTGATCGATCGTGGCCTTGGATGTCGTCGCTCGGTTCCGGGGTGAACAGCCAGAGGATGATGCGGGTGATTTGTCGCATGGATGTCATATTGCTTACCTCCTGACAAAGGGATGCGGTTTGTTTTTTCTTGGTGCAGTATGACATGTTCTGGTATGGTGGTACAGATACAGATTATTGATAAAATATACAGAACAGATGGAAGCGGTTCGAGGGGGAAAGGTGGAATTTCACTATATTCGGTTGGCCAATGAGATTGAGGGCAGAGTGGCGTCTGGTCATATCGGTATCGGTGAACGATTACCTTCCCTGCGCAGGGTTCAGGAACAGAAAGGTTTATCGCTGTCCACAGTTTATCAGGCCTATGTTGAGCTGGAGAATCGTGGAGTGATCGAGGCCCGTAACAAATCGGGTTTTTATGTGCGGGCGCAGATAAAGAAGTTACTACCGTTGCCGTCGGCCGGGCATTTCTCTCTCAAGCCGCTCAAGGTCAAGGTCAACACCCTGGCCGGGGTGTTGCAGAATCTTTTTGATCATCCTGAGATGATTCCCTTTGGTGCGGCCATTCCCGGACCGGAGCTGCTTCCGGTCAAACAATTGTCCAGAATGGCCCGTGAGATTGGAGCAACATATCTATTGAAGGCAGGAGGAACAGGGTACGGTTCTCCCACTGGTCAGCCGGAGCTGCAAAGGCAGATTGCCCGACATCTGGACTGGTATGACGGTTTTTCGGGTGAAGAAATTATTGTCACCGGCGGCTGTATGGATGCCATCAATCTCTGTCTGCGGGCCGTCGCCAGTCCCGGTGATATTATCCTTGTTGAGTCGCCCACATTTCTCTGTTATCTTCAGTTGATTGAAGACCTGAATATGCGGGTGCTTGAGCTCCCTGCCGATCCTGTTCATGGTCTGGATCTTGATGTGCTGGCCCGCACTGTGGAAGAACATGATGTACGGGCCGTGTTGCTGAATTCCAATTTCCCCAATCCTTTGGGCTACCGGGTTGCTGGAGAAAAAAAACGGGAAATGGTCCGTATAATTTGCGGCCGGGGAATCCCGCTCATTGAGGATGATATCTATGGGGATCTTTATTTTGGCGAGACCAGACCGACAACCCTGAAACAGTACGATGAACAGGGCCTTGTCCTCTACTGCTCCTCCTTTTCCAAGACCGTGCTGCCGGATCTTCGCCTGGGATGGGTTGTGCCGGGGCGCTTCAAGGAAAAGGTCAAACGCTTGAAGTTCAATGCGCTGATCGCCACGCCCAAGTTGAATCAAATGATTATTGCCGGGTTCATGGAGACGGGCGCGTATGAACGGCATCTGCGGAAAATGCGTAATACCCTCAAGGTCCAGGTCGGCAATATGACCAGGGCTGTGGCCAATTCCTTCCCAGGTGATACCAGGATGTCATCTCCTGAAGGGGGGCTTGTCTTGTGGGTGGAACTCAATCGCGGGATTGACAGCCTGCAACTGTTCACCAGGGCCGCGGAGGTCGGAATCTCTATTTTGCCAGGGGCTGTCTGTTCAAGCTCCGGTCAATATCAACACTGTATCCGTTTGAATTGCGGGGTTGCCTGGACTCCGGCGGTACAATCTGCCATTGTAGCCCTCGGAGGCTTGATTACGGAGCTGATGGCCTGATGAATGGTCCTCTTTTTGGGGCCGGGCTTGCTCGGCATTGATGAGAAAAAGTGCTGTGGGAGATTGCTGGGGCTTTTCTGACTAATAGTTTCATGATAAGGTTGATATATTGTTTTAAAGGAATGATGATAATCTTGGTGCGTCAATATGTCGTGCCGTTCATGCCAAAGTCTCTGGTTCGGGAATAGCCGGGTAGAAGAGAGGAAAAGGGAAAAAGAATGGGATCTATGGTAACGCAGTTGTATCGCAGGATTGATGAGAACCGGGCATTTTGTTTTAATGTGGCATCAACGCGCGCGCTGACAGCAAGGGAGATGGAGTGCCTGCGGCTGGTGCTGGCCGATGGGTTCCTGTTGGAAACGGTTTCGCTTACGCCTGTGCTTCAGGGCGACCGGGTGGTGGAAGTGGGGCCGCGGCTTAATTTCGCCACGGCCTGGTCGTCGAATATGGTCTCTATCTGCCGGGCCACCGGTATTGACTGTGTAACCAGGGTGGAGCGTTCGCGTCGCTATCTGGTGCCGGATGGTCAGGATGTGCAGGCCTTTATTGCCAGCCACCATGACCGGATGACCGAGTGTCCCTATCCTGAACCCTTGCATACCTTTGAGACCGGGATCGTGCCGGAGGCGGTCTATGAGGTTGACCTCAAGTCTGGTGGACCCGACGCCCTGCTGGGCATCCCCGGCATCTCCATGGACGAGTGGGACCGCAATTTTTATTATGACTATTTTGTTACCAAGCATAAACGCAACCCGACCATTGTTGAGATCATGGATCTCAACAATGCCAACTCAGAGCATTCCCGCCATGGTTTCTTCAAGGGCAAACAGATTATCGACGGCCAGGAGCAGGAGGAAACCCTGTTTGATCTGGTTATTGACACCCTGACCGCCAACCCCAAGGGCTCAGTGATTGCCTTTAAAGATAACTCCAGCGTGGTTGAGGGCTATGATATCAGGACTCTTCATCCGAGTCTTCCCGGAATTCCTTCTGCCTTTGTGACAAGGGATGTCCGTTATCATCCCCTGCTCACCGCCGAAACGCATAACTTCCCCACCGGTGTGGCTCCCTTCCCCGGTGCCGAGACCGGGACCGGCGGCAGGATCCGTGACGTCCAGGGGACTGGCAAGGGCGGTTTTGTCATTGCCGGGACGGCCGGGTACTGTGTGGGCAATCTCCATATCCCGGGTTATGCCTTGAGCTGGGAAAATCATTATCCCTGCCCGGATAATCTAGCCTCGGCTCTGCAGATTGAGATTGATGCCAGCAACGGCGCTTCGGACTACGGCAACAAGTTTGGTGAACCGCTGATCCAGGGCTTTACCCGCTCCTTTGATCTGCGTATTGCCGATCGCGAGCGCTGGGGTTATTTGAAACCGATCATGTTCACCGCCGGTGTGGGTCAGATTGATGACCGCCACACCAGAAAGGAGAAAGAGCAGAAGGGTATGCTCATTGTTCAGGTGGGCGGGCCTGCCTATCGGGTCGGCTTTGGCGGCGGTGCTGCTTCCAGCATGCTCCAGGGGGAGAATGCCTCGGAGCTGGACTTTAACGCCGTACAGCGTGGCGATGCCGAGATGGAACAGAAGATGAACCGGGTTATCCGTGCCTGCAATGAGATGGGTGACAAAACCCTGATTGATGTGATCCATGATCAGGGCGCCGGCGGACCGGCCAATGTGCTCAAGGAGCTGGTGGAAAAGTCAGGAGGCCGAGTGGAGATCCGCAATATCCGAGTGGGTGATCCCACCATGTCGGTGCTGGAAATCTATGTGGCCGAATACCAGGAGCGCAATGGCTTCCTGATTCGTCCGGAGAATATTGAGCAGTTTCAGGCGATCTGTGCGCGGGAAAAGGTGGGCTGTGAGGTGCTGGGTGAGGTTACTGGTGACCTGCGTTTTGTCCTCCATGATGCGGCCGATGATTCTACGCCGGTGGATATCGAGCTTGATGTCCTGCTTGGTAATATCCCGCAGAAGACCTTTACAGACCAGCGGCGTGATCCCGGCCTGCAGACCCTGGTCCTGCCCGGCGACCTGAGTGTGGCCTCTGCCCTGCATGATGTTTTACGTCTGCTGTCAGTAGGTTCCAAGCGTTTTCTCACCAATAAGGTGGATCGCGCGGTCTCGGGTCTCATCGTCCGGCAGCAATGTTGTGGCCCGCTCCAGCTCACGGTCAGCGATGTGGCCGTGGTGGCCCAGAGTCATTTTGGCCTGACCGGGGTGGCAACCGCCATCGGCGAGCAGCCGATCAAGATGCTGGTGGATCCGGCGGCAGGCGCCAGGATGGCCGTGGGTGAGGCTCTCGCCAACCTGGTCTGGGCCGGGATTGAGGATCTGGAGCAAGTCAAGTGTTCGGCCAACTGGATGTGGGCTCCCAAGCTGCCTGGAGAGGGCGCGGCCATTTATGACGCTGCCAGGGCCATGCGTGATGCCATGGTCACCATCGGCATTGCGGTGGATGGTGGTAAGGATAGTCTGTCCATGGCCACTATGGTGGCAGGTGAGACCGTGAAGTCCCCCCGTCAGCTCGTTATTTCAGTTTATGCGGCGGTGCCGGACATCCGGCAGGTGGTGACTCCGGATATCAAAGAACCCGGAAGTGTGCTGGTGCTCATTGATCTGTCTCAAGGTAAAAACAGGATGGGCGGCACCGCCCTGGCTCAGGTACTGGGACAGATTGGCAACGAAAGTCCGGATATGGAGGATCCGCTTCAATTCAAGCTGGCCTTTGGCGCGGTGCAGGAGCTTATCCGCCGCGGCTTGATTCTCTCCGGCCATGATCGCAGTGACGGCGGCCTGATTACCACTCTGCTGGAGATGGCCTTCAGTGGCAACTGTGGTGTTGATATTGACCTTGCCAGCAGTGATTCACCCTTGGCCACCCTCTTCTCAGAGGAGTTGGGGCTGGTCGTTGAGTGCAGGCAGGATGAGATAGATGTGATTGCGACTTTGCTGATTGCCAGCGATATTCCCCATAGTGTCATCGGTCGGACGACTCTTGCCAAACAGATTCGGGTCCGCTGCAACGGTGAATTGGTTCTCGATGAAAAGATGCAGACCCTGCGCCAGTGGTGGGAAGAGACCAGTTATCAGCTCGAACGGCTGCAGATGAATCCTCTTTGTGCCGAAGAGGAGAAAGAGAATATTGCTGATCGTAAAGGGCCTGTCTATCATTTGAGTTTTACGCCGGAACTTACCCCGGCCCATATCCTGGAGAAAAAGGAGAAACCCAAGGTGGCTATTCTCCGTGACGAGGGCTCCAACTCAGACCGGGAGATGACAGCCGCCTTTTATGCCGCGGGATTTGAACCCTGGGATATCTGCATGGACGACCTGCTGGCCGGCCGGATCACCCTCGATGGTTTTCGGGGCCTGGCGGCGGTGGGCGGATTCTCCTATGCCGATGTCCCCGAATCGGCCAAGGGCTGGGCTGCCACCATCCTCTTCAATGCCCAGCTCAAGACCATGTTCAATGAATTTTATAACCGGCCTGATACTTTTACCTTGGGAATCTGCAACGGTTGTCAGCTTTTTGGTCTCTTGGGTTGGGTGCCGTGGCAGGGGATAGTGCCTGAGAGCCAGCCTCGATTTGCCCACAATACCTCAGGTCGTTTTGAATCGCGCTGGGTGACAGTCAAGGTCCAACCGTCAAAATCCATTATGTTCAGGGGCATGGAGGATCTGGTCTTCGGCATTCACCTGGATCATGGTGAGGGCAGGCTCCATTTTCCTGATCCTGCAATCCGGCAGCAGGTGGAGGCCGGCAGCATGACCCCTCTGGTCTATGTGGACGATAGCGGGCAGGCCACTGAGGCTTATCCTTTTAATCCCAATGGTTCTCCGGACGGCCTGGCGGCTCTCTGTTCGCCGGATGGCCGTCATCTGGCCCTGATGCCTCATCCCGAGCGGGCCTTCCTGCCTTGGCAGCTTCATTATCTTCCGGAGGCTATGAAAGATATCCAAGCCTCCCCCTGGCTGAAGATGTTTCAGAATGCCTATAGGTGGTGCGTGGGGGAATGAGGATGTGCGGAGAGGGTTTGTATTTTGCAAAAGGATGCTTTCTTGTTATGAAAAAAATGTGGATAGTCCTGCTTGTCGGCAGTCTGCTTTTTGTCGGCGGTGACATGGTGCTGGCCGGAGTAAGCAGTGCTGCCGGAAAGCTTCTGGAGCCAGTTATGCTCCTGTCTCAGGAAGAGGCTAAGCAGCTGACTGGAGTCAGTTTTGAGGCGTGTACGGTGAAGGAACAGCCTGCCGTCGGCTTGAAATTGTGTGTGTATGAAAACGATGCGACTTTGCTGCAGATCGGTCTGACGCAGGCGGAGTTTATGGACAAGAAGTTGCGCGAGGGCGGAACAACACCGCAATCCATTTATCTGGCGATAAAAGACGCTTTTAAAGATGCTGCCAGTATTGAGGGAGTGGGGGATGACAACTTTATCGCCCCTGGTGGGCTTCACATCCTCAAGGATGGATATTACCTTACCGTTTCGCTGGGGAGTTTGTCGAAAGACAACGCGAAATTGAAGGCGGTTGGCATGAGGGTCGTTGAAAATCTCAGTCAACATGTCAAGGAATAAGCCGGTAGGAAGGCAGGCATGACCAGAATTGAGATGTTTACCGGCAAAGGCGGCGTCGGCAAGACGACGATCTCAGTTGCCACTGCCTTAAAATATGCCCAATCAGGTAAAACGCTGCTGATCTCGACAGACCCTTCCGGTTCTCTCTCGGCGATCTTTTCCCAGCCTTTAGACCAGCGGGTGACTGAGGTTGTGAGCAACCTTGATGTCGTTGAGTTGTCTCGGCAACTGGTCCTTGATTTGTGGCGAGAGAAATTTGCAGATGAAATTTATACGGTGTTATCATCTTTTTTGCCGGTTGGACGAGAGATTATCAATTATATTGAAGGGGCTCCTGGGGTTGAGGAAGAGTTTATGCTCGACTACCTCCTGACAAAAGCGCAAAGCAATATCTACCAGACGATTGTCTGGGATACGGCCCCGACGGTAACGACTCTGAATCTGCTCTTTATTCAGCAGCTTTTTTACACCCATCTGACTCAGGCCCAGAAGGTGTATTTGAAGGTCAAAGGTGTCTTTACCGGGGCTGACCCGCTGGCTTTGATTAATAGTTGGCGCCAGTTGACAGCGCAGATTATAGACATGCTGCAAACGGAAACGACAGCCTGGGTGGTTGCCAACCCCGAGCGTTTGCCGGTAGAGCAGGCGCTCAATATTGCTGCCTCGCTAACCGCCTTTGGCATTCAGGTGAACGGTTTTATCTTGAATAAATTGCTACCGCCTGAGCTGTGTTGCACTCATCCTTTCTGGCAGGCCAAGTATGAGTCGCAACAACGCTGGCGGCAGAGGATGTTACAGTCGGCTGATGGCCAGAGGGTGAAAGAGATTCCGGAACTTTCCGGCGAGCAGATGGTTGACGGTTTCCTGGCAGAGGTGTCAGAACTTCTGGGGAAGTCGTGATGGCTTGCTGTTTGTATGGACTTTTGTAGAATATATTTTAATTTTGGAAAACTTGAGTATTGTTCAGCATTGTATTGCGATGAACTCGAGTTGAGGAGGAAAGTGTGCGTTTATTACGATTGTATCTGATCTCAGTTTCTGTTTTTCTTTTTGTCATGTGCACCGTTTCGTCTCAGGGCGTTGCCGCAGTTGCCGGAAGTCCCGAGAGTTTTCTTCACAGGGCTGAACAGGGAGATTGTAATGCGCAATGTTATCTTGGTCATTTGTATCTTTCGGGGAAAGGAGTGACGCAAGACTTTGAGAAGGCCAAATACTGGTACGGGAAAGTAATTGATAATGAGGGGGCAGATGCCAAAATTGTCGCCCATGCCAATTTTGTCATGGGACGCTTGTATGCCTCGGGCAAGGGTGGCATCCAGAATTATAAAACTGCGCTGCAATGTTTCAAGATTGCTGCGCAACAAGGATATACTGATGCCCATATTAATATAGGACTTTTATATGCGAAAGGCTTGGGAGTCAGGAAGGATTACCAGCAGGCTCTTTACTGGTGGGAGCTGGCAGCATTAAAGGGGCATCCTACTGCTCCAAAATACGTACGCCAACTGAAAAAGAAAATTGAAGCGCAAGGATAGCTTGTCTTTTTCCGGAAGGTATGGTGAGTTTTGTGGCCCTGTGATTTTCTTACATTTAAAACAAAGAGGGGGTTGTCATGCAATATAAGGCGGTTTTTCATGTTGATCAGAATGATGATCAGGTCTTTAATCTGGCCCTCAATAATGTCATCAATCTCTTGAATGCCATTCCCGGTCAGGAGCATGATCTGGTTGTGCTGTTGAATGGTCCGGCTGTCAGTCTGGTAACCAGAGAGGCTGCGGTTTCATTTCTGGAGAGGATTCAAGGACTTTCGGCCCAGGGGGTCCGTTTTCAGGTCTGCGAGAATGCCTTGAAGCGTTTTGAGGTCAGCCGTGACAGCTTGATTGATGAGCCGCAGGTTATTCCCGCGGGGATTGTGGCGCTCATTGATTTGCAGAATGAGGGCTTTGCTTATATCAAACCTTGACGACTCTTTGCGGCAGTCTCAAATTCTGATCTATTTCTTCTGCGTTGGTAGGTGATGCGGGTATAGGGGGTTGGGCCTGGCACCGCTGTTCGTGTTGTCTCGGTATATTCCTCTTCTGGGACAGGGGGGAAAAAGGTGTCCCCCTCAACCTCTTGATCGAGGACGCTGAGGATAATAGTGTCAGCCAGGGGAAGGGCCAGGGTGTAAACTTGCGCGCCGCCGGCAATGAAGACCTTTTCGCATCCGGCGCACAGGTTCAGGGCCTGGTTCAGGCTCTGAACCGTGGTGCATCCCGCAAAACAGCGATGTTGGTCGCGGGTGATGACAATCGTGCGGCGACCCGGCAGGGGCCGACCAATGGATTCATGGGTCTTGCGGCCCATGATCAGGGTATGGCCCATGGTCGTTTCCTTGAACCATTGCAGTTCCTCGGGGATGTGCCAGGGAATGGTGTTTCCCCTGCCGATAACCCGGTTGGCAGCCATTGCTGCGATGATAATTAATTCCACAATGACTGCTCTTTGCCTGGACGCTTTTACTCCTTAACCCTTTTTTTCCTGGCCGCTACTGAGGCCGGGCTCATCTGGCCCCGTCTTCGGGCGCGTCCTATGGCCGTTTCTCTTCTCTCGGTCTTCTCCTCGGTCTTCCGCACCACTTGTGCTGGTGGATTGTGGGCTTGGACCTTTGATTCATCCAGTCGGCTGATCTTGAGCGGTCTGTCCGCTACCTTGACTTTTTTGAGAAGGGTCAGGGTATCCTGGGGTAACCCAGCCGGCAGATCCACGGTACTGTGATCCTCAAAGATCGAAATTCTGCCGATGTGCTTGCTGCTGAGATCGGCCTCATTGGCAATGGCCCCGACAATGTTCCCCGGTTTCACTCCCTGGTTGAGACCCACCTCAATGCGAAAGCGTTCCATGCCATGATCGGGTACGGTGGAAGGTCTTGCTTCCCGTGGCTCCCTGAACTTTTTAGGATCACGGTATTCTTTAAATTCCCTGGCCTCTCTAAACTCTCTTGGTTCTTCTTTTCTCTCCCTGAAAGATGGCCGGTCTGATCTGTCAAACTTCCGGCCTCCTCTTGCGGAGCGGTCATAAGGCCTGGAGGTTTCCGGCTTGGGAGTGGGCAGATCCTTCAGCAACAAAGGCGTGTCACCCTGGGACAAACTGGCCAGGGCTGCGGCCACCATATCGGCGGGGACGTCATGTTCTCCCAGATATTCCTCGATCAGTCGCTGAAAGAAATCAAGATTATCGGCGGTAAGGGCATCGGTGATCCGCTGCTTGAATTCCATGATGCGTTTATCATTGATGGCCTCGGTGGAGGGGAGTTTCATCAGCTCAATCTTTTGGCGGGTGGCCCGCTCAATGGTACCAACCATCTGCCGTTCCCGGGTGGTGACAAAGAGAATGGCCTCTCCGCTGCGTCCCGCCCTGCCGGTTCGGCCAATGCGGTGGATGTACGATTCGGTGTCATAGGGGATGTCAAAATTGAGTACATGGCTGATGCGCTCGACATCCAGTCCCCTGGCCGCCACATCGGTCGCCACCAGAATATCCAGCTTGCCGCTTTTGAGCTGTTCCACGGTCCGTTGCCGCTGATTCTGGGGTATGTCGCCGTTGAGCGGGGCCACAGAGTAACCTCGGGCCGCCAGCTTCTCGGCCAGTTCCACGGTCTGATTCTTAGTGCGGACAAAGATCAGCATTCCTTCAAATGATTCTGCCTCCAGGACTCTGGTAAGGGAGTCGAGTTTATGAAAACCGCTGGTGACGAGAAAGCGTTGCCGAATATTCTGGGCGGTGCTGGTCTTGCCCTTGATGGTAATTTCCTGGGGATTATGAAGGTATTTCTGGGCGATACGGCGGATACTGACGGGCATGGTAGCCGAAAAAAGAGCGATTTGTCGGCTCTCCGGGGTTTGTTCCAGAATCCATTCAACATCATCTATGAAACCCATGCGCAACATCTCGTCGGCTTCATCGAGTACCAGGCAGTCAAGTTCATCCAGGATCAGGGTCTTGCGGCGGATGTGATCCATGACCCGGCCCGGGGTGCCCACAACAACGTGAACGCCGCGCTCCAGTTGCCGGAGTTGAATCTTGTAATCCTGGCCGCCATAGATAGGTACCACCTGAAACCCTTTCATATGGGTGGCGTAACTATGAAATGCCTCGGCAACCTGGATGGCCAGCTCCCGGGTGGGGGCCAGTACCAGGACCTGCGGCTTTCTTTTTTTCAGGTCAAGGCGTGAAAGAAGCGGTAAGGCAAAGGCCGCTGTCTTGCCGGTGCCGGTCTGGGCCTGACCAACCACATCCGCTCCTGCCAGAACATGAGGAATGATGGTAGATTGAATGGGAGTGGGAGATTCATAGCCCAAATCATCAATGGCCTTGAGGATGGCTGGGCTGAATGCGAAATCAGAAAATGCGGTCTGGGGCTGATCGTCAAAAGACATGGTGAATCCTTGTTAAGAAAAATGGTAAACTTGGAAATGCAGGTGGACTGCAGGTGTTTGTATAGGGAAAAATAAAGAAATCGTTAGATGAATCTATCAGTTGTTCAAGTAGGTACTCATGTAAAATGAGTCGCTTGTTACTGTTTTCAGAGTCAGATGTCTGCTGTTTCGACCCGGAAAGTAAAATCGAAGTCTATGCTGTTATTGATAAAGCTCCGATGAAAAAAGTAAACAAATAAGCATGTTAATAGAATTTCTTGCTTTGTCTGGAATGGCATGATGGACTTCTTTTACAGGTCCCTCGAGTGAAAGAGGAGGGGGTGAAGCGCTGTCAAATCCTCTTGATGAAAAATTTCCTTCAAGACAAAATACAATATATTTGAGGTAAAAACAAGAGGGAGGAAAAACACCCTGATGCGCCGTGCTGGAAAAGAGCACTTTGTTCAGGGTGTTTTTAGCTATGATAGAGCGAAATGACGGCTTATTTGTAGAGGCAGAGATAGGCAGTTTCGACCTGAAGGCGCACCCCGAATTTTACATTGGCGGCCACTTCAAAACTTTCATTTGCCATGATAGTTTGCCATTTTTCACTTCCTGGCAGTTTGACTTCCATGGTCCCGGAAATTACGGACATTATCTCCACAGAGCTAGTGCCGAACTCATACTCTCCAGGTGCCATGACTCCTACGGTGGCTGGTCCTTCGGTACTGGTAAAAGCTATGGATTTTACTTTGCCGTCAAAATACTCATTAGTTTTAAACATTTTTTTTCTTTGTTCCTTACGAGTTAGAAGTGATTAAATGTTGTGATGGATAGTGTAATTTTAAGGCAGATAAAGTGGGTTCAATTATATCTGCCAGTTTTTAAATGATCCATATCAACAGCAAGCAAAGGGTAATGGCTGAATAAAGTAGATACACATTAAGCCAGCCTTGGTGAAAAAAGGAGCGGACAACAAAGGCCGCTCTGACTAAGGCATGGCAGGTCGGATAAATCAGACGATCAAGGAACACGTCAGGGGTGTGGACAGCAAAATGAGCCACGGATGGAAAAAGACCAATGGCCCGCCCATCGGAAACATCACTTCTTAATCCCCAACTGAAGAGGTTGACAAGCTGTTCCGCAAAGGACACGGCTGTATATTGCATCCTGGCCGTTCCCTTGATATAGCCACATCCCCAAGTCGTGGGACGTTGTTGATAGCTCTCCTCAATAAAGGATTTTTGCCAGCGCCAGACAGCCACACTGAGCCCTATCAGTAATGCGGAACCAATGCTGATCCATGCTGCCGGTGCCAGGGTGGAGAACAAAGGCGTGGTAACAGAGGCCACCCCCACCCAGGAGCTAATGCCCCGTTGCAACAGGGGTACAATGGTCCCTGGCATCAGCCCAATGGTCAGACAGCCGAGAAAAAGTAC
>JAQVER010000140.1 GCA_028697885.1 Desulfocapsaceae bacterium
CCGGTCATAGTCGAGGATGGTTATCAGGGCGGCGACCGGTTCCTTGTTTATGCCGATGATATTTGACCACTTGAAGACCTTTTGTTTCTTGTCAAGCGGGCAGGTGACGATTGCAAGTGATTCTGGGACAGGACTCTGTAAGGAGTTAAGCGTATCTAAAAGGTTATTTTTAACGAGGTTAACAGGTTGATAGGAGGCCGCGACAATTTCGCTGTTCATTACCAGAGCGGTACGGTCTGCCCCGGAGGCTTGCTGCATTGTCTGCATCAGCTCATTGTTGTTGGACAGTCTGATGCCAGCCAGGATTGTGCCGATCTGAGTATTGCGGATTTTGATCGGCATGGCTGATTCCAGGAGGAGTGTTGTCTTCTGCTTATCGTCCTCCGTAGGGGTCGTAGTTGCCCGGATGAGAAGAGGGACGTGTTCCTGCAGGGTGGTTGTTATCTCATTTCCCTGCAAAGCCCGGCTGATCAGCGGATGTTGGTTGAGGTCGATGTCGCTGTCAGTTGCAGGCGGGTAGAGTGCCACCACTTTGCCGGAGAGGTCTGTGGCCAGAAGAAAATCCATCCGGTAATTCTGGGCAAGGCTCTTCAACTGTTTTTGCAATTGGGGCAGGACACCGAGACGAAGGGTGGTTTTGCAGGTATTATCATTGGCCGTGGCCAAGGTCATCATCTCCAACTTTCCCTGCAGATTTTGATAATACAGTATACAGGCGCTGAGACTGGCATTCAGCTCCCTGGTCAAGCTGCGGTTGATCTGCTCTTTCTGGGAGAAAAAAGCTGAAAGGGTGGCCAGGAGCATGGGAAAGATGACAACTGTCACTACCATGAGCGTCAGTCTGGAACGAAGGGAATAAAATTGTTTTTTTCTGGTCAAGATAATGAGCTTCCTGTCTGATAAACCGACTATTGTCGGGGGCAGATGGACTCGCCGGGATAGACTAGTTCTGCTGCTTCAAGAATATCCATTGGAATTTCCACGCCAAGTAGTTTTGCCCGTCCCTGGTTGAGGACAATGGAGTATGCGGATGGATTTTCAATGGGCAGGTCACCGGGTTTTGTTCCCCCCAGCACCTTTATTAGCTTGCGGGCAAGAGTACGACCGGTGGCCTTGAGATCGATACCTGCTGAGGCAAGGTAACCGAGTTCCACCCAGTTTGTCATCCAGGTAAATCCTGGTTTCTTTTGATTTTTAGCCATCCAGGCAATAGTTTCCTCGACCGGGCTGATGGTGCCGTCGTCTTTAATCAGGCTGACTGGGGCAAAGGTGTAAATAAGGTCTATGGAGGGGTCATTGTCATATTTTTTTATCAAATTCTGGTAGTCAGATAGTCTGGTGACCTTTTCCGACTTGATGAAGCGGATGGGCAGAGTATCCTTGTGCTCTGCAATATAAACCTTATTTGCCTCAGCCATTTGTTTTGCGAACGGAGTGGAGTCGGCATAGATGGTCACTGCGGTCTCGGCGGTGGGGATGAGGCTTTTGATCAGCCTTAGACTTTGCATGAGTTCATGTTCCTCAGTGATTCCAGTCACGTTTTTTCCTGGATGCTGCCTGGAGATCATGAAGGGGTTGATGCGGTTATAATACTCAAGGGGGACATTTGTCCCTGCGAAAAGAACAGGATATTGACTGTTGATCAGTGGCGGTAGTACATGTTCAAAGGCATTGTCGTCCATGAGGATGACGATGCGAGGTTTGAGTCGCTCTATCTCGTGCAGAGCAGTTTGCGCCTGCTTGATGATTTCTTCCCTGGTGATATGGGAATTCTGAGTGTCCATGTAATAATGAGAGATGGCCAGCTGGTTTCCATCGTGGTAGCCAGCCTCGGCTAGCCCCTCCAACAGACCCTTTTCAATGGTCTTACCGCAGCCTGTATCCTGTTCATAGCTCTGGATGATGAGCAGCTTGATCGGTTCTTCGGCTGCTTTCAGGATAATGGTGTCATAAAGGTTGTCGGCGGCGCTGAGAACGTCCATGGGAATGGTGATGCCGAGTTTCCGCGCTCGCTCCAGATTGAAGACAAGGGCCTGCTCGTCGGCATCATCAATGGGGATATCTCCGGCCGGAGTACCGTTCAGAATAGCGGCTGCCTTGCGTCCCACCTGCTCTCCCATAGCCTTGAAATCAACCGCTGCCCCCCCGAACATGCCCAGTTTGCATAAAAAATAATTCCCGGCCATATCCGGTTTTTTCAGATTGGCCAGCTGCCAGGTAAGGATCTCGTTAGCGGTGATGATCTTATTATTTGCGTTTTTCAGGGTAAGGGCCACGGGATAAACGGCGCCGATGTCTGGATCATCATTAATGGCCCGGATCCTCTGTTTAAATTGCTCAAAGGTGTCGACCTGGTAAAAGACCATCTTTACGGGGGATGGGGCTTCGGCCATCTCCTTTTCGACTTGCACCTTAACTGCATTTCCGGTTGAGGATGAGTCCAGGAGCAGGGCCGCTTTGTGCAGGCCGGTAATGGAATACATGACATCCAGGGCCTTGACGATATGGAGCTTTTCATAGACACCAGTCACGTTGACCCCGGGTTTTTTTCTGGTTGTCATGAAATGTTTTTGTCGGTTGTACTCTTCGGGTTGAGTGTTTATACCAGAGAAGACGACAGGGACAGAGGTGCCGACCAAGGGCAGCATCACCGTTTTGGCAGCATTGTCGTCGAGGGTTACTACCAAATCAGGTTTGAAGCTTTTGATCCGTTCCAATGCCAGCTTTCCTCGCTCTTCTATCTGTTTGTCCGAGGTGTAGGTCTTGCGGGTATCCATGAAAAATTGTTCTACCTGCAGGTTCTTGCCTTCTTTGAATCCGTTAGCGGCCAAAGCATCGAGAACGCCGTCTGACTGCGGCTGTCCACAGACCTGCCCTGGTTCGTAACTGTTGACAATCAATATTTTTTTGATATGGCTTGCCTCTTTACAGAGGCCGTTATGGTAATCTTGCAGGAAAAAACAGAGAGCAAGAATGAAGGTCAGGCAGGATAAGACGGCAGGGCGGGAGAGGGTGGTGTCTTTCATATGTTCTGTTGCGGTTAATGACTTAATCTGCCCGGAAATATTCACAGTTTATGGTGTGAGGGAACCGGATTCTGCCAAAGGTAAATCAATATTCGTGATGTTATGTTTCAAGAGGGAATCAAGGCTGAAGTGCTGCAGCTTGTATCCGTTCGTACAGTATGAGTTCGGAAGAATTTGCTTTTGTGAAAAATTATTATATCATACTATATGATACGCAGACTTGAGGAGTCAAATTTTTTAATTTTAGCTCAAGAGTTTTTGCTCTATGCACGAAATATTAGAAGTAATTGTGGAGAGACTAGGGGGAAATGCTATGATGGGTTGGAAACAATCCCTTCGTGGGAAGAGGTGTTTGGATTGGCGCTCTGGAGCTGGCTCCTTTTTTTAATTTTCTTCCTCTGTCCGCAAATTTTTATATTTTCACATGACATGACATGACATGACCATGACAACATCGTTAAACTTCCAGCTTGCCTTTCAAGGTGTTGACTTGAGAGGCAAACACTTATCATTTTGCATCTACAGGACAGGTAATGACTACAGAACAAACAGATCCCAATAAGAGGAAATACGTCCGTTATGACATTGAACTCGGCTCTTTTGCGGTGTTCCGCCGCGATATGTCGGTATTGCCGGGTTTGATTGTTGATATCAGTAAGGGGGGACTTGCCTTCTTCTACCATGAAGATGAAGATTGGCCTCAGGATAATTCGGAACTTTTCTATCTCTTTGGTGACAAATATAATGTAGAGAACGTATCTTTGATCACTACCTATGATGCAGAGGTTACCGATATGAATCATCCTGTCCTCCAGATTCTTGCCGCTCAGAAATCCGGTCCGATTAAAATCCGGCGAAGGGGTGTTCAGTTTGGTCCTCTTTCCAAAGAACAGGAGAAGGATATCGAAGCACTCATCGATGAGTATTATGCCAGCCGTAAATGATGTAAGTCTGGGGGCTGGAAGGGGGCGTTAGTGCCCCAGCCAGGTGCCGACCTGAAAGACGGCAGTGGCCATAAGGAAGGCAAAGAGCGTATTGAAAGACATGGAAAACAGGGCCCATCCCCAGTGTCCTGCCTCTTTGGCGATACAGACTACCGTGACAAAACAGGGGGCGTAGAACATGATGAAAATCAGGGCAGCCACTGCCACCACTTTGTTCCAATTGGGGTCGCGGGTCAATCTCTTTCCTAAAGAGTCAGAGGCCTCAGCCTTGACGTTACCCATGGAGTAAGCGGTTCCCAAGGTGGAGATGATCACCTCTTTGGCCGCGAAGCCACCAACCAGGGCAATGTTGGTGCGCCAGTCAAATCCGGCCAGCCTGGAGACGGGTTCCAGCGCGATGCCTATCCTGCCGGCAATAGAGTTGCGCAGAGCCTGTTCCGACTCCTGATTGGAAATGGCGATGATCTGCTGTCGGAGTCTCTGTGCCTTTTCTGACACTACTTCGTTCTTCGAGTTGCTCTCGGCAATGATCTCTGGTGCAAAAGAAGAGGTCACGGCCTGTCTCTGCTGTTCAAAATCAGCCCTGGTTGCCGCCGGCAGTCCGGGATACGTCATCAAGGCCCAGAGAAGGATGGATATGCCTAGAATTACGGTTCCGGCCTTTTTGATGTACTGCCAGGTGCGTTCCCAGGTGTGAATGGCAAGGCCGCGCAGGGTGGGGAAACGGTAGGGAGGCAGTTCCATGACAAAGGGTGTGGCTTCACCCTTGAGCACAGTGGAACGGAGAAACTTTGCCGCCAGCAGGGCGACTGTCCAAGAGATCAGGGTGAAGAGAAACATGTACATGGCCTTGTTCTCACTGAAAAAAGCGCCAATCAAGAGGGCGATAACAGGCACCTTGGCACCGCAGTTCATGAAGGGGACGGTGAGCAGGGTGGCCATCCGTTCCTTGGGGGAGCGTAAGGTGCGGGTGGCCAGAACTCCAGGTACAGCACACCCTCCGGCGATCCCGCCCGAGACAATAAAGGGCATGACCGAGGAGCCGTGCAGGCCAAAAATACGGAATATGCGATCCATCATGAAAGCGACTCTCGCGAGATAGCCCGAGTCTTCCAGGACGGCAATCCCTAAAAACATGAACATGATCAGGGGGACAAAGCCAAGCACCCCGCCCATCCCGTTGATTACTCCGGAAATAATCATGGATTTAACAGGGCCGTCGGGCAGGATGGCTTCCACATGTTCGCCCAGCCAGCCAAAAAGCAATCCCAGCCATGAGACCGGAAACTCGCTCCAGGAAAAGGTGAACTGGTAGAGGCCAAAGAGGATCATAAGCATGAACACCGGGCCCAGGAGACGATTGGTGAGAACCTTGTCGATTTTATCGGAGGTATAGAGACGGTCGGTGTCGAAGGCATGGGTCTGAACGCCCTGACGGAGGATGGATTTGATAAAACCATAACGATGGTCAGCGATGATTGCCTCGGGGTAGGCATCCATGGTTTTCAGGAGGTGGTCAGAGACTTGGGTAACTTTTTGTTCAAGGCGTGCTGCGGTGGCGCTGTCTCCCTCTTGCCCTTTCTGCAGAAGCTGGTCGTCATGTTCGAGGTATTTAATGGCGGTAAAACGGGCAGGATAAGTATGGGCCAGGAAACTATTTTCTGAGATGATGGCCATCAGCTGCATGATGGCCTCGTCCAGATCTTCACCATAGGATATGTCACGGGGCTGCCAGTCCTGAGTTACCTGCAGTATGGCCTGACTGATCAGAGTCTCGGTGCCCTGTCCGGAACGGGCGATAACTGGAACTACCGGCACTCCCAGCAGTTCAGCCAATTTTTCGGCTCTGATCTCAATGCCGCGATCCTTTGCCACATCAATCATGTTGAGGGCAATGATCAGAGGGCAGCCAAGCTCGAGAAACTGGGTGGTCAGATAGAGATTACGCTCGAGGTTTGAGGCGTCAACGATATTGATCACCACCTGCGGCTTCTCATTTACCAGATAATCCCTGGTCACAACCTCTTCCACCGAATAGGCCGT
>JAQVER010000061.1 GCA_028697885.1 Desulfocapsaceae bacterium
AGATCACAACAATTTTATTACATAATAGGCTCTCTTCGATAGAGCGAATTATTTCAGGGACATGGTATGGATACCTATAGAGCACTTTTAGCTGTTGTTATTTCGTTTGTTATTCTGGTCGGCTATAAATTCTTTTTTGTGGGTTTTGACTCTAAAAAAGCAGCGAACGAACCAGCGCCCGAGACGTCTGTTACCTCTGTTGCAACACCAGCGGCCACTACTCAGACCAGCCAGCTGACCTCGCCGACACAAGAAACTCTGAAACAGCCATTGCCCTCACCTGTTCAGCCAGACCGCCCAGCCCGTGAGATTACCGTTGACACTGACCTTTACAGCGCAGTGATCACTGAAAATGGCGGCGCCATTAAAAGCTTTATCCTGAAAGATTACAAAGAAAGCCAGGCCAAAGGCTCTCCGGGAGTGCAACTGGTTAGAACCACAGAAAAGGAAGGCTTCCCGCTGACATTTTCCTGGGGTGGTATGGTTGCCCCTAATACTTTTTATGGTGCTGATACTAACAAAGTACAGTTTGCAAGTAGTGAGACTACAGCTGCCTTATCCATGAAGGGGCTCAGCGCATCAGGACTTGAGCTGGAAAGGACCTACCACTTCAACCGCGACACCTACCTGCTGGAACTCGTTGTCCGGGTAAAAAATGTCACGGCCAACCCTCTCCAGGGTTCGGCCCTGCTACATCAGGTAAACCTGCCCTTCGAAGAAGCCGGCAAAGGCTCCATGACCTCACTTTTTACCGGCCCGGCCCTCTTTATGAATGGTGAGCGCCTGGAATTCAAAAGCAAGGATTTGATGGCTGCTCCCAAGACCGTACAGGGGAACGTAGATTGGGCCGCTTACGACAGCACCTATTTCATGTGCGGAATCCTGCCCGAGAGTAAAGGCGCCACCAGTGTAACTATGCAGCAGACAGATAATCTGGTGAGCATGGAGATCGGCAGTGGTGCGGATGTGTTGCAACCGGGTCAGGAAAAGATCTATAAATATCATGTTTACTTTGGCCCAAAGAAGCTCTCTCTGCTCGAGAAAACAGGATACAATCTGGACAAAGCCGTCAATTTCGGCTGGTTTGACGTCATGGCCAAGCCCACCCTCTGGCTGCTCAATTTTTTCTACACCTATTTTAAAAATTACGGAATCGCCATTATTCTGGTGACTGTTGCCTTCAAGCTTGCCTTCTGGCCCATTGCCCAGAAGGGTCTCAAGTCCATGAAAAACATGCAGAAACTGCAGCCCAAAATGGTCAAGCTCAAGGAAAAATACAAAGACGATCCAGCGATGATGAACAAAGAGGTCATGAACCTCTACAAGACCTACAAGGTGAATCCCCTTGGCGGCTGCCTGCCCATGATTTTACAGATTCCGGTATTTTTTGCACTCTACAAGGTTCTGCTCATGTGCATTGAGTTGCGGCATGCCCCTTTCATGCTCTGGATCACTGACCTTTCCGCCCCTGATCGCCTGATGATTGGCATCAATATTCCTTACTTGGGAGGCCTTCCGGTATTAACTCTGCTCATGGGGGCATCCATGTTCCTGCAGCAGAAGATGACACCAACCACTGCGGACCCGACCCAAGCCAAGATCATGATGTTCTTGCCGGTAATGTTTACCTTTATGTTCTTAAATTTTGCATCAGGTCTGGTTCTGTACTGGTTTATCAACAACATGCTGGCCATCCTGCAGCAGTATTTGATCAACAGACAAGCCAATAAACCATTGGCAGTGTAGTTGTACTCTACTGTGTAATCCCCTTTGTATTGTGCGCCTTCCCTCTTCCTCCTTGCACAACAGGGCAACACAAATTTTAGATGATAAGTGACCATTGAAGGATAATCCATGGCTTTAGAAAAAAAAGATTTTATTGGAAAAACAGTATCTGATGTAATCAAGCAGGCTTGTGAGGCCTTTCAAACACCCCAGGAGAACCTGGATATAGAGGTCATAGAGACAGGCTCAACAGGTATTTTTGGTTTTATCCGCAAGAAGGCCCATATCAGGGCCAGCCTCAAAGAGGCTGCTGTTGCCACAAAGAGTAAAGCCAAAAAGCCTCCGGTTATTGAACAGCCTTTGCCTGTGCAACAGGAAGCTGTCGGCAAAACTCCCGTTTCACCGGAAACCACCCCCCCAGCAGAATCCATTCAGAGTGAGGCACCCGCCGTTGAAGACGACGAGGATGATCTTGCTGTCCCTGCAAGCTCAGAAGAGCCACTCAGCCAGGAAAGTATCGAATGCGTGCAACAGGAGCTTTCCCAGATGCTTCAGTTAATGAGTCTTCCTTCAAAAATAGAAGTTGAGGCACAAGGAAGTTCCGTAAGATGCCACGTAAGCGGCGACTTTGAAGAAGATCTTACCGGCCAGGAGGGAAAGACTCTGGACAGCCTACAGTATCTACTCCGCAAGATCATCGCCAGGAAGGTCTCCGAACGGGTACGGATCTCTATTGACGTAGGTGACTTCAGGGAGAAAAGACAAGATGAGTTACAGGACCAGGCCTTGGCCTTGGCGGTGTTGGTCAAGGAAGATGGCAAGACTCAGGTCATCCCCTCATTAAACCCATCCGAAAGACGTGTTGTCCATATGGCATTGCAGGACGATAAAGAGATCCGCAGCCGCAGCGTGGGTGATGGTCTCTTTAAAAAAATCCTTATCTATAAGCCAGGCAAGCCCAAGAGTGGCGGAAACAGCAGAAAACGCCCACAATCTCGAGGCAGGAGAGGGAAAGGCAATAAACCAACAACCGACAACAGTGAACAGGAATAATAAAAATTTTTGCAAACCTCGACCTCACGACCGTAACGAAATAAGCATTTTTTTCTAAGCATTTCGTTACGGCCCCCCCTTATGCCGTTTGTTCACGACACTTCAATGTTTATATTTTATTACCACGGATTAATTACAACAGTCCATGTCTTCTGAAAACGAGACCATTGCTGCGATTTCCACGCCTCCCGGCGCCGGCGGTATCGGGGTGATCCGCATGAGTGGATCGCGCGCCTTTGAAGTCCTCCAGCAGATCTTCAAACCCCACGATCCCTCCTGTTCCTTCCGCAGTCACCAACTCTATTACGGCCATATTATCACGCCGGGACTATCCGGGAAGAACACAATTGTCGATGAAGTTCTCGCCGTTTACATGCGGGCTCCCAAGACCTATACCCGCGAAGATGTAGTCGAAATCCATGGTCACGGCAATTTTCTGCTGCTCCAGTCCATCCTGGAACTTCTGCTCCACTATTCGGTTCGCCTGGCTGACCCCGGGGAATTCACCAAACGCGCTTTTTTGAATGGACGCATCGACCTGACCAGAGCTGAAGCCGTGATTGATCTCCTCTCAGCCAGGACCAGAAAGGGAATAGAGCTTGCTCAGGGCCAGCTTTCCGGCAGCTTATATGATCGGGTTGACTCCATCCGCAAGTCCCTGATGCATATGCGGGCCATTGTCGAGGTCGCCATTGATTTTCCTGACGAAGATCTGGAGATTATCAATCATAAAGAATTAGGCCAACAGCTCGAGAGTGAGGTAAGGTTTCCCCTTGCCCTTTTGCTGCGCAATGCCGAGCAGGGTAAAATTTTCCGAGAAGGAATTACCGTGGTCATTGCCGGGCTACCCAATGTAGGAAAGTCCAGCCTGCTCAACACCCTCCTGCAGGAAGAACGGGCCTTGGTCACCGCCATTCCAGGAACCACCCGCGACACCATCGAGGAATATGTTGATATAGAAGGGATGCCGGTGCGCATCATCGATACCGCGGGGATTCGTGAAAATGCGGAAGAGGTTGAAGAGTTAGGGATCAAGCGCGCCAGAGAGCAGATAAGTCAGGCTGATCTTGTCTTGTTTATGATTGACCTGGCAAAGGGAATCAGCAACGCGGACCTTGAACTGTTTCACAGTATTAGACATAAGCAGGTGATCCTGATTGCCAACAAGATGGATCTGCTGCCGGCAGAGGCACCCGATCTGGAGGCATTTCACCAACACACCTTGACCCTGGTGCACATCTCCGCAAAAAAGCAACAAGGAATCAGCGAACTGAAACAAGCCATTTTCACGGCCGTTGCCGGTAGCAGAGAGCAGTGGGAGGAAGGTGGCTGCGCCCCGAACCTCCGGCACAAAGATGCGTTGACACGGGCCTACACGGCCAGTAAACGGGTGCTGGACGGGCTGCAGAGCGGAATAACCAGCGACCTGCTGGCCATCGATCTCCAGGAATGCCTGGCCGAACTTGACGCCATTATAGGCGTGACCTCCACGGAAGATATCCTCGATCTGATCTTTCAGCAGTTCTGTCTGGGGAAATAATCCAGTTATTAGTAACTGGATTATTCTCCTGTCAACTTTGCCAGCTGACAGGAGAGTAATTACCGACCACCACCGCCATTTCCTTTTCTACTGCACCTCAGTTTCCACTTTCCCAAATTGTCCACCGCAACCCAAAAAAGGGCGGCCGAAAAAAAAACGCCGAGTTGAAGCATAAATTCGGAAAGTTACTCTGTGCTCTGGGATCAGGCCGGGTTCTTGAGATGATAGATTGCTGGCAGATGGCGATTTTGCTCATTAAAATCAAGACCATAGCCAACAAGAAACCCGTCAGCAATAGAAAAACCGCAATAATCAAGCTGGACCTGATGGGCACGACGCTCGGCCTTATCAATAAGGGCACAGATCTTGACTGAACGTGCCCCCTGAGAGATAAAATGGTTCTTGAGCCACTGGAGAGTGAGGCCGCTGTCAATGATATCTTCCACCAGCAGCAGATCATAATCCTGTACGGCAATGGTTGGTTTGCTGCGGACAATGATATCACCTGACGAAGAGGAAGCATGGCCATAGGAGGAGACCTGAATAAAATCAACCACCAACGGAACATCAATGGCCCGAATCAAATCAGCCATAAAGACAAAGGCACCTTTCAGAACTCCGATTACCAGTAAATTTCCGGCTGCATAATCATGAGTTATTGCCTGCCCCAATTGCACAACCCGCTCATGAATGGAAAGGGCATCCAACACAATTTCCCGATCACTTTCCTGCATACTGTTCTCCTCTCTTTTCTGTTGATTGCAAAAATACCACCTTCTTTATGGTACGCGGCAAGGGCAAAGTCAAGAATTTAATGGCCCCTACCGTATCGATATTCCAAGACAATAAAAGTGTGCTGAAGGCTTGCTGATATCAGTTAATAATGATTTTTCCCCTGTTGACAAAAATGGTTGGTTCAAGTAGATATAAATTTCTTTTATGAAATGTATCAGTCAACGTGGTGTCGTTTTTTTCGATTACCACCTGAAGAAGAAAGACGAAAAGCCAAGAGTTGTCAAAATGGGAAAACCAGTAACTACATTAACACCTGCCTTTAACAGCGAGGTTGTTGCTGTTCCAGGCGGTGAACATCTGAACAGTTGTTTTTCGTGTGGGGCGTGCAGCGGCATATGCCCTGTCAGTCAGGCCATTCCTGAATTTGATCCACGAAAGATTATTCACATGATCCGGATGGGGATGAAGGATCGATTACTCGGCTCCGACTTTCTCTGGTACTGCTCCGGGTGTAAATCCTGTGTTTTTGTCTGTCCACAGGATGTGCGTTTTGCCGAGATCATGGGCGCGCTGGCCAAACTGGCCCTGAAAGAGGGTTATGTCAGCAAGCAGGATCTGATCGACAAGGGCAAAGCCGCCCAGGTAGAGCGTGACCTCTGTGTCGCCTGTCTTACCTGTGTTCGCCTCTGTCCTTGGTCCATTCCTAAGATTGATAAACAAGGTGTAGCGGTCATTGACGTTGAGGCATGCAGGGCCTGTGGGATCTGCGTTGAAGAGTGTCCAGCCCGGGCCATCAAACTGAATGAATCTGAGGATGGACGATTGATTGCCTCCTGTGGGATTTAATGGGACGACCCCACGTGCATGAGATCTTTGATAAGGACGAGGAATAAAAATGAGTTTTGAACCAAAGATAACCCTGTTCAGTTGTCACTACGCATCACAGCAGAGTTGCGCTGAAAAGGGAAAAGAGTTGTCACAGCTTGGGTTTCCAACATCCATCACCCTGGTAAGAGTACCATGTACCGGCAAAGTGCAGGTGACAACCTTATTGCAGGCCTTTGAAGACGGGGCCGATGGCGTTTATGTGGTTGGTTGTCCGGTGGATGGCTGTCACAATGTCAAGGGGAGTGTCAGGGCAGCCAAAAGAGTTACGGCCGTGAAAAAAGCCCTGGAAGAGCTCGATGTTGAGAGTGGAAGGATAGAGATGTTTCACCTTCCCCGTGGCCTGCATCCGGAATTTGTGGCTGCCGGAATAGCAATGGATAAAAAAATCCGTGCCCTTGGGCCAAGCCCGTTTCAAAGTTGAAAAGTAAAGTTGAACTCCGGAGTTGAACCCAGCAGACATGAAAGCTGAGCCGTTCAATTTTCAATGTTCTACTATTTTTTTATCAGGAGTGTAGAGGATGATTGTCGCAGAACGAAAGCCAATGGCTGAAATTATAGGAATGGTAAAGGATTGCTCCAAGGTTTTGGTTCTGGCCTGTCGCGGATGCGTAACCGTCTGTTCAGCCGGAGGGGAACGTGAGGCCGCAGCCCTGGCCTCCCTGATCCGTCTTGGTATGAAGAAAGAAGGAAAAACCATTCAGGTCATCGAAGGCAGCCTGGTCAGACAATGCGACAAGGAATATATCGATGCCATCGATGAATGGGATGGTCAATATGACGCTATTGTCTCAACAGCCTGTGGAGTCGGCGTCAACTTCATTGCCAATCTGCGCAAGGCAACTATTGTTTATCCAGCGCTGAACACCACCTTTTTCGGTGGCTCTGCCGAGCAAGGTATCTGGACGGAACAGTGCGCCGGCTGTGGCAATTGCGTTCTCCATCTTACCGGCGGTCTCTGCCCTGTAGCCCGCTGTGCCAAAAGCCTGATGAACGGTCCCTGCGGCGGCTCCGTGGGTGGCAGATGCGAAATCAACAAAAATACCGAGTGCATTTGGCAGTCTATTCATGATCGTCTGGGCAGTTTCGGCAACCAGTCGCAGATGAAAGCAATTGCCCCCATCCGTGACTGGTCAACAGCTGGTCATGGCGGACCTCGTAAAACCGTACGTGACGACCTGACTCTTTAATGAGAGGATCTGACGGTATGGCTTAATGTTATGATTGCAGCCTTGAAGCAACATTAAAATTCAGCATCCTCAAGGTAACTAAATATAAAAAACGTTTTTGCCTTCAAGGGCAGAAACGTTTTTTTTTTGCCATTTTTTTCTTTTCTCTCTGCCTGTACAAGACCATGGATCAGCCCTCCGCCCCTGACCTGCAGACCGCCCACCGGCTTATCCTTGAACAAACCTCGGCTCTGCCTGTTCAATCGATTCCCCTGGAAGAGGCACTGCATCGTGTTCCCTCCCGTTCCCTGCCAGCTCTGCTCCCCTCCCCAGGTTTCAATCATTCCACCCGTGATGGCTTTGTCCTAAGCGCAAGACCGGATCGCCAGGGACACTACCGTATAGCTGGTGAAATCGCTGCTGGTGATATCTGCAAAATCCATCTGGCCACAGGGGAGGCATGGCGGATTATGACCGGAGCCCAGCTTCCTGCCGGTGGGGTCAGGGTCATCCCGCAGGAACAATGTACAGTCGAGGGTAACATCCTACGCATCTCTTCTAAAGGATTACTGGCAAAGAATTCATTTATCCGAAAGCAGGGAAGTAATATTGCACAAGGGAAGGTGATTGTTCCTGCCGGGACTCCTATCCAGGCAGAACATCAGGCGTTGCTGGCCGGTGTCGGATACACGGAAGTTCCTGTCCATCTTCAACCCAAAATCAGTTTTTTTTGTACCGGCAATGAGCTTGTGGGTCCGACAGCTACAAAATTAAGCGGCCAGAAAGTTTCAGAGAATCGTTTCCTACTAAAAAGCCTGACCCAACTCTTCGGGGCTATGCCCACCGACTGTGGCTTGGTCGGGGACAATAAGAATGAACTACACCGGGTCTTTGCCACGCTTGATTCCGATCAACCAGATGTTATTATTTCCACCGGCGGGATGGGACCCGGGAAATACGATCTGCTGGAAGACGCCTTTATTGAGGCCGGTGGCCAGGTAATCTACAATGCCCTCAAGATGCGCCCGGGAAAGGCCACCCTCTTTGGCACACTAGGCCAGAGTCTCTTCTTTGGCCTGCCAGGTCCACCGCCAGCCGTACACCTGCTCTTTCATGAATTAGTGAGACCTGCCCTGCTTGCCTTGCAGGGGATAAAACGGTGCTTCCCTGAAAGAATCAGAATTCGCCTAACAGAACCTCTCAGCTGTCCTCAGGAAAAAATACTCTGCCTTAAAAGTGGCATCTTCCAAATCAATAACGGGATATGCACAGCCCGCTCAGCAAAGAAGAGTGAAGCCACGTCCTGCTACTTGCTCTGCCCTGCCCACCGCCGACAACTCCACAAAGGTGAATGGATTCAGGCCCATTTAACCAATTCTCCCTTCCAAAGCTAACATCGCCTATACCCACTCCTGCTCTTCCCGAATGCGAGACCATAACCATCAATGAGCTTGTCTCTCAGCATCCACCTCGATATGTGTTCGAATACCAGTGGCCGCAATGGTATCAAACGTCATAGAAAGAAGCAGGGACAACCTCTTGAACACACCACGCCTTTCATGCTCTTCAACATGTTTGAATTACAGTATAAATATCATTCAGCAAACTGTTACTGAAAGCAATCAAAGATGTAATTTTTAAAAAGAAATCCGCTGCACCTTGCAATACACAACTATAGATATTATTATCATTGAGTAGTTAAGATTAAATATCATTCCCACAGACTCTTGATTCCTTTAAGCTGATACCTAAACCATCGGTGTGGAAAATCTCCATAACGGCACAATAAACAAAGGGAGAGTATTATGAATAGGTGTAGTCAAAAAAAAAATCTATTGAAACGCATTATTCCTTTACAGGTAAAAGCAACCATCCCTATTTTCAGTATTATCTGCCTGCTGGTCATACCCAATCTGGCCCTGGCCAAATCTGATCTGCTCCTCTTCCTTCCGGCAATAATTGGGCACAAACATAATTCTGCTCCTCCACCGGGAATTGGGGTTTTAGCACCTCCAGGTTTAGGAACGCCGCCGAAAGGGAATGGACAATATACTCTCATTGCCTGGAATGATCTGGGAATGCACTGCATGGATCCCAGCTTTGAGGATTTCTCAATTTTACCTCCTTACAATACCTTGTGGGCTCAGGTTATTCGTCGGGGCGACGGACCTGCCATTGTCACCTCGAATATCACCGTCGAATATCGAATACTTGGCAATACCCGTTCTGACAACAAAACAAACTTCTGGCAATATGCGCAAAAACTTTTTGGGGTATCACTTGCCCCCAATATTGGCCTTAAAGGGAATGGTCTCAGTGGCCGCATGAAAGTGGACACGGACCATTTCGTTGCCGAGGCAATCCCGCTCACCGAATATCTGGACAGCGACACGACCACACCCTATCCCTATCAGGTGGCAGAACTCGTGGCTAAAGACAGCAGCGGTCACATTTTAGCCAGCACCCAGACCGTGGCTCCTGTTTCCACCGAACTACACTGCGAGACCTGTCATGGTGACAACGGTTCCGCAAATCATGGTATTGCCACGGGCGTGGTAAAACAGAACATTCTCACACTGCATGATCAAAATCACTCTACCAACCTTATGGCGCAACGGCCTGTACTCTGTGCCAGCTGTCACAGTTCAAATGCCCTTGGCACTGCCGGAAAACCAGGGGTTCCGAATCTCTCCAACGCCATCCACGGAAAACATGCGAGTGCGGGCATTGATGATGGAACAATGGAGGGAACTTGCTATGCCTGTCATCCAGGTGCTCAGACAAAATGCCTGCGAGGCGCCATGTTTCTAGCAGGAAAAACCTGCTACGACTGTCACGGCAACCTCACTGATGTAGCCAACTCCAACCGTAAACCCTGGATTGATGAACCCCGTTGTGACCAATGCCATGACGCAGCACACGCTGAGAACAGTGGGACGCTGTACCGCTTCTTCAAAGGACACCAAGGTATCTACTGCCAGGCATGCCATGGCAGTCAACATGCTATTACCCCATCAAGAGAAAAAAATGACAATATCCAGGCCACTCTCCTACAAGGCCATGCAGGAACAATTGATACCTGTACTGTCTGCCATGTAACTCGACCTTCTTTTGGTGGTCCCCACAATGATATCATGCACCCGATTGGCCAGACTTGGGTTAGTGGGCATCAACACGCTAACAAAAGCACTTGTACACAATGCCATGGAACAACAAGCGCTGGCACCCCATACAGCGCGGTAAAGGTCGCAGAAACCATTAATGCGGGTGAATATGGGATTAAACACTGGGCAGCTGGTTATCAAGTAAGTTGCTGGAGTTGCCACCAGGGCCCCAATCCTGACTAAGCGATTTCATTTTACACAAAAAGCTCAACCTCCAAGATATTATGAGAGAGATCCTCTCATAATATCTTGGACCAGAAAGCTCCTTTCTGTGTGTCCATTTATTTTTTTCCAGGCCTGATAAGTTGTTTCAGATATGCCCCGCCATCCATAAGTTTCATCTGCCTCTGGATGTGCCTGGCGCGACTGAGAATATAGCTTGTTGGATGTTGGAGGTCAGAACGCAGAGGACTGGGCAAGATTGCAGCGAGAAGTGCTGCTTCCGATGAGGTCAGCTTGGCGGCTGACTTATGAAAATAGATGCGGCTAGCGGCCTCTACCCCAAAAATACCAGGACCAAACTCCGCCACATTGAGATAAACTTCAAGAATCCTCTTTTTGGACCAGAGCCCTTCAAGCAGTAGGGTAAAATAAACTTCAACCCCTTTGCGGAAAAAAGTTCGTCCCGGCCAGAGAAAGAGGTTTTTGGCCACCTGTTGCGAGATGGTGCTTGCCCCAAGCGGCCGACGTCGATGCTGGTTGGCCTGCCATGCCTTGCCCATGGCATCAAAATCAAAACCGTAATGGTCAAGAAATTTCTGATCTTCAGCGGCAATAACCGCTAGAGGGGCATACAAAGAAATTTGTTCCAGACCGACCCAAGTATGGACCAATCGATACCCTTGGTCACCCTGCCATTTTGCTGTTATCTGACGCTGGATCATCAGAGAGCTCAAGGGCAGAGGTACCCAACGGAAGAAAAGGGTCAAGATGATACTTCCAGCCAGGAAGAGCCCAACACCTTGTAAAAATATGCGCCGAAAGGCACGCAGACTGACGAATTTCACTCAGCCTCTGTCACATCGTGCCGGGCAGCTGCCCCTCGTCCATAATCATCATCAAAACGGACAATATCATCCTCACCCAGATAACTGCCATTCTGTACCTCAATGAGCTCCAATCCAATCACCCCTGGATTTTCCAGCCTATGCTGAACACCTGCCGGGATATAGGTAGACTGGTTCTCATGCAGCAGAAAGACCTGATCACCATTGGTGATCCTGGCAATTCCCGTGACAATCACCCAGTGTTCATGGCGATGGTGATGCATCTGCAGCGAAAGTTTTTCCCCGGGATAGACCGTTATCCGTTTGATCTGATAGCGTGGCTGCTGTTCAAGAACCGTATAACTGCCCCAGGGACGAAAAACCGTACGATGAAACCTGAACTCATCGCGCTGTTTCTTCTGCAATCGGGTCACAATCTTTTTCACATCCTGAGACCGGGACAGGGGTGCGACCAGGACCGCATCCGCGGTCTCAATCACCAGCGTGTCTTCAAGTCCAACGGTTGCCACCAGCTTGCTTTCTGAACGGATCAGACAATTTTTGGTATCTTCAAGAAGCACATCACCGGTGCTGACATTCCCCTGTTCATCCTTGCTGGAGATTTCCCACAAGGCCTTCCATGATCCGATATCGCTCCAGTCAAGATTGGCCGCCACAACCGCTGCCTTGCTGGTCTTCTCCATCAAAGCATAATCTATGGAGTCACTGGGAGATGCGGCCATGGCCTTGCTGTCCAGGCGAAAGAATTTTCCATCCCGCGAGCCATGCTGCACGGATTTTGCCATGGCAGTAAGCATCTCCGGGGCATGGATTTCCATCTCCTCACGAAAGGTTTTGATGGAAAAGGCAAACATCCCACTATTCCAGAAATAATTTCCACTCTCGACATAGGCCAAGGCCGTTGCCAAATCAGGTTTTTCTTTGAAAGAAAGGACACATCCGTCCTTTCCCCGTTCTATGTAACCATAACCTGTTTCCGGACTCTGCGGTTCAATCCCGAAGGTGACAATAGCCCCATCAGCGGCCAGCTCTGCCGCCCTCTGCACTGCACTGACAAATTCTTCCTGACGCAGGATCAGATGATCGGCAGGTAACACCAGAATAATGGTATCATCCTCATCAGTCAGGGCGCAAAACTCCACGGCCGCACACACAGCTGGCGCTGTATTGCGTCCCAAGGGTTCAAGGAGGATAGAATACGCTGAGACAACGCCCAGGGCATCAATCTGACTGCAGGTAATAAAACGATGTTCCTCGCCCACCACCACCACCGGGGCCAGCACATCTGCAAGTTGACAGACCCGCAGCACCGTGGTCTGGAGCAGTGAGGTCTCATCAATCAAGGGCAGAAGCTGCTTGGGATAGAGTTCCCGGGAAAGGGGCCACAGCCTGGATCCGGTGCCACCGGCCAGGATTACGGGTTGGATTTTATACACGTTGTTTTCTCCTTGGGAAGGGGTGTCACTCTTCTGCCTTATCCTTTCGATTATCTCTTATCCCTTGATCAGGGCCAGCAGCTCCCTGGTTTTTTCTGCCAGCAACGCAGGATCATTGCGGCTCTCCACATTCAAGCGAAGCAGAGGTTCAGTATTTGACTTGCGGATATTAAACCGAAACTTGGGGAAAGTCACACTCAGACCGTCGGTATCATCCTCTTCCCCTTGAATAAATCGTGCCTTCACCCTGGCAATGGCCGCATCCGGGTCATCCACCACACGGTTGATCTCACCTGATACCGGATAAGCCGCCATCCGGTCTTTCACCAGGCTGGCAAGGCTTGTCGATTTTCTGCTCAGGAGCGAGCAGATCAACAGCCAGGGAATCATCCCGGAATCACAATAGCCGAAATTCCGGAAATAATGATGGGCGGACATCTCGCCGCCATAGATTGCATCCTCCTGCCGCATCCGCTCCTTGATAAAGGCATGGCCGGTCCTGGTCATCACCGGGACGCCGCTCGCACCCTGCACTAGTTCCTGGGTATTCCAGATCAGACGTGGATCATGAAGGATCTTGCCACCCGGCTCCTGGGCCAGGAGCTCCAAAGCCAGCAAGCCGACAATATAATATCCCTCAATAAAATTACCATGGGCGTCCCAGAAAAAACAACGATCAAAGTCACCATCCCAGGCAATTCCCAGATCCGCCCCATGCTCGCGCACCAGTCTGGCGGTTTCTTCCCGCTTTTCCGGAAGCAGGGGATTGGGGACGCCATGGGGAAAGGTGCCGTCCGGCTCATGAAAGACCTTGATAAAGGTAAAGGGCAGCTCCGGCTCCAGCAGATCAATCACGGCCCCGGCACAGCCATTACCGCTGTTGACCACCAGCTTCAGGGGTTTCAGCGCACCCTTGTCGACATAGCCCAGCAGATGTTTGATATAGCTCCCCTTCCCTGCAACATTGCTTCGTTGACCTTGCATCCCCCGCAGCTCCGGCAGACGGCCGCTAACGATCATCTCCGCCATTTTCTTCAGCCCCGACTCGCCGGTCACTGGCCGCGCCCCTTGGGTCACAATCTTCATACCGTTATAATCCGCCGGATTATGACTGGCAGTGACCACAATCCCGCCATCCACCCCTTCCTGCTCCAGACTGAAGGCCGCGTGATAGATCTCTTCGGTGCCGCACAGACCCAGATCGAGGACGTCGACCCCTGAATCCAGCAACCCGGAGATCAGGGCCTCGGTCAATGACGCACTGCTTAAACGAATATCACGACCAATGGCCACCTTGCGCGGCGCAAAGACTGCGGCAAAGGCCCGACCGATGTCTCGCGCCAACTGCGGATTGAGCTCATCGGGCACTCTTCCCCGGATGTCATAGGCCTTAAAACAGGCCGGTATGGGTCTCATACTTTCCATTGGATTGTTCCCTTTGTACCAAAACTCACCATGACAATCATCATTTACCACTCCGATCTACGAGGCCAATCGCACCAGTTCTACCGCGCCCATTGCCCCCAGTACTTCTCCGCAGATCACCACCGCGCCTTCGATGCCCTCAATTTCCTTCGCCAAAGCCAGCGCCCGCTCGACGCCGGCTTTGGCGCTGAGCGTTGCACCCACCTCATTGCCCAGACGGGTTGCCACCGCATCGGCCAGGGCGGTTGATCTGGCCACAACAGTTACCGAATCGGACTTGCCAAAACTGAGGGAATGGCCCACGGTCCCTGATGAGGTGCAAACCCCGATCGGCATCAGGGAGGGGAGAAGACGCAGGCCAACCTTGTAGCTCAATGGTGACTGTCCGGCAAAGATGGCCACAGAACATTCCTTGAGCCGCTGCACATAGATGTCCCCGCCATTTTCAACAATGATCTCCTGGACCCCTTCAGCGACCAGCGCCTTGCCCACGAACTCGGAAAGGACCCCTGCCACCGCCGCCATGGGGCCGACCCCTGCCTTTTGACCTGCGGCAAGCATCTCCCGCACCAGGGGTGGCGCCATAAAATCCATGGGCAGGGGATCAAGCGTTGCTAAAAACTGTGGATGTTTTACAATATAATTTTCAAGTTGCAGACGATACTGGAGAACAAGCTCTGTTGCTCGCTCTTTCACATCAAAAGCGGCGATTTTGGTGGCAAGGATCTGAAGATCTGTCTCCTGAACCTGCACCTCTATTGTGACGAGTTCTCCCTGACCTGGAAACTGGCGATAGGTCCGCGTACGGTATGATTCCGGTTTTTTGAGGCGTCTTGCCGTTTTCATTTGCGATTCCTGACTGCTGTTTTCTCTACCTGCCACTGAGGGCCGTTAATAATTCTGCAATGTTACAGTTATCTTTCACCAACGGCCTACAATACGATTGACGATGCCGGCTCAACCAGATCTTGTCCTTCTTTTCACCCGTTATCCTGAACCTGGGAGGTGTAAAACCCGCCTTATTCCAGCACTGGGTCGGATAGGGGCAACACGTCTCCACCAAGAGATGACCCTGCACATCCTTGCCCAACTGACCAGGCTTGCCGTCATCCACCCGCATTTCCTGGAGATCCACTATGACGGTGGGACCGAAGAGCAGATGCGTTCCTGGCTGGGCAGTGACTATCATTACCGGAAACAGACGGATGGCGACATCGGCTGCCGCATGCAGGCAGCCATCAGCAGTCACCTGGGCCGAATGCACCGCCTGCTCCTCATCGGCTCTGACTGCCCTGATCTTAGCGCGGAGATCATGACGGAGGCCTTTGCGGCCCTGACCAACCACGATCTGACTTTAGGCCCTGCCTGCGATGGCGGCTATTACCTTATCGGGACTCGTCAAGAGTCGTCAACGATTATCACTCAGACCCTGTTTCAGGATATGCCCTGGAGCACGAATGATGTTTATACTCTCACAAAAATACGAGCAGAAGAGCACCAACTGCGCTGCCATTCCCTGACCAGACTCCATGACATCGACACCCCTGCAGACCTCAGACATCTCGATTATCATCCCCACCCTGAATGAGGAGACCCAGACCAGCAACTGGCAAAGGCTCCAGTCGCTGATGGATAATCGTTCTTCATCCCTGCCCTGCGGTCGCTCTTCATCCATCCTTGGAGCGAGCGACACTGGGGCATCCCTGCCCTGCGAAATCATTATTGTCGATGGCGGCAGCAGTGACAAGACCGTGACTCTGGCCCGCAGCCTTGGATTACGGGTCGAGAGCTGCAATCCCGGCCGCGGGGCACAACTCAACCACGGGGCCGGACTGGCCAGCGGCAAGATCCTGCTCTTTCTCCATGCCGACACTGAGCTGCCTAGCGGTTTTGCCAAGTCAATCCTGCATGCTCTGAGCGAGCCCACGACCATTGCCGGAGCCTTCCGCCTCAAGATTCATAATGGCGGTCTACTGCTGCGATTCATCTGTTTCTGGGCGAATCTGCGTTCACGCCTCCTGCAGCTTCCCTATGGCGACCAGGCCCTCTTTGTCAGGCGTGATGACTTTCTGCAACTGGGCGGGTTTCCGGAAACTCCGATCATGGAAGACTTCATCTTTATCAAAAAAGCCAGACAAGCTGGCAGAGTCACCACCCTGCCCCTGAATGTGACCACCTCGGCCAGACGCTGGCGGCGTTTGGGAATCATCCGCACCACCCTTATCAATCAGCTGGTAATCCTTGGCTATTATACCCGTGTCCCTTTACAAAAGCTGGCCTCATTGTACCGAAGGTAGGGGCTCCACTGGGGATTTTTCTGCAGGAGTTTTATTTACGGGTACCTGCTTCGCAGGAGTTGACAATGGAACAACCGGCACAGCAGCAGGCGCCACGGTTTGATCAGAGATCGCCGGTTCCTTCTTTTCAAAGGCCTTCCGCACCTTTTCATCCTTAATCACCTGCTGAAATAGAATCATGGCCTGGGACAGGTAGGGGCACAGCTGACACTGACGCAGCATGGGAGTATCAGCTGCCAGAAAAGTGGTGAGAAGCATATGAAGAAGGATGGCAAGGATCAGGGCCTTGATCGCGCCAAAAAGGGCGCCAAGCACTTTGTCAAACCAACCGGCAATGGTCAATTGCACCACCCCGGTCAAGGCCTTGCCCAGAAGCATGGTCAGCACATAGGTACAGGCAAAGACGATGGCATAGGCCAGGAGAAACACGACCTGAGGATTTTCTGAAACCCCTCGCAAAAAAGGAAAAAGTTTGTCATGATACTGTCCGGAGACAAGATATCCGACATAAAGGGCAACAAGCACCGTGACCTGACCCAACAGTCCGACCCAGATTCCTCGGGCCATAAAAAAAACGAAAATGGCTATGATGACAAGATCATACGCCGTCATATTAATCCCAATATCCATATCTCTTCCCCACAGACGACAATTAGCAACTCAGACCAGCAAGGGCTACATCCTGCATCGTTTTTAGCAGGAACAGTTGAAATTGCAAGAAATTATTTCTCTCTTTAACCCGAGACCAGGCCATGCAACTCGCTCCCCTCCCGGAATCCCTGTCCATTATTATCAGCAAGATCTTTGCACAGACACGCCTTCAGTCAACAATGCTGGATCTTGACCAGCTCCGCACTCTCCTCCACCATGGAGCAATAAAGTCCATCTGCGAGAAATGGTTGCACCGGAATGAAGAGGAAAAGCTAAACAGCCTGCATTATGCGAAGAGACACCTTGAGTGGCTGGGCGGCAGGATCTGCGCCAAAGAAGCCTCCCTTCGATACCTCCTGGGCAGCCATGGTGATCAATCAAACCAGGCGGCCATCCATGCCCCACTTCTCCAGATCATACCCTCCGCCTCCGGCCGCCCCTTCCTTGACGGCAAGGCCCTGCCTCAAGATCTGCACATGCCTCATATCTCCATCTCCCATTCAAAGGGATATGCAGTGGCAGTGGCCGCTTCCAGCCACTGCGGCATAGATATCCAGACAGACAGCCAAGCCCTGGAGCGGGTGAAAGACCGTTTCTGCTCCCAAAAAGAAGAAAAACTTCTTGGCCACGAGTTGCAGCACTTGCAGTTACCACAGCACCTCACCCTGCTCTGGGCCGCCAAAGAGGCTGTCAAAAAGGCCGCTACCCTTGAAAGCATGCCCGGATTTCTTGATCTTATGCTGACGCATATCCAGACGACGGCCAGGGATGGCTTAGTGTCGCGGGTGACAGGGACGGCGCAAAAGCGACCGACGGCCAGGGATGGCCTAGTGTCACGGGTGCCAGGGAGGGAGGAAGAGCAACCTACCCCGCAGGCAGAGGCCCTGACACCCTGTCGCTTTACCCTTGAGTTTCAAAAAGGCGAGCAAAAATCCTGCAGCCGAAGACTTCAATTCCAAGTAGCGGTCTGCCTGCATCAAGGATATGGAATTGGTCTGTGCGTCATCCCCTCTCAAGCTGGAGAAAACAATGCCTGAGCTCCCTGAGGTCGAGGTCATCTGCCTGGGCCTGCGCCCGCACCTCACCGGGCGGGTCATCACCGCCATCCAGTGCAGCGGCAAAGATCTGCGTCACCCGGTTCCCTATAGCCTCATGAATGAGAGACTCTGCGGCCAGACGATCCGTGCCGTCGCGCGACGAGCCAAGTATCTGCTCATCGAGACCGAAGACCAAACGCTTCTCATCATCCATCTGGGGATGACCGGCAACCTTGGCATCTTCCCCCACGCCACCCCGCTCAAGATCCATGACCATGTCCGCTGGCAACTGGACAATGGTCTTGAGCTACGCCTCAACGACACCAGACGTTTTGGCGCAGTCTGGCTGCTGCCCCCCGAACAGGCAAAAAACATGGAGACGGATTTTTTTGGGAACACCGGACCTGAACCTTTCAGCAATACCTGCACCCCTGCCCATTTCATGGCCCTGGCTCGGGCGAGAAAACAACCGGTCAAGACCTTTCTCATGGACAGCAGAACAGTGGCAGGCATCGGCAATATCTACGCCAACGAGGCCCTTTTTGCCGCCGGCATCCATCCTTCCCGCGAAGTTTGCACTTTACAGGAAGACGAATGGCAACGACTTATCCAGCTGATCCGCCAGATCCTGACCCGAGCCATTGCCTGCGGCGGTTCGACCATCAGTGATTTTATCAATGCCAGCGGAGAAAGCGGCTACTTCCAAGTAAACTTCCAAGTCTATGGCAGGAAAGGTCAACCCTGTCTCCAGTGCGGGATACCCATAGAAAAAACACAGATAAGCGGCAGGGCAAGTTATTTCTGCCCCAATTGCCAGAAAACATGAGAACTACCTTTACAAAAAAAATTCAATACGATTAGATGGTCTAACATTACCATTTTTTTATCGTAACACACCTAAGAGAGGAAGAGAGAGTATGCAAAACGTGATTCATTTTAGAGTTATGGCCTGTTTGCTGTTTCTTTGTCCGGCAGCACCGGCATCAGCAGACATCATCGACAACCCTATTGGGCCGCCAGTTGACAACATCTACGGCACCTCCGGTTCCGATATTATCAGCAACGAGGGTACTGTTACCAATAGCATCTATGGAAGTCCACTGGATGGCAGCGACAGTGGTTTCAACAGCATCACCAACTCGGGTACAGCCGGCTTTATCGAAGGCAGCTACAACACGGTTAACGGCAGCAGTGCAGGGTCTAACAGCATTACGAACTCCGGGACGGTAAACGGATGGCTTGATGGCAGCTGGAACCTTGGTGACTATAGCAATGGTGGATCTAACAATATTACAAATTCAAGCACCGGCCAAGTGTATGAAATCTACGGCAGTGCAAACGAGGGTATCGGCAGTAACGGCGGTTCAAACAACATTACCAACTCCGGTCTGGCAGAGAATGTATTCGGCAGCTGGAACGGAGGTGACTCTAGTAATGGCGGATTTAACAATATTACAAATTCAAGTACCGGCCAAGCATTTGAAATCATCGGTAGCTGGAACGAGGGTGTTGGCAGCAGTGGCGGCTCAAACAGCATCACTAATTCTGGTTTAGTATTTGAAGTTGCCGGCAGTTTGAATAGTGGTGACGGCAGCAGTGGCGGCTTTAACAGCATCAAAAACTCCGGGACATCACTCATAAATGCCGGAAGTGCAAACCTCGGCATCAACAGTAACGGGGGGAGTAACAGCATTACGAACACCAACACAGGCTCTGTCGGCATACTTTTTGGCAGTATGAACGAGGGTGCTGGTAGTAGTGGTGGTTCCAATAATATCACTAACTCAGGTGTCGTGGGCGGTGACATCTTCTTTGGCATCAATAACGAAAGTGAGATCAACACAACAACACAAGTACCGTTTTTCTCAGAAAGCGGGATCATCGGCAGCTGGAATACGGGTGACAACAGCAGTGGCGGCTCCAACACCATCACAAACTCGGGTATTGTGGGCGGTGGATTTACAGCTACTACCGGGAATGAGGACAATATCAGCACAACGGCAGGGACCTCAGAACTGCCAGCAGGCGGGATCATCGGCAGTGTGAACATGGGTGAGGGCAGTACTGGTGGCTCTAATAATATCACTAACTCAGGCACAGTAAACGGCGTTCTCTTCGCGAACCCGGCCAGCAACGAATATAGTTCAACGGAAGAAGCACCATCAAGCCCAGTGAGCATGAACGGGATCATCGGCAGTATGAATGCAGGAAACAACAGCAGCGGTGGCTCCAATCATATCACTAACTCGGGTATTGTGAACGCCACTCTCACTCTCTTTGCTACCGCCTCTAACAGCGATTATAGCAGTGTAACGATTAGCCTACCTCTCCTGTCAGGCGGAATCGTCGGGAGCTGGAATATAGGTGATGGCAGCATTGGTGGAAAGAACAGTATCGTAAATTCCGGTACAGTAACCGGAGATATCTACGGCAGCTATAATATGGGCACAAACAGCACCTCTACTGGCAATACAATTAACAACTCCGGCACCGTCGATGGATCAATCTACGGCAGTTATAATTCAGGTACCAACTCGAGCGGTGGCAATGATCTGATCACCAACAGTGGTCACGTGAGCGGCAGCATCTATGGCGAAGATGGCAACGACACCATAATTGTGGTTGGCGGCTCCACTTTAGGCGGAGTAGCTGATGGTGGCAGCGGAATCGACACCCTGGGTTTTAACAACATGGGAACAGTAAACTCCAACGTTATCGGTAGCACCTATCTCAACTTTGAAAACCTGGGTTTTTACGGCGGCACCACCACCTTGACCGGGGATTGGGATTTCTCCGGCGGCAGCACCACCGTTTATGCCGGCAATCTCTTGATGAACGGCCACCTGTCCACTGACAGCTTCACTGTGGAACGCAACGGTTGTGCCAACCTATCAGGTTCAGTAGAGAGCGGAATGACAAAGGTATACGGCCATATGAAAGTTAATGGAAGTCTTTCCACTGACGACCTTACCATCGCCTCAAGCGGTCTGCTCAGCGGCTCAGGCCATATCTATGGCGACGTGACAAATTACGGAACCATCTCTCCGGGAAACTCTATTGGTACCCTGTCCATTAACGGCAGCCTCAGCTTCATGTCCGGCAGCGTATATGCCGTCGAATTAGCGCCAAACGGTTCTTCCGATATGCTCATTGTCAATGGCCCGGTCCATCTCCATGGCGGCACGGTAAGAACGGCACTTCCCCGCAGTCTTTATACCAATGGACAAAACTGGAGCATCATCTCTGCAGGAGGCGGTATCAGCGGAGCTTTTGGTTCAGTGGCAGACAATCTGAACTCTTCTCCCACCTTGGATTTATTATTAAAATATAATGCAAACCAGGTCCTGCTGGAAATAGAACGAACCCCTTTTGCCAGTCTGGGAGCAACCCCCGGCGAAAAGGGAGTTGGTTTGGGACTGGATGGAGTGGTACCCCTGGCCAGCGGTAGCATGGCTGAGTTCATCACCTCCATGGATTTTGACATGAACCTGCTGCAGATTCAGAATACACTCAATGCCTTGAGCCCCGAAATGTATACCACCTTCAGCATTGCTGGACTGCAGGCCATGAATGTCCTGGACCAGGCAAGGAGCCGGCATCAGGCAGACCTGCGTCAGTACAAAGAGTTGGGTTTTGACTCCAATAACACCTCAACTGTGGTGGCAGAGGTTAAAAGAAACTGGAACCTTTGGGCACTGGGTTTGGGCAACTGGTCCGAACAGGATTCAGAGGACAACTTTTTAGGCCACCGCCAGGATCTTGCCGGCATTATCACTGGAGCCGACCGCATGTTCTCTGACTGGCTGCGAGTGGGACTGGACCTTGGCTACAGTGACAGCAAACTGAAGTGGGACTGGACTGGCTATAACGGTGATATGCAGGGGGTACATCTTGGCGCGTATGCCAGCGCCGATCTAAACGGATTCTTTCTCGACGCCTCCAGCGGCTATGCCAGCTTTAGTAACACTGCGACCAGAGATATTCGCTTTGACGGGTTCTCAGCCAGAGCCGGAAACGATTTCGACTCAAGCGCCTTACAGGGCCGCGTTGGAGGTGGTTATGATTTCAAGCTGAACAATTGGCTGCTTAGCCCGTTGGCATCTTTGGGCTATACGCGATTAGAACAAGATGATTTCACAGAGCGAGGAGCTGACTTCCTGAACCTGCATATAGAAGAGAGCGCAACCGATTCCATGACCAGCACCATTGGTGTTCGTTTCTCTGGACGGGTAAAAAGTGATCAATGGCAGTTCCTGCCTCGGGCAGAACTCAGCTGGCTGCACCAGTTTGAGGATGACGGCGCATCGATTACCGCAAACTTTATTAATTATGAGGCTTCGTCATTCACGGTGACAGGTCTTGCTCCCGTAGATGATCAGGGACTTTTAAGCTTAGGCCTGACCAGTGAATATGGCCAGAACATTTCACTCTTTTTAAACTGTGCCTTCGCCTTAGCTGATGGCTACACCTCAAATCAACTCTCCGGTGGTCTGAACTGGAAATTCTAATTCCAGTTCAGTGAATTTCACTTTTGGACAGTGTGTCGGCAATCTCAACACACTGTCCAAAAGAGGGGTAATCGTTTTTTATAATTTTATACCATTTTGAATGGGCACACTTGATGAATGTTGCCACATATACAGCTTCCCACTTTCTCTTAATTATGCTACCACCCCTTTCAACATCTGACCCAATCGAGTTCTCAAATCATTCTTCTTAATTTTGAACCTCGCCAAGCTATAGAACGGTAGTGTCGCGCCATCAACCTCTTCACAGCAAATTCTTAAAATATCCTGTACAGCTCTTGTTCATCACATTGTTTTCACCTCCTTAACAACACTTTTAAAACCATAGAGATCAGGTGGTGCTCTAAGTTTTTCTACACTTCCGCGGACAATCAAGATCTATCGACGTTGTTGTTTCTTGCCAATTCTGGTATGAATAGAATGTTTTCTTAAAAATTTTTCCTCTTCACTTTTTTCACAAACAAATAGTATTCCCCCATGATAGGCATCTTTGATTCAGGCATTGGCGGCATGACCGTGGCACGGGCAGTGGAACAACTGCTGCCCGATTACTCCATCGTCTATTTCGGCGATATTGCCCGCACCCCCTATGGTTCAAAAAGCGCGGCAACCATCACCGATTACTCCCTGCGCAACACCGAATTCCTGCTGCAGAAAGGGGCGGAGATCATCATCATTGCCTGCAACACCGCCTCCAGTGTGGCGACCGAGGCCTTACGCCGGGAATTTCAGGTACCGATCATCGAGGTGATCACCCCGGCCGCTCACAAAGCCGTGGCCACCAGCAAAACAGGGAGGATCGGGGTCATCGGCACCAGAGCCACCATCAGAAGCGGGGTGTACGAACAGACCATCTGCAGTCAACGTCCTGATTTTCATGTATTCTCCGAGGCCTGCCCTCTGCTCGTGCCGCTGGTGGAAGAGGGGTGGACAAACAAGCAGGAAACCAAAATGATTCTCCGGCGCTACCTGCACCCCTTGAAAGATAAACAGATCGATACCCTGGTGCTCGGCTGTACCCACTATCCTCTGCTCACAAAGCTGATCCAGACAAGGGTGGGCAAACGAGTCACCCTTATTGACTCCTCGGTGGAGACCGCCCATTATGTCAGAGACCTTCTGACAGAGCAACCGCACCTCGTCGCTAAAAAAGACCACGGCATAGCCACCCACCACTACTATGTCTCCGACCTGACCGATTCCGCGCAGACAGTTGCCCGGAAGATATTTGCACGCCCCTTGGAGCTGATCCTTACATGAAAGTTTTTCTGCCCCAAATGACCCTTGAACTTCGCGTACTTTTGCTGTCGCTCACCGCGCTCCTCTTCCTGCTCCTGCACCAGCCACTCTTTGCCGGCCAGACCGTGAATGAGGCTCCGGAGGATATCGCCCGGAGACTGCAACAGAACTATGACCAGATCAAGAGTCTCAGCTTTCACTTCACCCAGAGCACCGAAGGGGAACTCAGCGGCAGACCGCAGCAGGGAAGTGGTACCGCCTGGTTTGTCAAAGAGAAAAAAAGTCCGGGAGCTCCCGGTACCGTCGGCAAGATGCGCTGGGACTACACCACCCCTGACAAACAGATCCTGATCAGTGATGGGGTAAATTTTTCCATGTACTTTGCCAAACTTGAACAGATGATCGTCAGTCCTGCCGAGACCATGCGAACGGACATCACCTACGCTTTTTTCACCGGAACCGGCAATCTGCTCAAAGATTTCTCCATCTCTGCCCCCAATCCTGAATTCACACCGAAAAAAGAGGATGCCGGCCGCTATAAGGTTATCAAGCTTATCCCTAAGGAAAATCAGTCCCAGGTCAGCGAGATCCATCTATGGGTGACTCCGGATTCACTGATCCAGCGCATGGAAATCCTAGACTATTTTGACACCAGAACGACCCTTGAATTCAGCGATCTGAAAGTGAACACCCTGCCCACTGATGACCCCAAGGCCATGGATGCGCTGTTCAGCTATACCCCGCCTGAGGGAACAGAAATCATTTACCAATGAAGACCCAGGCGCCAGCGGCAGATCTCTTTCGGGTTGCCCTGATCTCCATGCCCTGGTCGATCTTGAATCGGCCTTCCATTCAACTGGGTGCCCTTAAGGCCTGGCTGGACCGTGATGACGCCATCCGGACCCACACTTTTCACCCTTACCTCCAGGTCGCAAAGGCTCTAGGGACTGAGGTCTATCACCATCTTGCCAGGAACAGCTGGGCCGGCGAGGCCCTCTACAGCCCTCTGCTCTTTCCTGAACAACGACCACAGGCGGCACGGCTTTTTGACGAGAGCTGCAAAGGCAAGAACGAGCTGCGCAAAGTTGATTTTGACCAATCCGTCCAGCTCCTTGACCTTTCTCTTGACCAGTGGCTGGCTGACCTTGATCTCGCCAGCTTTCACCTGATCGGATTCTCCATCTGCTTCAATCAGCTGCTCTCTTCACTCACCGCGGCACAGCGCATCAAAGAACTCCACCCCTCCCTGCCCATAGCAATTGGTGGTTCCGGATGTGTCGGGACGATAGGAGCATCTCTGCTGGAAAACTTTTCTCAGATTGACTATGTGATTTCCGGTGAGGGAGAAGAAGCCCTGACCCAGCTCTGCCATTGTCTGCAACAGAACAACGACCCGGAAACCCTGCCGCCACAGATCATCCTGCGGAGGCGACCTTTCAGCGAGGGCCCCTGCCGGGGTATTGTTGACCTGAACAGACTGCCGACGCCAGATTACGCCCCTTACTTTCAGCAGATGCAGGACACCTTCCCCGGCCAGCCTTTCATCCCCATTCTGCCCCTTGAATTCTCTAGGGGCTGTTGGTGGAACCGCTGCACCTTCTGCAACCTGAACTTGCAATGGCAAGGATACCGCTGGAAAAAAAGCGCCAAGGTGGCAGGTGAGGTGGCAGAACAATCCCTTCGCCATGGCTGCCTTGATTTTACCTTTACCGACAATGCCCTGCCGCCAAAAGAGGCCGATCTCTTTTTTCAGACCATGGCAGAAGAGAAGATCGACTATGACTTCTTTGCCGAGATTCGGGTGATCAGCGATGGTGACAAACTGGCAGCCTACCGTCGCGGCGGCCTCTCTTCGGTCCAGGTCGGCATTGAGGCCCTCTCCACTTCCCTGCTTGCCAGAATGGAAAAAGGCACCACGGTCATGGACAATATCGCGGCCATGAAACAGAGCCGAGCATGCCACATGCAGCTTGATGGCAATCTGATCACCGAGTTCCCCGGCAGTACCGAGGAAGAAGTAGCCGAGACCCTTTATAATCTCGATTTCGTTCTTCCCTTCACCCCGCTTACCGCCGCCTCATTTTTCCTTGGATACGGTTCACCTGTCTGTACTAATCCAAAAGAGTTCGGCATCTCAGCTGTAATCCAGCACGCCAAAAACCGCAGGCTTTTTCCTCAAGGGCTCCTTGCCGGAATGGAGATGTTGATCAAGGGATATCGGGGCGACCGGACTTTGCAGCGCCA
>JAQVER010000062.1 GCA_028697885.1 Desulfocapsaceae bacterium
AAAGCATCCTGCCGCAATTATGGCTCAACCAAAGAACCACAAGACATCGCCATCCCGGGCCACCAGCCCAATTTCCAAGGGGAACTATCCTGGATAAGGCAAACAATCTACCACTTCTTCCAATCTCCATACCCGTTGGTTGAAACAACCTGTCTCTCACTCGATCCTTCATACGATCACCTATTCCTTGAGCCGTTCCCTGATCATCAAAAGAAAAAATTTCAACCTAAGCAAAGGTCTCCAGCGTAAAGCCACAAGGGAAAAATCCCATAAATGTTTATCCGCCTTCTTATGTTTTTTTGATGGCTCATTCCTGCCATGGAAATCATCCAAATGATGCTGCAGCCTGATATTACGAACCTCCAAGGTCCTCGGAAAGGCAAGTTTTGCCACAAGCAAGTGATTCAACCACGGTTTCAAATCCTGAGACTGATATCCAAGTACCGATACTGCTGCCCCAAAAAATGGAGCGGCATCAAGGATACCTTGTTGTAAAGGAGCGAAATATGCATCTTGAACCTGCTCAGCCTTACCTGTTGCATCATCCTGGGTTCGGAATTCAAGTTCACAACGACCATCTTCCGTCAATCGATATCCATTCAAAGTCGGATGTGGAGCCCGGCAAGCCTCTTCAAAAAGATCTCTGGCATAGAGGATTGAACTACCACCAAGATCAAAACGATCGCGGTCATAGATAAGCCCTTCAATTGAATTATCAGGCCGTGTAGGAAAAGGTATGCCACGGGTAGCTGCCAGAAGCATCCCATGGAAACGTGGCCTGTCCGAACGATGCTGAACAGCCTCATAGAGAAACCGTTGTATAGTACCCAGCCAGCCAATGTCGACGATGGCAACATCTTTCTGTTCAAAAAAATGTTCCTGTTCAAGATACTTGATCAAGGCATCATTATAAGGGCGTGTTTGACGCCGAATTTCATCCTGAAACTCGTCATCTTCAAGAAGCTCCTGAAAAGAGATCGCATTTTCTGTCGTCGTTTCAGGATACAAGGGACTAAGCGAAGTATCGAGAGCAAGATGATACCGAGCAAAATGTGGAGCAAGTTTACTGCCATCCAGCTTGAAAATCCGACAGACATCACGAAAATCGCGATTTCCAGGCGGCAGGAAAGCAATACCCGCATTGTCACTGGTCAACCCCTGGTACGCGCACGCGGCACCAGCTAACGCCATACGACTTACGTAGAGATAACTAACGGATGGCAATGCGGTTGCGGGATAGATAGTACCTACCGATTTCTCCCAGAATTTTTTGAACATCCATCCTTCCCGGGAGAGAAAATAGATATGCGGGATCTTGTTTTGGATTGTTTTTTCAGCAAGACGCTGAATAAAAGCACCAATAACGGGGGCCAGGAAATTATAGCCTTCAATGTACAAAGGAGGACAAGGTCTATTTTCTTCCTCCAATGGCTGCATCACCTGCAAAAGAGCCCGGCCACGAAAAAAAGAGCGGCCACGACCATATTGCCAATACCGTCTGATCAACCCCTTGCGCATCTTTTCCAGACCATCTTTTAATACCAGGGCCTTGATACCGGCCTGGCTGGGACGATAGCCATCGGAAACAGGGTTATCCCCTATATGAAGCCAGGTATTAACATCAAGCGCATACCTTTCCTGAATAAGAGAGAACCCCTTTCCAGAGGCCTTCGCTAAGAAAGAATCTGCTGACGAAATGATATCATTAACACAGTCTGCAAAACCGCCATACTCCACGAGCTGTCTTAAATGTGTGGCTGGAAGATAGATATCTGAGATCAGGAGGATTCTCTTCCCCTGCCCGTATAAGCGCCGGAGCCAGTCCACCAGTTCCTGACGGGGCACAAGCATGGTGTTCTCAACTGACAATTCATATTCAGTTACTTCCTGCAGCAATAAATCCGCCTGACTTTCACCAAAAATGAGGGCCAGCATCTGTCTCATATAAACAGGATAGCAGGCCTCATGATCTTCAAATTTCTGCCCGGTTTGTACTCGTTGCTCGGCCTCGAGGGTATCACGAAGTTTTTGAATCTTTTGCCATGACCATCCTAAGCTCTGTTGTTCTGCCCTGGCCGCAATATAGCGGGCCACAGGAATCTTCAGCATGTCAGGATCGTGAACACGGCGGATGAAGAGGGTATCAAAGATATCAAAAGAAATGGTATCACATCCCTGTGCGATCTTTTCACCAGCTTGAATCAGGCGGGAAAGATTAAAAAATGTTCTTTCTTCCATAAAAGATTTGTATCAAAAAGAGAGGATGCAAAAGAGCTCCTGGAAATGGCTATTTACCCAGAATTCTTTACAGGCCCGGAGAACCCGGAGAAATATCTTGATCAGCAATTGAGATATACTCTATCAATTGCCTCCTTTCCCTAAACAACGTGCTGAGATTGACCGGGCCAGGATTGCTATCTGTTTCTTTATCCCTGGAATAAGGGGTTTATGGAGTGCGTTTTTGACCTCGAGTAATTCATGTTCAAGTTCAATCAAACGATCGACTCCTGCAGAAATTATTCCCTGCAGCTCATCAGGGACTCTCGCCAGCATATACTTTCTAATCAGCTCCCTGTCCTGCTCTCTCCCGATGATAGCAGCTTCTCCTAAAGTATTGCCGGCATGAATTCGATAGTAAAGCAGCTTCTCATTATCCAGATAGTGGACTTTTCCCGGAAAAGCGAGCATCATCCGGAAGATAAAATCATAATCATGGAGATAACGTAACGAACAAAATTTTCCAACTTTTTTTACTGCCTCGGCAGTCATGAAGAGATTGGAGGTCGTAACCATAAAATTACCTTTCAAAAAAGCCGTATAGAGATCGCCACACTGTGCCCAAAATGCTCTGTTTTTCTGATGCCAGAGGTTCCAGCCAAAGGCAGGATCAACAAATTCCTCACCACTGTCCGAGATAGGGATCACATCGGTAAACAGACATTGGGCTCCCGTCTGCTTCTGCATTGCAACCAAACGTTCAAGACGGTTAAGCGAAAAAACATCGTCTGAATTCAAGATAGCAACAAAGTCACCTCGAGCGAGCCCCAGGCCGCGATTGATCGTATTATAGGCGTCCTGATTCTCCTGATATAAATACGTAAGACGAGGATCATCATACCCCTTAACGATGGCACCGGTTCTATCGGTTGAGCCATCATCAATGACCAGCAACTCAAGATCAGTCCATGTCTGACCAAGAACACTTTCTACGGCCGCGCCAATAAAGCGCTCATGATTATATGCAGGGATAACGACAGAGATCATACTACCTGATTTACCTGAATAAAGATTATGTCACTCTTGTATGAAAACTCCCTGCTACACTGTACGCCTTGAGGAAATTTTTGGATAAAAAAACTCATATTTTAGTCCAATAAGCCCATTTACACAAGTCAATTCCTTGCTGTGACTTTCAGTCCCAAGGACATTTCCAACTCTCAGGAAGACAAAGCCTCAGGGCCTTCCTGGCCGGCATTGGCATACCATTTCAGAAATTGATCGACAGCAATATGCCTGTTATCCAGGACGCCCAGATTGTAATAGGGATCACCTTGCAATAACAGTTTTTGCCAGCGCGCCTGGAATCTTCTGCGTTCCTCACCCCACTCTTTCATTTCTCCCCGGACGGCACTATTATCATCTTTCTTTGCCGGCAGTTCGGCAACGCCGTACGGAGGGATATAGATATTTTCCTGCCCCTGCTCACGCAGCCGCAGGCAGAAATCGACACCCCAGAACAAAGAGGGAAAGTTGCTCTCATCAAAACCGTCACATGATTCAAAAAGTTCTTTTGAAACCAGACACAGTTCCCAGGGTACCGCCAGCACATTTTGTAACCACTGCAGACCATTCATATGAACGGAACATTGCTGTAAGAAATTAAGATAATAGCATGATGAATCATTCGAGATATCGGGAAGCGTTTCAATCTCCTGCTCGCCCCCTTTGGTAGCATGCATACCGCAAGCAACTGCCCCGATTCCTTTTTCCTGCGCCTGGGCAAGCAGTAACTCCAACCAATCAGCGGAACGAACTGTTACCTCGCAATCAAAAAAGACAAGGTACTCTCCTCGGCTCTGCCCAACCGCAAGATTATATAACGCCGCACGGCCCAAACCCTCTTCCACAGGCAGACAAATGATATTCGCCCCGACTTCAGTCACGGCCTGACAATAAGCGCCTTCCCTGTCTGCTGCGGCACTCATCATCAAGAGAATCTCGAACTGATCGTAAGCAGTAGAATCCAGCAGGGAACGAAGCCAGGCAGATGCGTCAGCAGGATCATCTTTCCAATACACCAGAATAGAGACAAACGGCCGAGAACACAGCTTCCGCTGCACCCGATAATAAAACTTCCAGTCCGTTGCCTGGACCTCGGCATCTATGCATCTTCTTTCCATGGCAGCAACCACTGCATTCCGTCCCGCTTCATCAGCATAAGATTTCTGTTCATGATTGATGCTGGTTGAAGTCTCCGATGCCCGCCAGTGATAGAGGACCTGAGGGAGATGGACTATCTGCTGCGCCTGTTCACTCAGTTTCAGGACAAGATCATAATCCTGGGCCCCGTCATATTTTGCATTAAGCCCCCCCACCGCATCGAAAAGTGTTCTCCTGCTTATCATCAGGTGAGTGATATAGTTGTGTGACAATAACAGTTCCGGATTAAATCCGGGCTTGTAAAAAACACTGAACCTGCGCCCATCAGCTCCGATCAGATCCTCATCGCTATAGAGCAGATCGGCTCTGGTCTCGCCGATGACCTTGACGACCTGATAAAGACAGTCCACGGTCAGTTCATCATCATTATCAAGAAAGGCAATATACTCTCCGGAGGCAAGGGAAGCTGCGGCATTGGTTGCCTTGGATATCCCTTGATTTGTCTCCAGAAAAGTCGCCTTAATGCGCTTGTCTTTTGCTGCCCATTGCTCAAGGAGCTGACGAATATGTGGTTGGCTGCTGCAATCATCGGCAAGACAGAGTTCCCAATGAGGATATGCCTGGTACACTACAGAACGGATGCAGTTATTGAGATAATGTGCCTCCACGTTGTAGACAGGAACAACGATGGAGATCAAAGGCTTTCTGAGCAGATTCTGAACCCGGGCATCGGGATAGCGCTGTTCATAAATTCCCTTTTCCAGATAATGTTCCAGAGGGGACAAACCTTCCCCAAGACAATCAGGGTAAGCACTCCGGTAAAAAGCAGGGTCAAACCATTTGCTGGGCCGCCTGTCGTCAGCAAGACCAACGGTCAGATAATGAGTGTACAGCTCCTCATCTTTTTCAAGATCGGAATACTGTTCCCGATAATAGAGGGGATCAAAGAGAGGAATGGGACTTTTACCTTCGACTGCCCCAAACTCCATATAGTGTGCCACCGGATCAACAGACATCGTACGAAGGGCTGGTGTTCGATCCAGATACCAGGCTACATCGAAGAATGGGCTCGGGCTCCTCTTTTCCTTGATGCCGATTGTAACATAATGATGAAAGGGGGACATCCCACTCTTGGCAGCATCCGGACAGGTTCGCAGATAATAATCCGGATCAAAATACAGCGAAGGCTTCCTGCCATCACGATGCCCCTGCCCAAGATAGTGGGCAAGAGGATTAACTTTCTCAGTAATTGGTGGGGCTTGTTGCAGATAATAATCAGGAGAGAACTGACACGATGGCAAATATCCCTTACGCCACCCCTCTCTGATATAATGGTAAAGGGGTTCCTCCTTGCCTGCAGCACTCTCTGGATAGTTACGGATGTAAAAGAGAGGATCAAAAAAAGGATTTGGTCGACGGCCTTCACGCCAGCCTGTGCGCAGATAATGAACCAGAGGGATAAGAGTCCACTTGGTCAAATCAGGATTGGTCAGAAGATAATAATCTCTATCAAACAAAGCGGACTTTCGAATTACTCGGTATCTGGGTTCAGTTAAATAAAACCAGACCAAGATCAATTTCTGTTTTAGATAGAGTAACAGAGACTGACGGTTAATAATGGGCATCAAAGCACTCACTCACTCCACAAAATGTTTTGTATAAAATTTTCTTTCAAAAAAACGAATCACTCTGTTTTTTTTATAACATAGAAAACATATTAGACAATTACATTTAGCAGCTTATAAATTTCTTGGGAAGGTATAACCTTTCCCCTCAAGATTAGTGAGTGACGGCATTATCACGCAGGATGATATAAAAGTCATCGGCAAGATATCTTATGGGATTCCTAAAGATTACACATTCTGGTTTGCCGAAGCCTTTGGCAAGCCAGAATGTGGAGGGCCATTTAGCTTCTGATTAACCCTGAAAATGTATCTTTTCGATGTTTGAATACAGAATTCAAACCTCTGCACAACCCATTCTTTACAAGTTGTTCTGGATTTTTTGTTTACCTTGCTCTTTTGTTTCTTCTGCAAGCTGGCAAGACAGATACTTGTTATCTCTGTTCTCACTTTTGGATCACTTGGGTCTGTACCGCGGAGCACAGAGTGTATTTGCGACACTGTTCTTGAATCGGCACCATTAAAATAGAAATAATTACTTTCATACTCTTGAGCTTCCGGGCCACCATCATCTAAAAATAAATATGCCATTTGTAATCCTCCAATCACTATTTTGATAAGAAGTTACAACTTGCATATTAATTTAAGATTAAGTTGTCGTTAATTCTTCATGAAAAAGTTACATCACCTACCCGTCACAAAATGAGCAGAAAAAACAAAAGAAACTCTTCTGGTCTGGTGAATTTTCGGGGTCGGCGATCTGTGCCTTTTATGATTGTTTCCCATCCGCTATCAAGGCATATTTTCTTGTCACTTCTGCATCAGCTTCTTTAACTTCTTGAATAGTGAGTTCGCTTGCAATAGCCTTGGTATTTTGTTCGCCATCTTTGATCCCGTTTTTGGCGGCAAGACTACTCCAGATATAGGCATTTTTTTTACTTTTAGGTACTCCTTCTCCAAAATAATACCTTAAAGCTAAATTAAATTGAGCATTTCCAAAACCTCGTTCGGCAGCTTCAGTCAGAAACTTAGCAGATAACTCATTATTCTTTTGTACCCCTTCACCTTTATAGTAGATATTCCCCAAATTATACTGAGCAAGAACATCACCTTGCTTCGCAGCCTTAGTATACCAATAGACTGCCTTTTGGTAGTCCTGGGGAATACCATCGCCAGAATAATACATATTTCCTAAATTAAATTGGGCAGGAGTTTCTCCTTGATCCCCGGCTTTAGTGTACCAATAGACTGCCTTTGAAGGCTCCTGAAGAACACCATTCCCCGTACGATATGCATTCCCCAATAGAAATTGCGCATTCAAATGCCCTTGATCCGCTGCTTTTGATAACCAATATATTGCTTTTTTGTAATCTTGAGGCAACCCTTCGCCATTATTATACATCGTTCCGATAATCCATTGAGCCTTGACATTTCCTTGTTCAGCTAATGGTTCCCATTCTTTGATTGCCGTCACAAAATCCCCGTTCTTGGCTGCCGCAAGGCCTTTGGCGAAATCAGCAGCATAAGCGCTCGAAAAAGATAACAGCAGTAAAAAGGATATAATAGAGATAATAAATGGCCGTGTTCTCACAAACTCCCTCCTGTTTTGGTATAAGATCGTAATTGACAACAATGTATTACAAACGACAATGGTCACTGTTCCCTTGTGTAATTTTTTCTTCGCATGGCTGGCACACGGGATATTTGTATTTTTTTCAGCTAACCTTAGTCCGCTGTGCGCTGTTGGAGCGCGTCATTTTTCAGCAATTTGTTATGCGGTGCTCTGTTCTACACACCAATATCTTCATTCCACAGTTCAGGATTATTTTCTATAAATGTTTCCATAAGCTGGCGACATTCTTGGTTGTCGACAACCACAACTTCTACACCTCGGGATTTTACATAATCCTCCGGTCCGCAAAACGTATGGTTTTCTCCAATCACTATCTTGGGGATTCCATAAAGTAAAACCGCACCGCTACACATATCGCAGGGAGACAGGGTCGAGTATAATGTTGCTCGACGATAATCTACAGCTGGAATTCGTCCCGCATTTTCCAAACAATCCATTTCTGCATGCAACACCGCACTGCCTTTTTGTATCCGCTGATTGTGACCTCGCCCAACAATTTTGTCATCAATAACCAGCACTGCGCCGATGGGTATGCCACCCGCCGCCAAGCCTTTTTTCGCTTCCTCAATTGCTGCTTCTAAATATCTATCCATAATTGATTTCTCAGATAATGCCTTACATCACCAACGGCGCCACCATGCCTGCGCGCCGCACTCGTTCTCGCCATCTGGTGAATGCATGGGGAGTATTCCTTTGTATGCGCCTAGCACCTCGTGATTCTATTCGTCTACTTTACTGTGTTCTGTTAACTGTACTGACTAGTAGGTATTTTGCAAATTTTTTTGTTTTCTTCTATTTCCTTGGTGACACAATACACCCCTTTTCCTGCAAATCCTGGAGTAAAGCACAAGTTGTCTGATTTACACTCTGCCGGCTGCAGGTCTCCGTTTTGCCAGCGGCTCACCAAGTTAGGTTCCCTGATCAGACATCTGCTCATAGATATGCAGTCGGCTATTCCATCTTCGATAATTCCAGAGGCAGTCTCGAAGGATTTAATGCCACCGACGAGGATTAAAGGGAGACTGAGTTTGGATTTGAATTTTCTGGCAAAATCCCGAAAATAGGCCTCCTTATCTTGTAAAGTAATCCCTGGCCTGCTTGGCGAAAGTTTACCTGTCCTAATAATGCCACCGCTCACTTCAATTGCGTCAAATCCTGCCTTTTCGAAAATTTTTGCCGCCTGCAATGCTTCTTTGTCCTCAAGACCGTTTTCAATAAAATCCGCACAATTCATCTTGATAAAAACAGGGTAATCGGAGCCAACTGCTTCTCTGACAGCCTGCAATATTTCACAATGGATTCTCGTTTTGTTCTTGATGTCGCCGCCATAAGGATCTGACCGGTGATTAAAAGCTGGCGACAGAAACTGGCTCAAAAAATAACCATGCGCCGAGTGGATCTCAATGCCATCGAAACCCGCGTCTTTGGCTCGTTTGGCGGCTTGGGCATAGGAAGTGATGAGGTAAGCAATATCTTTTAAAGTGATGACCTTGACCTGGTTGTCAGTCAGACCGGATGAGCCGGATACTGACCATGCCGGCTCACCCGTCAACGCTGTTTCGGCAAACTCACCCGCGTGGGCCAATTGCAGAATTATTTTGCAGCCTTGCTCATGGATTGCCGAAGTAAGTTCCTGGAACTTAGGAACAAGTTTATCGCTGTAGATCCCAAGTTGCCACGGTGTGCCCTGTCCTTCTTTTGATACGTAGGCATGGCTGCTGATGATAAGGCCGACACCACCTGTGGCAAGAGTGACTAACATATCTACAAGTTTTTGAGTCACTTCACCATCCGGCGTGGCCAGTCCTTCCCATGTGGCGGCCCTGACAAATCTGTTTTTGACTGTCAAACTGTTAATTGTAATTTCTGAAAACAGCTTATTCATAAATCTATTTTGATCTGTTGACCGGATGCTATTCGTTTCTTCGGTAATATTTTTTTCCGGCTCAGCGGTTGCAATAAAGCCTAGCGGAATTGCAATCGAACTTCAGCCGGTTGTTCGCCTATTTCATTCAAGAAAACCGACTACCTTCTCACAAAACATGTCCGGATACTGGAACATCAACCCGTGACCGCCGTTCTCAATCAAGTCCAACTGTGCATTTGATATTTTCTCGCTCATAAAGCGCGCGTTTCGGGGGATAACCAAACAGTCTTCCACTCCAGTGATAAGCAGTACAGGACTGCGAATTTCGCCCAGACGGCCAGCGGAGCCTTTCCATTCATCGATCGCCATGGCCTGTTGTCCTACGGTTTCTTCCGGAATGTTTCCCATGGGACGAAAAAAGATCTCGCCAATGCGCTTGCCATGATTCTGAAGCCAATTATCTGGAAAGAGTACGCCGATGTATCGCATACCTCGTTCTTGGGGAGTCCCTGTCGTGTCCGTCAGTTGTTGGATGATTTCGGAGCCAGGTGGGAACATCTCGGCACCGCAGTGGGCGGCATAGAGAATTAGCTTGTTGACCTTGGATGGATGCCGGAGGACAAGTTCTTGCGCGATCAGCGAACCCATGGACCATCCCAGCACATGCGCCTGTTGTATGCCTAATGCGTCCATAAACCCGGAAGTGTCTTCGCAAAATTGCTCGATGGAAAACGCATTCGTTCCTGTCCCGGAACTACCGATGCCCCGGTTGTCGAAAATAATCACCTTGAAACGGGAGGCGAGTTTACTTATCAGGCCCTGTTCCCACAAATTCATGGTGCTGCCGTACCCCATGATTAGGAGAAGGGGATAACCGCTTCCGAAAACACGATAGCCCATGCTGATATCACCGACATTGATCGAACACTCCGCCTCACTTGATCCACATGTTTCATGAGTTGTAAACATGATACCTCCTGTCGTGCTGTCTGTTTCTGCGAACTTTACAACTCAGGGGCCAACGGGGCTTGCAGCGTGTTGTCATGACTTGTAATATGCTAATATAATAAATGAAATACTCCACATTAAGCATAGCGGAGAGAAGTATTTTGTATCAAATTGCCCAAACTCACTCTCTTTTTCTTTTTTAAAGAACCCCACCAAACCAAAATCTCCAATAGCTCGAACCACAAAGACAACTGAAAGAAAATATGCAAATACTTTTACCCATGGTTCAAATAAGGTTATTGGCCAGCGTAACGCAATGGCGGAAACAGATATTATCAACAAAAAAAACGCAACCAAGAGACTTAAAAACAAGCCCGGTTGGAACGCAGCTTTATTATGTATTGTTGGGATTACTTTTTCAATTCCAAACCTTCCTCCAAATGCCCAGTAAAAATGCATAAGGGAAACAACAAGAAATGATATTGATGTTACGATTGCAAGTACATTCATTTGAATAACTTTCAACTACACTCATGTATCTTGAGGGCATAACGTTAAGGTTAGAAACATTACCGCCCCCAATCATTGATAGCTTTGTCAATTTTATATTTGAACCTTGAGATGCTCTGCTCATTGAGTTTTTCACTGTTATAGAGTGATAAATATTTCAATGTGCTTTTTTTCGCGCATGCTCCCAGCAGTGCTACCTTTAAAATTCTTTTTACTGGCTGCAACATTATTAGCCGATCTACCCACCAAGGAGCCCCCAACGTTGTTACCACTAATACTTTTCGTAAATTATCCAAACGAGGTTTGATTGCACCAAGATTACTTGCGTGATCGTAGGCAATGCCAGGCCCCCAGACTCGATCGAACCAACCTTTGAGCATAGCCGGAAAGCTGAACCACCAAGTTGGGAAAAGCAAGACAAGCGCCTCAGCTTCCTGAAGTCTGTCTACTTGTTCAGAAATTTTGGAAGAGTCGTAAGAAGTACTGTAATAGGATTCTCGCTCTGCCACTGTTAATACTGGATCAAACTCTTCCGCATATAGGTCTTCGATTACCACCTCATGTTTCATCGAAGTCAGTTTATTTACGACATGTTCAGTCAATTGCTTACAAAGACTTTTTGAGAGTGGATGAGTTGTTACAACGAGACATCTCATAATTTTATTTCGGTTTCTAACATTTTGCTCAGCCGACACCTAGGAAAACTGTGCAGCTATTTGAAACTACAGTGAGGCCTAAATCGTAACAAAATCCAAAGGCGCTTCCAAATATCTATCCATAATTAATTTCTCAGATTACAACCTGCGTTTTACCAGTGGCGCCAATATACTTGCAGCGTCAGCGCCGCAAGCGTTCTCACCATCTGTTGAATGCAATTGGTTAGGCGATTTTCATTTCGTATATTTCAGCACAGGATTTGTCTCCTTGGTGCATCGAATATAAGTATCTCTGTCTCCAGATCGCCCGATTTGAATTAGTTTATCCTCGTTAATCACTTCCCAATGTTTATCTTCAGTAATGAATGTAAGACGACTTTCTGATGGTTCACCGCACCCACCAGGTCCGCAAAAAACAACTGAATATTTTCCTTCATTACCATAGTGCATGATTTGGAGACCAAAAGCTTGATCACACTTTTCTTTCCAGAAACCTGTGAAATCTTTTGTTGTATCTCGGTAACCGGGGTGGTTTTCTGCAGCAATCAAGGCCCTAATGTCACCAATTGTCTTGTAGGTTTCTTCCATAGAAGGCGTTGCGCCGTAGTCGAGTATTGTGCTTTTCGGTTGCTTAATTTGGCGAGGTCCCAACCCATAAGTTGTCCAACCGTTTAGAGACTGGCTATCAAGAAAAACCGCATGGTTCAACATGCTAAATTCTCCGGCCATTAGTAGGGTATATTTCTGATCGTTTTTATTTCTTTGCTCAATTGGGAATGTTAGCGCAAGGTCAAAGGTTAAATTATTCTCTGAGGCTTTTGCAATATTCCCCTTAACCAACCAGGGAGCCGGTATGTATCCGCTGGCGCTTGGTGTTGCATACTTGATTCCTGTTTTGTCATTTTTGTCAATTGCTATGCTTCCAACCACTTCTGTTGGCCCGTTGGGAAAAACACGACTTAGTACAATCATCAGAAGTTTTATGCTTAAAACAGGTGCATCAAGGGAATCAATCTCGTACCCCGGATCTAATTTGATCCCTTTGCTAAGCATGATGCGACCACCTACCATTGCTATGAAACCCTTATTCGAAGTGCCTGAGTTGCTAATATCAGTTTCGATCAGTATATCATTTGTTTGATGATCGAATGATGCTTTCCACACTGCAGAGTCGGTTGATCCAAGTGACGATTGTTTTAGCACTACACTCGTAAATCTCGCCCAAGCAGTGGGGTCTCCACACTCTGGGTCTTTGTCATGGCCAGCCCAAGTTGCTACTGGAAAGAGCAAGAATGCGCTTATTATTAAGATGCTGATGATGCGACAAACTGAATGACTACGCATTGAAAATTATCCTTGTGGTTGATTGCATAGATAACTTTTTTAGGTTCCGGCTGAAGATTTAGGTAAGGGGCATGCCCAGAGTCTTACAGATAATAGCGCAACGCTTATTCGCGCCCTCTTAAGCGCCTTGTTCGCTATTGTAGATTATCCTCTAAGTCTTTGATGTAAGCAGGGCTGAACTGATAACCCATTTTTATTGCTTCATCAGCCTTGCTTTTCGCTTTCAGGTAATCACCTGTGTAAAAGTAGAACACAGACCAGTTTGCAACAATGGGCGGATACTGTGAATCGGCCTTAAATGCCTTAATGAATAAATCACTGGCTTTGTCGAAGTGTTCATTTGCCAAATTGTTGTTCTTTTTTTCTGAGTTGTAATAATGACCTAGAATAGTATTGGAGAAAGCAAGGTCACCAATAATCCGACCGTTTTCGGGAACTTTCTCAGTTGCCATATGTAGAAACCGGATAGATTCTTTTAGGTTTTGTTCCGGACTCTCTTGAGAAGATCGCTGGCCCATGATTAGACCGAACCCCCAATAGACTTCCGGATTCTCCCTGTCAAACATCCATCCCTGGTTAAATCGTTTGATGGCGGTATCCAAATCCCCTTGATAATATGCTTCCCATCCACGTTGAGTAGCATCCCTGCTAAAATCAGGATTTCTTTCAACGGTTGGATTATGCTGCCCGCCATACATTGGAAGTTCATTCATAGGCCGTGCGGCAAATGCCAACTGGCTGAGCAAAAAGAATATAATAAAAAGTAGGAGTAATTTTCTCATATTTCTCAGCGATCGTTGAAGTTTCACTTGTGCCGCCACCAGACGTATTCATCAACTGGCGGGATATCTCGGCGTCAAATGAAACGCCAGGTTCGCCATCAAAACAACATGGTTTGAGGGAAACAATCATGCCCTCTATTTGTGTTCCTCACTTGTTTTCGATATCTCGCCATATAATTGGGCGGCAAGCTTGCGTAACCCCTCTTCGCTCTTTTCTCCACCAATATTAGTAACGATGACGATAGCTATGTCACGATTCTTGTCCAACCAGATGTGTGCTAAATTCAAACCATTCGAACCGCCATGATACATAAGGGGGTATGGGGCCCAGTCTACACTTAACTCCCCCCAGCCAAGTGCATACTTGCCACGGGGCGGTGTTCCCGGGGGTGCACCTTTCTGATTGGGTAATGTAATGATGGGGGTATGAAGTTTTGCCATCGTTTCACTCCTGACAATAAAAGGCTTGCGGCTGCCATTACCAGCGTTCCACCCGGCCCAGGATGCAAAATCAAGGACTGACATATGCGCTATCCCTGCTGGACCAATGATTGCTGGATTGTCTCCATTCGGGCCGGCAAGCCGATATTCCACCTTTCCATTTATGATCAAATGTCCCAGAGGAGCATCAATCTTACCAAGCGACGACTGGCATCCAAGTCCTGCTGTTTTCAAGTCAAGCGGGGTGAAAATTCGTTGTACAATCAACTCATCCCAAGTCGTGTGACTTACACGCTCAATCATCGCACCCGCAATAGTATACCCCATATTTGAGTAGGCAAATTTTGTTCCAGGCTCGGATGCTAAAGGGAGCTTGCACCATTGTTCAACCAACCAATACCGCAACTCATCAAGATTTCCCTCCTGCCCATAAGATGCTATAAGCAGATTACTAAAATCCTCATTATCACTGGGAATGCCGCTTGTATGAGAAAGAAGTTGCTCAAGAGTGACACCTCGTACTTTCGAGTCCGTTTTGTCAGCAATTTCCGGGAAAATTTCGGCTATCGTTGAGTCCCAACGCATTTTCCCCTCTTCAACCATAATGGCTGCAAGCAGCGCCGTCATAGCTTTGGTGTCAGAGCCGATATGGAAAGGATCGTTTATGGTTACTGGTATGTTCGAACCAAATTCACGTACACCAACAGCACCAGATGAGACGATTTCACCATTCTTTACGACTGCAGCGGCAAGAGCAGGTAAATTGAACTCACCGAGATAAGGCTTTAGTATCGGATTAAGAGAAGTTTGTCCCCATGCGGTCCCTATGGGTAAAAGGACACATAGCAGCAGGCCAATGGATAAATAGGATCGAGTTTTTATCATGATTGATTATCTCCAGAATTGGATATTGAGAACCTGCTTGCTCTGTTCAGGCGAAAATTTTAATCAGCGGCGCAGCTTTTTTCCTCCGCTGAATGAAATAGTTCGATTCTCCTGCCGTTCATTTGGATAAGTTTTTTATTCCCAATCCGGATAGTGTTTTTTCAAGCATTCAGGGCAGACACTGTGACTTATATCAGCTTCAGAATATTTATTGATATAGACATCCACTTGTTCCCAATAACCTTTGTCATCTCTGATTTTTTTACAAAATGAACAGAGCGGCAAAATACCTCTCAAGGTTTTAATTTCGGAGAGTGCTTTCTCAAGCTTTTTTATGGCGCTTTCACGATCGACCTCTGCTTGCTTGAGCTTGGTAATATCCTGGACAATTCCCTCGATACCCAGCACATTACCATTGTCGTCAAGCAACGGCACCTCTGTTACCCTCAGATGTATCCGGGTCCCATTCTTGTGCCAAAACTCCGCTTCATAAGGCTCTTGTTTTTCACCGCGCAGGCCCGCACTCGTATGCTCCTCCACGTCCTTGTTTATGGGACTATCTGTTATATAGTCGGCATAGTGCCCCATGAACTCATCCTGACTATAACCAAGCACATTGACGACAGAGGGACTGAGGTAGGTGAAGTTGCCATCCATATCATGGCTGTAAAGAATGTAGTCACGCTCCAAAGACTCCACCAAACACCGGTATTTCTTCTCGCTGTTTTGCAGTGCTTCCTCAGCTTTTCTCAACTTGCTGAGATCCTGAAAAACCTCTTCGTATTCCTGGAGTTTTCTTGAAAGCTCTTCATATGTTGGTTTTTCTGACATAAAGCTCACCTCATTACCTGGTTGTTATCTTACTTTGAATCCGATAGATGTTTGGTGCAGACACGTTATGCAAACGCGCCGAGACCCGCGACCGAAGACCCAAGTCGGAACCAACGAGTCGTTTGTCAAGAAATCTGATTTTAAGATGGGAGCTTTGTTTCGTTTTTTACCTTCTTTCAATCTATAGGGGGGGTATTTCTTGACAACCGGAGGCCATACAGAGGTTGGATGATCCATTTTATCCGACGATCAGCAGAGCCACGTAGGGAACGACATTGAAGAACAGAAAGACAACTTTGAAAAACCCGAGGAACGAGTAAATGACCACGTTGAAGGTTTCTCGAGGAAGGGGAAACCATTTGTTTTGTGTGCGATACACCAAATCCGGGGCAAATGCACAGAAAACTGCCCACAGAATTAAGATGCCGCCATTTATGATTGTGCACCACATGAAGAACGTTGTAACTGTCTGAATATCCATGGTCTTCCTCCTTTCTCTTTCTGCATTCAACGACGCCGGATGAGCCGCGAGACTCACAGGTTTTGGTGGGAGCTTGATAAGACGGACCGCTTGCAGTCCGTCTTATCGACCTGCGTCACCAGCGGCCCACCCAAGATTGCCGAGCCAGCGCCGCCCCGTTTCTTTCCGTCTGGTGAATGCACTGGCTCGGGCTTCCAATTATTTTTCTAGTTCTTCGACGACGGACTTATATTTCTCATGTATCATTTTTTGATCAAAATCCATAAACTCAGCAAGCATTGTTTGGTCCTCAGTTTCGGAGAAGTACGCTCGGGAGGCGGGGAAGAAAACCTTGTCCTCTTTTTCGATATGCTTGGGATAGAAATCCACGAGTGTGTTCAGACAACTAACAATATCGCCAAGGGCAGAAGAATCTCCAATTCTGTATCGTGTATTAGCTTCGACAAGAGCCTTTGTAGTCTTCCGACCGAAAAGATGCTCTTCGATTAGTTCATTCATGACTCGTCGATCTATCTCTGACAACTCCTTGTTATTCAAGTCCCGAAACAAAATATCTTCTTCTTTCCCGTGGTGGGTACGGTCGGCATAGGTCCGAATAAAGTCAACGGCCTTATCAACCAACAATGGGTCGATTTTCTGTGTTTGCCCCACCTGCACCAGCAAATTCTTAACGTTAGCGAGCATTCGTTCAATAAGCCTGTGCTCTATCATGAGAGGTCCACGTGCTTGCATTTGCTGTTCTCCTTTTATTTTAATCTCCTGAACGCTGCTACTCAGCCGCGCGGCTTTTTGCGTCGGCTGCAGTAGCCTTGTTAGGCCGGTTCATTGAATGCCTCGCACTTACTGATAATCTCATCAACTAAAATACTTACATTTCCCTCTTGATACTGAAGTACCTCAAGCACCCAAGGATAGCTTTTGAAGTGTTCAAACATTCCGTATTCGCGCTCCGTGTTTAGAATTATCGGCTGAAGTGGTATTGAAGGGAAATGAGGAACAATATGTGAAAGCTCTTGCGGCACGCTCTTTGGTTCGGAGAGGTCGGCGACGACGAATTTAGAAAGTGAGGCCAGAGTAATTATTGTTTCAGTAATATCCCTTGTAGAAGGTACTTCGAAATCAAACAAAATTGGTACGTACCCACGAGCTGTTAACTGGCGTCGGAGCTCATCAAGAGTAGCCTTGCGGTTCTTTGTAAAACGCCCAAGAATCAATACTGCCTTAGACGTTATTGTTTCTATGACATTTCGAATTGAAGGATTATTCACTAGAAGTGAAACGAATTGTGCAAGTTCAATTGATGGTACAGATATCCCAGAGAACTCCTTTGCGATGTAGAGATCACTTTGATTCGCTCCGTCAAGCACCAGATCCCATGCAGATATTCCATATACAGAACACCTTTCCAAGGTGGCCCCAGTAAAATCAGTCGCAACCAAACTCATATTGTCCATCGCTGCGTCTCGAAGCGTTGAACCGGTAAAGTCAGTTTCTTCTGCTGAGCAGTACGACAATTTTGCTCCGGTAAAGTCACAATTAGAGAATTTTGCAGATCCAATTTTTGATACTTGTAGTTCAGCATCAACAAATGAGCAGTTCTGAAAGTACCCGTCAACTAGATCTGAAAAATGCAAGTGTGACCGAGCGAAACTGGTTCGAATACAGTAACAATTCCGAAGGCTGACACGATTCAAATTGCAGTCACTAAGATCATATCCATCAATTTCGGCACTAAAAAGGTCCTTAGTGACAGCGGTAATCTCACTGTGGAAATCTGTGTCGGAGAGATCAATGTCATACTCACGGACTTCCTCACGTGCCGAATTCCACCTTGATGATCCTTCTAGAAAAAGCTTAAGCGCATTCGGGTTTGCCAAGATATCTCCTTTGTTCAGTTCACGACATCGTTTGAAGCCTAACGTTTTGCATAACCAGCGGGCCACCTGACTTGCCGCGTCAGCGCCGCCAGCGTTCTTCCCGTCTGCGTTTATGCGATTGTTAGCACTGCATGAGTGCTTCCGGACTGTTTTTTATAATTTCATTACGAATGTCACTTAACCGTATTGAATGCATGCGCCCCATCACATTATGAGCATGTAAGGCAAAAGAAAAACATTTCCTACATGATAGCCAAAAGGATTTATCTTCCATTGAGGTGTCAGCATTAATAAGTGATATATTGTCAAACAACTTCAAAAAGCACTTGGCCATTTTCTCAATATGTTCAGTATTTGACTCAGTAATTTTGTTAGCTTCTAAATACTCTATTTCCTCCCAAAAATGGCAAACACCGTCTTGTTTCCCTTGATTCGCCACTGCATTAATGACTTTTTGAGAATTAACTAAATAATGTGTTAAATATTCTAATGAATTTAACTTCTCATCATCATGTTTATAATCTGTAATTTCGTAGTTTAGCTCATTCTCCTTAGGCTCCTTGCCAATTGACAAAGTATGCCCTCCCCATGAACCATCACCAGGCTTTATTTCTGTACGAAACCAAGAGTTTATCCTACTTAACCATGGACAATTTTTCTTTAATACTTGTCTTGAAGATGCCCATAGAATGAAATCAACAACCTGTAATCCAGGCTCATTTTTGGTGCAAATTTCAAACTTTAATACTGGATAATATGTTCTAATATAGGGGTATTTGTGCTGGCTTTTTAGTAAATCATCCCAAAGAGATTCCCACCAGTTACTAATATATTCTTTCGACAAATCGTTTCTTTCTTCGAAGACGAAAACAACCTCATTGCTTTCAGAAAGAACGCCAAGTATTGAAAGTTTTGATGCAAGTTCGTAAGCTTCTTCAGAATTTTTGAATCCGCTAGCTTTTGTTTTAAAAAAATGTGAATTAAATTTTCCCGTCACATGATTATTAATGGCATCGCACAAGTGAGAATGAGCGTTTTGGCTATCATCGGCTGCATGAAAATATTTCCTTTCTAATGTTCGAATGTCTTGATTTTTAAATATTTCCTTTTCGATATCAGGATCTTCTGATAAGGCTTTCAACGCCGAATCAACGAACTCTCTCCCTATTTTTTGCTTACAGATAATGCACGCGTAGCCACTATATTCGTCATTGTCACCAAATGTTGTTTCATCCAAATATACATACATGAATTTTGCTTTTACCCTTGTGTGCTAACAGTGTAATAAGTGGAAATTTTTCCATCATATCACCCCTTATAGGTGGACGGAGTTTCCGCTTATTTTTATATTGCTCAATGAAACATAGAAACTCAAAGAGTTTCTTGTCCGCTTATTGCATCTTCTCTGGTTGATTTCTAGATATTACGATACTATGGGACGCATTATGGAAAGTCAAAGGAAAACAAACCACAATTTCATCCGAATCCCGATATCAGGCTTATGGATCAGGTTCGCGAGGTGTTTTAGTCTCATCATTACGCGTAGCGCACCGAGCAGACTTTCAAAATACGGGGGCATAATTCATATATCTAGGCATACGAAAGCATGAACCACAAAAAAAGCCATGCTCACCCTGAAAATGGGCGATCATGGCTTTTTTTATTCAAATCATTCAGGCAAGGGCTGGGAACAAGCCCTTCAAGCCATTGGCGATAAATTCAACGGCAATGGCGGCCAGAATCAGCCCCATAACCCGTGAAAAGATATTGATACCCGTCTGGGTGGTATGTTTGGAGATCCAGGGAATGGAGAGGAAGGCAACCCACAGAACCAGCACCAGCAGCAAGATATCCAAACCCATGCACAGATAGTGCAGAGGTGCGTGGCTTTTTTGGGTATAGAGAACGACTGTACTGATCGCCCCGGGGCCGGCAAGCAGAGGCATGGAGATGGGAACGACTGCCACTGATTCCCGGTTCCCGTCACTGGCCTCCTCCTTGCTGAAGGTGATCGGACTCTGGCGGGCATGAAGCATGGAGATGGCCATGAGCAGGATCAAGATTCCACCGCCGACCCTGAACGAGCTGATGCTGATACCAAAAAAACCGAGCAGCACTTCACCCGTCAACAAGGCAGTGAGCAGGATCACCAGGACGGAAATCACCGTGGTCTTGGTGGTCCGCCTAAATTCCTCCTCCGAGGCATCTGCAGTCAAGGCCATGACAATGGGGATTGCCCCGATGGGATTGACAATGGCCAGCAGGGCAATAAAGATCTTGGTATATTCCGTAAAATCGAGCATGACATTCATTCTCCTTCAGAATAACCGTGAAACATGATCGTTTCCCTTGAGAATGCAGGACAGGGCTGGCGGAAGAGAGCGCCTGCTGCGTCTGGCAATTCAGATGAAGACCCTTACCCCTGTGTCCTTACAACTTAGCCCTCGGTCAGCTTGCGCAGGGCCTCTTCGTAGCGGGATCTGGTCTTTTCAATGATCTCCGCGGGAAGTTTGGGTGGCGGCGGGGTCTTGTCCCAATCGAGAGAGGAAAGATAATCGCGCAGGAACTGCTTGTCAAAACTTGCCTGGCCGCGGCCCGGCTGATACTCATCCACCGGCCAGAAACGGGAGGAATCGGGGGTCAGCACCTCGTCAATCAGGATCAGCCGGTCGCCCAGCTGACCAAGCTCAAACTTGGTATCGGCAATGATAATCCCCTTTTTCCGGGCATACTCCGCAGCCCGGCTATACAATTTAATGCTGATATCCGCGATCTCACGGGCCCGCTCCTTGCCCACCATGGTCTCCATGGTGGCAATGGAGATATTCTCGTCATGGTTGCCCAAGGCCGCCTTGGTGGAGGGGGTAAACAGAGGCTGGGGAAACTGGTCGGATTCCTGCATGCCGGCGGGCAGATCAAAACCACAGACCGCGGGATCTTTCTTGTAGGCACTCCAGAAGGAACCGGAGAGATAGCCGCGGACAATGCACTCTATGGACAGGGGCTGGGTTTTACGCACCAGCATGGAACGGTCGCGCAACTGGTCGGCATAGGGTTGACAGAGCGCGGGATACTCATCCACATTGGCGGTGATCAGGTGATTGTCAACAATGTCGCCCAGCAGGTCAAACCAGAAAAGGGAGATCTGAGTGAGAATCCTGCCCTTGCCCGGAACCGCATCATCCATCACCACATCATAGGCAGAGATCCTGTCAGTGGCCACCATGAGCAGCTTATCATCATGACCGGGGATGGCATACATATCCCTGACCTTTCCCCGATGCACCAGGTTGAGCCCCGCAAAATCAGTTTTCACAATTGCCTGAGTCATTTGTCCACAACTCCTTGTTTGAGGGTACCTTGAGTTAAAAAAGGAGGCTGACCGGTCATCACCGAACAGCCTCCTCAGATGGTATCTGTAAGACGCCGTAATTTGATAAGCAAAAAGGCACTGCTTATCTCATCACAGCACCTGAAATTCTACAGATTCAGTTTTGCCTTCACTGCGTTAATCACATCATCGCTGGAGGTGGCAGGCACACTCATCAGCAGGCCTTTCTCGCGGTAGAAACCGATAAGAGGGGCGGTCTTCTCGTTATAGGTCTCAAGACGATGGGTGATGGCCTCTTCGGTTTCATCCTCACGCTGAACGGCCTTGGCACCGCACTTGTCGCAGATACCCTCTACCTTGGGAGGATTGGACTTCACATTATAAATGGCCTGACATTTTGGATTCTCACAGGTCCGGCGGGTACAGAGACGGTCAAGGATGATATCACGGGGAACATCGATATCAACGGCCATATCCAGTTTAATATTGAGTTTTTCCAGCAGCCGGGTCAACTCCTCGGCTTGAGGAATGGTCCGGGGAAAACCGTCCAGAAGAAAACCCTTGGCGCAGTCAGGCTCCTGCAATCTTTTTTCCATGATCCCCATGATCAGGGAATCAGGTACCAGATCACCACGTTTCATGAAGCCCTCGGCCTCTTTGCCCAGATCGGTTCCAGCCTGAACAGCACCACGCAGGATATCGCCAGTGGAAATCTGGACAGAGCCATCGATTGCGGTCAACAATTTGGCGACGGTGCCTTTTCCAGCGCCAGGGGCGCCCAACAGAATCAGTTTCATTATCCTCTCCTTATCATTAGAATAAATTCTTCATGCAGTTATTGCAAATTTCACATCATGCCCCCTGTTTATCCAAGGGTATAAAATGGGAAATAATATAAACACTTTTTCGTTCAACGCCAGCGAAATATAACTCTGAAAATCAACCGGAAGTGACCAGACTGATTGCTACCCCTGATCTTTAAATGATTCTCAAGCGTTACGAATACAGACGACTTACAAACTGACAGCATTAAATTTGTATTATCGGCAAGATCTCATGGTGCAAGCTGTTTTGCCCGGCAGCCACCACTTTCATTAAAATTGAAGGAAGGTACACGAGGGGCTCCATATTCATGCAAGGAGAACAAGGATAACGCCCAGTTATGAAACATTCTCATTTTTTTCATCAGGCCTTTGACAAATGGCCTCTAACAATCTATTTTATAAAAAAACAAAGGAGGAGTTACCATGGAAGGAATTAGCGCCAAGAGTGGCTTATCTGTTTTAGCATATGCCAACAAACAACCGGAGTTGGCTTTACAGCTTCTGCAAAAGTCGCTGGAAAGTACGGCAAGCAGCCAGAATATGCAAAGCCCGACAGCAATCCCCGCACCGGCATCAGCCACCGACGCCGCAACCGGCAGAATCATCGATATCCGGGCGTAAGCAGTACGGCCCGGATATCACCCTGTCTCAGTCAGCTTGCCTCTACATGCCCTTTCTCAATCTCCGCTGATTCTCAAGACCTTTTTATCCAGATCCCAACGCCGGCCACAGGAAAAACCGTGATACGAGACAAGGTCCGCGTCGAGCGAGCCAATCAGGATCTTCGAGCGTATTCGTACCGGCACCCGGCAGGCATCATCGGTAAACGAGATCACCGTATCTCCGCTCTTGTCATATAAACCTTTAAAGGTCATACGGGGCAGGACCTCAATCACATTCACCGGACCCAGCAATGTTTCCTCTAAATGGGTCCACTTCCGAGGAGTTACCACCACCTCATGCCGTTTTTCATCGGCGAAGGTGGGTACAATAACAGAGCTGTCCCGATCAAAGGGCAGTACCCGGGTGAAGAAAAATGATGAGAACTCATTATGCACCTCCCCAGCCACGGGAAACTGTTTCTCCAGTTCATCGTTTTTCCGATAGCGGACGATATCTGCCACCTGATCATAAAGGGTCAGACGATGCGCCTGGTAACTGCGGCCCTCTTTCTGTTCCACTTCATATTTGACCGGCAAGCGCTGCTCCCCCTGCACCCGGGTGACGAAGGTGTCATCAACCGGATAAAAAAAATGGAAGGCCCCACTATCTGTAGTAACCCGGGCATGGATTTCAAAACTATCCCGGTCACCAGCAGTACGGCTTATCCGCAGACGCAGTTCACCAATTTTTATTCCCCCGCTCCAGGAGAGATCGTAGCGAAAGGTCTCATCAGCACTATACGCGGAACAGAGCAGTGCGGGATCAGGCGTCCCGAGGGGAGGCACTTCTGCCGCCACAGCAGCAATCACGCTAAAAAAGAGGCCGAATATACAGAAAAAAGTCCCACAGAATCTTGCCACGGTTTCACCCTCTTTCAGTCAACAGGGCCAGCCAGGTTGCAGCAAAAAGGGTGAGACTGATCACTCCGTTCAAAGAAAAAAAGGAACCCTGGATTCGGGACAGATCCCTGGGGTTGACCACCAGATGCTGATAGAACAGAACCGCGGCAGTAAGCACGATACCGATATAATAGCAGATATTGAGATCGGCCTGCACCCCGGTCAGAACAAAGAGGATAAAGGCCAGGAGATGAAAGACTATCGCCAGCCTGAAGGCATTTTCGCGCCCTAAAAGGGAGGGCAGGGAATGAAGGCCGGCATGCCTGTCAAAATCCGCATCCAGACAGGCATAGATGGTATCAAAGCCAGCCACCCAGAAAAGGACACCGAGGGAAAGCACCCAGGGGAAATCTGCGAGGGTTCCCGACACCGCCACCCAACCGCCCAGGGGTGAAAAGGCCAGGGCCACACCGAGCACCAGATGGCAGAACGAGGTAAAGCGTTTGGTCAGGGAATAAAAAAGGGTCAGGGAGAGGGCCAGGGGCGCCAGCTTCAGGGTCAGCTCGTTGAGGTTATAGCAGGCAAAGAAAAAAAGGAGCCCGGCCAGAATCACCATGGCCCAGGCCTCCACCAGATGCACCTCCCCTGCCGGTATTGCCCGCGCGGCCGTCCGGGGGTTGGCGCGATCAAAACGGCGGTCTACAATCCGGTTAAAACCCATGGCGCAGGTTCTGGCCCCCACCATGGCCAGGACAATCCACAGAAAAGTCAATCCATCCGGCACACCACGTCCTGCCAGAAAGGCCCCCATCAAGGCAAAAGGCATGGCGAAGATTGTGAGTTTGAACTTCACCATCTCCAGGAGAACAGCTATCTTTTTCCACATTTTTTATTCCTCTCTGCCCCAGCGCCGCCGGCCGGGGATGTCGAGCCCAATCTGATCGGCAAGCCGCCAGGAAAAGGTATCGGCGGCCTCTTCCAGGCTGGCAGGTTGCAGATAATAGCCAGGCATAGGCGGACAGATAATGGCCCCGGCATCATGGACCGCCAGCATATTCTTGAGATGCGTCCTGTTGAAGGGGGTCTCTCTCACCACCAGTACCAGATCCTTCCGTTCCTTGAGCATCACATCGGCACAACGCTGAATCAGGTTGGCCGAGATCCCGGCGGCAATGGCTGCCAGGGTTCCCATACTGCAGGGTAGGACCAGCATGGCATCATAGCCGCTGGAACCGGAGGCCGGAGGTGCGGCAAAATCACGGCAGTCGAACCAGGTGCTGACCGCCGGCAAGTCCTGCGGGCTTATCCCCTTTTCCAGTCCGAGCACTTTCTGCCCCGCCTCGGAGCAGATGCCATGCACTACCAGATCAAGCCCGGCAATGGCTGTCAGAAAGGACTGGAGATAAAGCATGCCCGAGGCGCCAGTCACTGCCACCAGGATTTTTTTTGGTACCTGCCTGTTTCCCATTACCTGCAATCTCCACTTTTGTCCTTCATCTTTCCACCTTTAACTTTCAACTATCTTCAAGGGCAGCGATTGTGCCGAGCCCTCGCCCCGATCTATCAGATAGCGGAAAAACCTTTCCAGGGCCAGTTGTTTTTCCGCACCCAGATCATACTCGATGGCCCGCAGATAGACATAACATTCATCAGGGTGCATGGGAATCCTCGGAGCTGCCACCTGGCAGATGGCCTCAAGATTCTGCCGCCCTTCCTGAACGCAGCAAACGAGTTCCCGATGAATCAGGGCCAGGGTCTCAGGGTCTCTCCGGCAAAAATCCTCCCGCACTGCATAAACGGCAAAAACGAAGGGCAACCCGGTATGATGCTGCCACACCGCACCCAGATCAAGCTGATAGGGAAACTGAGGATCTCCCACCAGACGCAGGGCCTGATCGCCAATCGCCAGTAAGGCCGTGGCTTTGGTACTCATATCACCGCTGACATCGCCGGAG
>JAQVER010000141.1 GCA_028697885.1 Desulfocapsaceae bacterium
ACCTTTCAGATAGGTCACGGCATCGGCTGATTATTTTCGATGAAGCATGGCAGTTTCTGGATAAGTCCTCAATGCTGGCTCCAGTTGTAAATGAGGGCTACCGCAGGGCCAGAAAATACTCAGGTAGTTTTATGATTATCACCCAATCCATTCTTGATCTTGATTTGTTTGGTGAAGTTGGGACTGTAATCAAAGACAACTCGGCCTTCAAAATCTTTTTGGAATCTCCTGCTTTTGATAAGGCAAAAGACCTGAAGTTGATTGATTACGATGAATTTTCCATGAAGCTCTTGAAAAGCATCAAGTCCAATCCTCCGTATTACTCAGAAATCTTCTTTGACACTCCCTTTGGAATTGGCCCGGCTCGTTTGATAGTCAACGATTACGCCTATTTTATCTACACCTCCAAGGCTTCTGAAATCGCCATGATCGAAGAGCGAGTCAAGTCCGGCATGACCTATCATGAGGCCATCCTGGAAATGGTCGAGTTACGGAAAGATGGTCAACTGTAAGCTTTTTATTCTCATCCTCATTTGTGGCCTTCTGCTGGCCTCTCCTGTCTATGCAAAAAATCTTGGCACCATTGGGACGACCTATCCCATAGTGGAGCCGGACCTGGTTGCAGAGATCAAGGCCGGCATTGACTATGAAAAGCTGGCAAAGGTCATGGAGGAGCACAGGCAGAACTACCAGGCAAAAGACATCTATGCCCTGCCTACAGCCAAGAGAGCCCGGACCTTTTTAGTTGATATGACCTACACCTTAGATCACGACATCCCTGGTGAAAATGGGGAGATCATGTACCAGCGAGGGCTTACCTGGAACCCTTTGGATTATGTTTCTCTACCCGATGGATTGGTGGTCATCAACAGTGAGGACGCAAAGCAAGTGGAATGGTTTGAGAAGTCACCCTATTACAAAAATCGTCAAATCAAATTGCTGATTTCCGCAGGATTTGCCGCTCCCTTGATAAAGCAATTAGACCGGCCAGTCTTTTATCTGACCAAAACCATAGCTGATCGGCTGCAACTCACCGCTGCTCCTTGCGTGATTACCCAGAATGGAAAAAAGATGATGGTGCAGGAGGTGAGGATTGATGAATAAATACTTGCTGGCCTTAGTGCTCTTGTTTTCTGCGTCTCCAGCCCTTGCTGGTGTCCTTAAATCAGGCGATTCATGGAACCCGGGTACGGATATAAACTGGGATGATATGGACTTTAAGTTTTTAGGGATTTGTATCTGCCCCAGACCTCCACCAATTTTTTACGAGGAAGGTGAGATTTACGAATATTGGGATCCGTCATTATTCATAGATACGGTAACAGTAGCCAATTATTCTCCGTTTACGGGGTCTGGTGGAGACGCCGAGGGTTCAATTGATGACGTATTAGGCGGAAAGAACAAGTCTTCGGATGCTATATCTATTGCCGATGAGTCAACCTTCTTCCAGGCACATGCGTTTATTTTTTCGATGCTGGATGGAAACCCTTGTGAGAATAGCGATGTTGGAGGTTGGTGGACTGAATTTGATTCAATGTGGCAGGACGATGAGCTTGCAGTCACTATCACTCCAGAAGCTGCATTATTCGCCAATAAAAACATGCAAATGCTTTGCATGACAGATGCGGCTTATACCAATCTGGGTTTGTCATTTGGTTGGATGCCCTGGTGTCTTGGGAGCAGCGGGTCAACCTATCCCGTAAGCGGCCATGTGGACAACGACAATATCGTTCAGGCCAGTAACACGGTAGCGGCACGGCTGATCTTCAAGCTGAATCGTCTATTCATGCTCTGCGACCCGTCTCCTATTTGTGGCTGCGAGTACACGCCGATCTGGAGAAAGGACCATTACAAGATGCACACGGCCAGGCCCGATCTTCGGGCCACCTATCTCATCGGCACAGCATCCAAGTTTTATGATTCCGGCCTTAATCCGCCATATCAAGGGATGAAGGGCTCAAATGATGAATTTCTCTGGGTGGTATTCAGGAAGGTTCTCTGTTGCACTTGCTGCGAATGATATGCGAAGACAAATTTCTTTCATCATGCTGGCCGGAATGATTGTCGGCTTATCGGCCTTATCGGTGCAAGGCGCTGAATCTTGTTCTGATAAGACTGTCCCTGCTTTGCCACCGACTCTCTTGGAAAAAGCCAGGGAACAGGCTGCAATTGACGATAAAGCAATCAGAAATGCTATGGATACGGCCAGAGAACTGGCCAAGACCATAACCATCCCTGAAAACAAGCATAGCGAAGCAGGGAAAAAGGCCGCTGAAGAGACGAATGCCGTTTATCGTTCCCAGGAATTTCAGGACAAGGTGAAATGTTACGAACAAGGACAGGCAGACCTTTTTATACCAAGGGCAAAGAAAGAGAAAAAGGAGCAGGAAAAAGGCATCCTTGCTGATTCTGAAAAGATTTATCTTTTCCTGTCGAGCTCCATACCTGAATCATCTTTTCAGGGGTACATGACCTATCTCGATGGAGTGCCTGAGATCGTGCCCGTCATGATGGGAATGGTAGGCGGCAGGGATAAAAAGCACAAAAAAGAGAGAATAAAATGGTGGAGCAAGGTTCTCAAAAAAGATACCACCTGCGAGGATAAACCAGAAGCACGATGTGACAAGCTCAAAGTTCCCATTACGATCAAGCCAGCCCTCTTTAGACAGTACCAGATTACCGAAGTCCCCACCCTGATCTATGCCAGAGGCGATGAAGTTTTTCAGCTTCAAGGCGATGTGGGCATCATTACCCTCTTGGAAACAGTTACTCAGGAAGCCAAAAGCCCAAGTCTAACTGCTTTGACAACCAAGATCAGGAAAAAATAATGAGCGACCAGAAATTTAAAAAAGGCAGCAAGTCAGGCCATGAAGAAATTTTCAAAGCAGAGACAACTTGGTTTCACATATTCAGAGCTATGATTGTTAACGGAGATATCGCCAAGATAGGAGCGTATGCCTTGACTGTCTATATCGTGATCAAGGGATACACCGATTTCAATACAGGTCAGGCCTTTCCATCCTTGGAGTTCATTTGTAAAAAAAGCGGAATTTCTGACAAGCAGGTGCGTCGATCTCTGGAGATCCTGGAGGAGCATGGATACATTTCAAAACAAAAGATCGGACGAAACAATATCTATACCTTACGTGAAAAAATCGAGATGTCTGATACTACTGGACGTCCGGTAGCTATAGCCACATGGGATTATATTCCAAATTGTATCAATGCTGCCAGGGCGGAGCTTAAGAACTTTCTTATGACCGGCAAGTCATGCGGACAGATTGTGCATATTGACACCATAAACATGAACATCCAAATCAATCAGGGAGGTGAGAACACACAGAATAACATTGATTACCATCTTGAAAAAATAAATGACCCGAAAACGAGAGAATTTTTGCGGCAACGAATGGCAGAATCTTCAGAAAATGAACCACAATAGCAGTCTCAATCTCGGTCATATTGGCCGGGGTTTCCTTATAGCGGTCATAATGGTCGGTGTTATATGTACACCGCTCATAGAGACCGGATTCGTAATACCGGTCTGTGAGACCGGGAATTTTTATAATAGCGGTCTATGGGACCGGTATTATGGCAACACCGGTCTATGGTACCGGTATCAGGATAACGGTCTGTGCGACCGGCAATGTATCCGATAGCGGTCTATGGGACCGGTATTACCCCCGATTACCGGTCTCACAGGCCGGTAATCTATATATTTAAATATAAAAAATAAAAAAAATGCGCGCGTGCGTACACACGCAGTTGATCGTCAATAACGGAAAAAATGAAACAGCGTGAACACAAGCATGTCGGACAGTAACTCAGCAAAAACAACTCCTGGCTATCTGGAAATAATCGTCATCACGATTCTGATCGTTGTTGGTGCGATCTGGGGATACGACCAGTTCCTTGCCCAAAAGGTTTTGACCTTTGACCTCAAGGGCTATCTGCGGGAGCAAACGGCTTTGATAAAAGCAGGTGAAATGACGGAAGAGCAATTCAAATCAAACTTGGACAGGACAGAAGCTATTCTCAATGCAGAAGCAGAAAAAAGCAGACATGTCATACTGTTAAAAGATGTAGTGGTACGAAATGGTAATGAGATTTCTCCAAAATAGCTGGTTGACCAGCCTTCTCTTCCGATTAACTCGCTGGGAAAAAACCGTGGCAATGGTTTTTCTGGCTGCCTTGTTGCTGGGGTCATTCCTCCCTGGACGACTCATTGTGGCAATCAGCGACTCACTCGATCATCGCCTTTTTTTCATGACAGGATTCAATCGGGATAAAATCAAAAATGGGGATTATCTCGTCTTCCAAGGGAACAAAGAGGAAGTGGAGAAACATGCCAAGCCTATGCTGAACAAAGACCTCGACCGGCTGATAAAAAAAGTCGGCTGTGCTCCAGGTGAAATGCTGACCCATGATACTCAGGGGCAATTCTTCTGCCAGGGTGTTTTTATCGGCAAGGCTTTGAAGGCTGACAGCCTCAAGCGTCCTTTGACGCAATTTCATTTTTCAGGGATTGTGCCGGAAAAAACCTTTTTCATGATCGGCACGAACCCCCGCAGTTACGACAGCAAATATTTTGGATTTGTTGATGCAGATAAGATTCTTCACAAGGCCTTACCGCTTTGGTAGCCGGCTTTAGTAACGGGATTATTGGTAGCTGGCTGTGTTGCTGGCTTCTGGTTATCACCATGACGACAAAGGCCCTGGCCGAAGAGATCCCTTCGCCGGAACCTGCTTTCTATGAAACCGCCAAAGAAGGCTGGTTCTGGTATCACGATCCTCCTCCAGAAATTCCGGAGGAATCTGCAAGCCTTAAAAGTTCGACAATAACACGAGAGGCCGGGCCCAAGGTATTCGAGACTAAAAACCCGTCAATGGACAGGTACACCATCCACGACATCTGGAATTTACATCCAGACGAATTTCAAGGGTTGTTGAATGGAGTGCAGAAAAAAGCAGTACAAGCCCCGAATGAGAAGAACATCCTGGAATATCTGATTATGCAGGATGTAGCTCGGCGGAAGGCTCTGGCTTATGCCAATGCCACAAAATTCGTCACTCAAAAATACAGCGATAAATTCAATATCAATCAGGTTTATCCGACAACAACACCTGGTATATCGGCCAGGGTACAGGAGCAACAAAAGGAAATATCCAGCACCATTCTGGCTGCTCGTGAAGATCATGCCTTGCTGTTTTTTGTAGGCCAGGGCTGCGGATTCTGTGACAAGCAAGCGGCAATCCTCACTTATTTTGTGGAAAAATACGGCTGGCAAATCAAACCCATTGATATTGGCCAGCACACCACTTTGGCGGCTCGGTTTAACATCACTACCACCCCAGCCATGATTCTCATCAAAGACGGGACAGAACAATTCATGCCGATATCAGTCGGGGTAGTAGCTCAATCGGAACTGGAGCGGAAACTGTATCAGGCCATCCGCTATCTGGGAGGTGAAACAAGCATTGATACCTTCCAGACGTATGATTACCAGAAAGGCGGCGCACTTGACCCTGATGCAATTTTAGAGACAGAAGAACAGCCCTGGAGGGAACGATAATGAAAAAGATGATCTTCGCTTTATCCGTGAGTTTGTTATTTCCAATTTCGGCTCAAGTTGCTCAAGCTGGTTGGGTGGATGATTGGTTGCAACAGAGTAACTCAACTCAATCCGGCTATTTTGAAGGGCAACAGCGGGGATATTATTCCGCCGGCAGTTTTTCCGGTCGTTGGAAAAGTACCGCCGATTATCCGGTAACTCTTGAAATGCCAAAAGTAAAGAGTG
>JAQVER010000063.1 GCA_028697885.1 Desulfocapsaceae bacterium
GAGCAGCTCTGCTGCTCATCATCATTCTCGGTGTCACCGCCTTCTTTCTGCTGAAAAAAAGCGACTCAAGTAAAGAGTCATCGGAGAAGTCGGAGGCTGCCGTGCAAGTGCCAGGCTTGAATCCACCCGCAGCCATTGGCCCTATGATTGAAATAAAGGAATTTATTGTCAATATCATCAGTGAAGTGGACAGGCACTATGTCAAAGCCTCCTTAACCATTGAGCTCGTCAATAATCCGACAGTGGTAGATAAAGACACAAAAGCAACCGGTAACGATCTGGCCAAGGAAGAAGCCACTCAGCGTATGGCTCAGATTCGCGACAGCATCCTCCTGCTCATTGGCAACAAAACCTATGAAGAGCTGCAGGATCTGCAAGGAAAAAAGCAGCTTAAGGCTGAGTTGGCCAGTAAAATTAATTCGATCCTCAGAAACGGCCAGGTTAAAGAAATTTACTTCACAGATTTTGTGGTCCAATAAGTATGGCTACTGAGCTGGACAGCCTGTAGTTTCACCGATTTTCAACGGTACCTACTTACTATCCACCTGCTCGTTACAACAAACTGCGAAATTACCAATCATCTATATATCACTCGGGGACAGCAGTGGAACCAATCCTTTCCAAAAAAGAAATTGCGGATCTACTTTGTGCCATCAAAGAAGGTCAAATTGCCACCGATGCAACAGGCCCTGAGCAAACGGCAAAATTTTCCAACGCCGAAGCAATCAACCTATTTCATATATCTAATAAAAGCAGCCACCAACTGCGGATTCCCAATTTTGACATCATCCTCGATTCTTTTGCCCAGAACTATTCTATTTCACTGACCAATCAACTACAGAGAACCTTCACCATCACTCGTATCGACATAGAATCTGCCATTTTCCACGAGTTCATGACCGATCAAAAAAATTCCGTGGCCATAGGAGTACTTAATCTTGAGCCGTTAAAATATGGTTCCTTATTAATTTTTGATCAACAGCTTTCTTTCACCATGATCGAGATCATGCTGGGTGCATCCAGTGAGATTGACCCTATAAAACTGGATCGCAAACTGACGACAATTGAACTTAATATCCTAAAATCAGTAATGACCAAGGCCTGTGAAAATCTGACCAAGGCCATGACCCCCTTAATAAATCTCCATTCTTCACTCATCAAGGTTGAGAATAACCCCAGACTGGTCTCTATCACCGACCCCGATTCGGAGGTTCTTATCTGTCGTTTCATGGTTCAAATTGGAAGTCTGTCCGGTGAATTAAAGATGCTTTTCCCCGTAGCTACCCTGGAACCACTCAGAGAGAGGCTCAAAGATCTACTCTCCGTCAGAACCAGCAATTTCAGTGAATGGTCCGAACGCATCATTGATGAAATTCTGGAAATGCCAACCACGATCATTGCTCAATCCGGTACGTTAACCTTGCCCCTGCACAAGGTCCTTTCTTTTAAAAAAGGTGATATTATCCCACTGGATTATGACCCCAACACCCCGTTGAAGGTACTCATTGAAGACAATATAAAATTTTTTGCAAGACCAGGAATGCACGCCGGAAAGAAAGCAATCAGCCTGACCGGTGCTTACAGATAATCGCCTGGTATACACAACAATGCCTGAGCGTATAATCTCAAGAAACAAACCATAAAATCAACAAATGTGAATACGATGAACGGAAAGCCAGACCCTGAAGAACTAAAAGAACTCCTGCAAGACGATCAACCCATCCCGACAAATTCAGGAATTCACAAACAGTACTCAACCACGTCACACAGTAAAGACGGGAGTAACCGTGGGCTTGAATTTCTTTACGATGTCCCTTTGCAGATCTCCGTTGAACTGGGACGCAGTAAAATCCTGCTTCGCGATCTTTTGAAGATGGGAGAGGGCTATGTCATCGAACTTGACAAACTGGCAGGGGAACCTTTAGACCTCTACGTCAACTCCCGCCTCATTGCCAGAGGGGAAGCGGTAATGGTAGGAGACAAATTCGGTATCAGGCTAACAGATGTGGTCAGCACAGCTGATCGCATCGAAAATCTCGGGTAAGCAAGAAGAGTTGGACCTCACATGCGCCTCATCCTAGCCCTCATTATTTTCTGTCTGTCAGCAACCTGGGCCTTTGCCGGGACAGGATCGCCCTTTTCGTTTTCCGCGATGCTCAGACTGTTCTGGGGACTGCTCATCGTCTTTGGTGTCCTTCTTATTGTTTATGCCCTGGCCAAAAAAAAACTTTCTTTCCTGAATGCTGGTAGCGGTAAGGGTGTCATCACCATTATTGAGATGCGTCATCTGATGCCCAAGAAATCACTTTGTTTGATTAAAGTCCGTGACCAGGAATTTCTTCTGGGACTGGGAAATGACAAGATCAATCTGATTGCCGCTATTGAACCAGTGGATAAAAAAAACTTTGCCACAACACTTGCGGCTGCAGCATCAGATAAAGGTATCCTTGAAGATGACAGCATTCACTAAACGGTCACACACTCTACTAACCAGCGGACTGATACTGGGAACAGGCCTGCTTCTCCCATCCGCAGGCGCCGCTGTCGGCCTGCCGACCATCACCTTCGGGGTAGCTGATGCCAACACCCCGGAACAGGTATCAACAGCTATCCAGGTCCTCTTTGTCCTGACCATCCTCTCGATTGCCCCGGCCATCCTGCTCATGACCACCTGCTTTACCCGGATCGTTATTGTTCTCGGTTTTATCCGTCAGGCCATGGGCACCCAGAACATGCCGCCCACCCAGATCATCATCGGACTGTCCCTGTTCCTTTCATTTTTTATCATGTCACCTACCTTCAACACCATCAACGAGAAGGCCCTGCAACCGTACATGAAAAAGAACATCACCCAGGAACAGGCCTTGGAAAATGCCATTATCCCCATGCGCACCTTCATGTTTTCACAGGTAAAAGAAGAAGAGCTGACCCTTTTGGCCGGCATCACCCTGAACAACAAACCCTTTGATCAGAATGATATCCCCACCATGACCCTGATCCCGGCCTTTATGCTTTCTGAGCTGAAAAGGGCCTTCCAAATGGGATTTATGATTTATGTCCCCTTTCTGGTCATTGATATGATAGTCGCCTCGGTCCTCATGTCCATGGGCATGATGATGTTGCCGCCGGTCATCATCTCCATGCCCTTTAAACTGTTACTCTTTGTACTGGTAGATGGATGGGGACTGATTGTCGGCTCGTTGGTTCAAAGCTTTAAATAATATAACCATTTTGCACAAACCAGAATAACGAGTTGTTTTACAATATTACTCACATGATCAGTCTTGATTTGTTAACAAGCTGAATACTTAGCAAAGAATTGACGAGCCCTTCGCAGCTCAGTCAAAAACTTAAAATTTAAGAGTGCCCCATGTCTCCTGAATTTGTCATTGATATTGCCAGAAAGGCTATCCAGACCACCCTCATGATCGCTGCGCCCATGCTGCTGTCCGGGATGATTATCGGTCTACTTGTTTCCATCTTCCAGGCAGCCACTCAGATCAATGAACAGACCATGACCTTTATCCCCAAAATCGTTGTTGTCTTTCTCTCTCTACTCATCTTTGCCCCGTGGATCATGCACACCATGATCGCCTTTACTATGGGCATTTTTGAGTCCATAGCCAGATTTTAATAACAGCGCGGAACGCCAGTGGATTTCCAGCTAATCCCTGTTCATCAATTTCAGATTTTTCTAATCTGTACGGCCAGAGTCGCGGGATTCATCGGCGCCATTCCAATCTATTTCGGCAATCAGACCCCGACAAGAATCAAGGTCGCCCTGATTTTCACCATCTCTCTGCTTCTTTTCCCTATCCTCTCACCCGGTTTGCCAACGATCAGCTTTGAACCAATTTCCTTTCTTCTGCTCACCATCAACGAGACGCTCCTTGGCCTGCTTCTTGGTCTTATGTCTCGATTGATATTTACCACAGTTGAGTTTGGCGGAACAATTATAGGTTATCAGATGGGCTTTGCCGCTGCCAATGTCTTTGACCCACAACATCAGAACCAGGTGTCTCTGATCTCCCAGTTCCAAAACGTCTTTGCAATTCTTATTTTCCTGGCCCTCGACGGTCATCATATCTTCATCAAGACCGCCGCCAGATCATATCAGCTCCTGCCTCCCGGTAATTTCAATCTCTCAGGAGAGGCCATTCCTTATCTTATGGAGCTCACCTCAAGGATGTTTACCCTGGCTGTCCAGTTCAGCGCTCCTGTCCTTGTTGTCCTCCTCCTTTCAGGACTTATCCTCGGTATCCTGGCTCGGGTCTTTCCTCAGCTTAATGTTTTTCTCCTCTCATTCCCCCTGAATATCGGTACTTCTTTTATTGTCATTGCTTTGACTCTTGACATGATCACCAGCCTTTTAAGACGGGAATTTGACGCGATGGGGGAGCGCATTCTCACAATATTGCAATATCTGTGAAACCAATAGCGCACAACTCTATAAAAAACTGATTTCTCGCGAGACGCTGAGACACAGAGCTGAATAAATAAGTTTTGCTCTGTGCCTCAGCGCCTCTGCAGGGAAAAATTTTACAATAAGATTATTTATAAACCATGGCCGAAGAAGCCCCTACCGGGGGAGAACGTACAGAAGACCCGTCAGCAAAGCGAAGGGAAGATTTCCGCCAAAAAGGTCAGATTGCCCAGAGCAAAGAGGTCCAGACGGCCGCCCTCTTCAGCCTGGCTCTCCTTTTCTGGCTCGCTTACATGCCCCACTTCTGGAATGGACTTACCACCCTGGTAGGCTCAATCTGGAAGTCCGCCGAACAATTTCAGGGGACCCCCTCTGCCACAACAGGGCTATCCATTCATATCGTCAAGGAAGTAGGCCTTCTGCTGGCCCCATTTTTTTTACTGGTCCTGATCATTGGCTTTTTCTCCAGCTTTTTTCAATTTGGCTGGCTGCTCACAGCTAAACCCCTTATGCCTGATTTCAGTAAACTTGATCCTATTACCGGCATGGGCCGTATCTTTTCCAAACGCTCCCTGATTGAAATCTTCAAGTCCATTGCCAAGGTCACACTTATCGGCTGGATTGCTTACTCCACTATACTGGCCAGGTTCAACGAGGCATTGATCCTGGTAGATACCAGCACCAGTGCCACCATGATCTTTCTGGCCAAGACAGCAGCCCTCATTCTGTCAAAGGTCTGCGCTCTGCTCATTTTCCTGGCCTTCATTGATTTCCTTTATGTCCGCTGGGAGATGGAAGAAAAGCTGAAGATGACCAAACAGGAACAAAAAGAGGAATTCAAAGAAAGCGAAGGTGATCCTCACATCAAGGCCCAGATCAGAGCCCTGCAACAACAGATGGCAAAGAAAAGGATGATGGCAGAAGTTCCAAAGGCCGATGCGGTTATCACTAATCCGACCCATCTTGCAGTGGCCATAAAATATGACCCTGCAGCCATGGCCGCTCCCATCGTTGTCGCTAAAGGCGCAGATTTTGTAGCCATGCGTATCCGGGAGATCGCCAGAGAGAACAACGTTCCTTTGATCGAAAACCCTCCTGTGGCCCGATTATTGCATAAACTTGATTTGGGAGCTGCTATTCCGGAAGAGATGTTTAAGGCAGTGGCTGAGATTCTGGCCCATATCTATTCACTCAAAGGCAAGAGCCCCAAATAATTTCTTAGATTGTTGTAATTGAAAGGGTCCAGATGACCGTCTAGAGACTATCCAAAAACAATTCATATAATGGAACTGACAGCAAAACAACAGATACTCAGTGGACTGCATTGGAAAATCCTCTTGCAGCGCACTGATATCATGGCGGCAGTGGGCATGGTCTCAATTCTGATGATCATGATCATCCCCCTGCCTTCGATCCTGCTCGACCTCTTTCTTTCCACCAATATCACCGTCGCCTTATTAATTCTGGTCATCAGCCTCTATACGGTCAGGGCTACGGATTTTTCAATCTTTCCGGCTGTCCTGCTTGCCACCACCCTGTTCCGTCTGGCCCTCAATGTGGCCTCCACCAGGCTGATCCTCCTGCATGGAGATGAGGGGCCTGCCGCGGCCGGAGCAGTCATTGAATCCTTCGGCCAGTTTGTCGTGGGCGGAAACTATGTGGTTGGAGTGGTGGTCTTTGCCATCCTGGTCTTGATCAATTTTATGGTTATCACCAAAGGTGCCGGACGTGTGGCCGAGGTTGCGGCCAGATTCACTCTGGATGCCATGCCTGGCAAGCAGATGGCCATTGACGCCGATCTTAACGCCGGACTCATTAATGAAGCCGATGCCAGAAAAAGACGGGAGTTAATCAGTGCCGAGGCCAGTTTCCACGGAGCCATGGATGGTGCTTCCAAGTTCGTTAAGGGGGATGCCATTGCCGGTATCATTATCACCTTGATCAACATCGGTGCCGGCTTTATTATTGGTGTCTTGCAAAAAGGCATGCCCATGGCCGAGGCCGCCAGAAATTATACCATCCTCACCGTGGGTGATGGCCTAGTAGGTCAGGTTCCGGCTCTCATCATCTCTACCGCCGCCGGCTTGCTCGTCACCAGATCCGCTGGAGACAGTGACTTCGGCGCCGACATCAAAATACAGTTCAGCCGTTATTCCATCGCCCTTTGGGTGGTCTCCGGGCTACTCCTTATTTTCGCCCTCATTCCCGGTTTTCCTTTTATTCCTTTTATGCTCACAGCCAGTTCCCTGGCACTGATGGCCTGGCAACTGGATAAGAAAAAACGCGAGACCGCAGCCGAGATCGTTGCCGAGAAGCCCACAGAAGCCCCCATGCCAGCAGCTGAGAACTATGAAGAGATGCTCAATGTGGATCTACTGGAACTGGAAGTAGGCTACGGGTTGATCCCCTTTGTCGATTCAGCCCAGAACGGGGAATTGCTCACCCGCATCCAATCCATCCGTAAACAGTTCGCCATAAACAACGGTTTTATTGTGCCTCCCGTCCATATCAAGGACAATCTCCAACTCAATCCCAATCAGTACACCCTGGCACTGAAAGGAATCAAGGTCGCTGAAGCCGAGATGCTACCCGGCCATTATATGGCCATGGATCCAGGCATGGTAACCGAAACGATTAAAGGTATTGCCACCACCGAGCCGGCATTTGGTCTGCCAGCCATCTGGATTACCGAGGATAAGAAAGAGCGGGCCCAGATTGCCGGATACACAGTCGTTGACTGTACCACGGTTATGGCTACCCATATCAGTGAGATTATCAAGCAGCATGGCCATGAGTTGATTGGCCGCCAGGAGGTGCAGAACCTGCTGGACAATCTGGCCAAAACCTACCCAAAACTGGTGGAAGAACTGGTACCCACCATTCTTTCTCTCGGCACCATCATGAGGGTCCTCCAGAATCTTCTGGCAGAAGGGGTTTCCATCCGTGACCTACGCACCATCCTTGAGACCATGGCCGACTGGGGCCCTGTCACCCGAGATCCTGACGTTCTTACCGAATATGTGCGTCATGCCCTGGCCCGAGCCATCAGTTCCGGACTGGCCATAAATGGTGCCATTCCTCTGATTACCCTGGCCAAACCGGTAGAAGACGCTATCAGTAAATCCATTCAGCACAAGGAATCCGGCAGTTACCTGGCCATAGATCCACATACAGCTCAGAATATTCTCGATTCCATCGGCAAGGCCATCACCCTTTTTGCCGGCGGTCAGCGTCCAACCCTACTCTCCGCGCCCCAGATCAGGCCGCATGTACGTAAACTGACTGAACGCTATTACCCTTCGCTTGTGGTGCTTTCCCATAATGAAATTACCCCGAACCTGAAAGTCCGTTCTCTTGGCACCGTGACCCTTGATGCAAGTTAAGATCTTTGAATCAACAGACATGGCCTCGGGCCTGAAACTGGTTAAGGAGACTCTGGGTCCGGACGCCCTCATCCTGTCTACCCGTACTATCCGCAACGGCAAGATGGGGATTTTAGGAAAACCGATACTGGAGATCACGGCCGCGGTCGACACGCCTTGGCCTGATACCAAACCGAAAGTCCAAGCTCAAAAGAAAACTTTTCCACAGTGGAGTAATGACACACTTCCACCAAAGTCACAAACAGGACAGGCTATCACCTATGATTCCCAGTTCCAGCTCCTGCAGGAAGCCGAAACAACAAATTTCATTCCTCACCAGAAGCCCGGTTTGATCAGTAAAGCGCCACCGAAAATGCAGGGTGAGCTTGATGAGTTGAAAGAGATGGTGAAAAAGCTTGGAATGGAAATATCCCGAATGGGCGCTGCCGGCACTGGCCCACAAGAGAAGCTACATCCCGAACAGAAAGCGTCCTTTGCCCCCCCACAACAAACCCCGGATTGCCAGAAGGACAATACGTTTCAACTTCTGTCCATGCTTCTGACTCAAGGGATCAGTGAAACTGCGGCGAAAAAAATAAGCGCACGCACCATGGAGATGCTGCCTTCACAAGAGACATGGAATAATATCCAGACCCGCAAGGAGTTACTCCAAGAGGCCATCCGCGACCTCCTTCACGTTGCCCCGCATCCCTTCTCTGAAGAGAAAGATCAGCGTCGCATTGCCCTTGTCGGCCCGACCGGTGTTGGCAAGACAACAACTCTGGCCAAGATCGCCGCCCACTACCTGAGTCATTTTTCCAACTCCATTGCCCTGATCACTATCGATACCTATCGAATCGCGGCGGTTGAACAACTCAAGGTTTATGGCACTATCATGAATCTACCCGTAGAGGTAGTCATCACTCCTGAGCAACTGGAACAGGCCTTATTACGCCATAGCGACAAAGAGCTTATCCTGATCGACACGGCGGGACGGAGCCCCAGGGACACCCTTTGCATCGAAGAACTTGCCACTTTTCTTCGGGCAGATCTGGCAATCGACAAACACCTTGTCCTCTCAGCAACAACAAGAAGATCCGAACTCTTTGAGGCCATCAACAGATTTGGCCAACTTGGGATCGATAACACCATCATCACCAAGACCGATGAATGCTCCACTCTGGGTGTAATGCTCGACATCCAGATGCATGACAAAGACGACAGTATACCTTTTTCCTGGATTACCAACGGCCAGAGGGTCCCTGAAGATCTACTGCCTGCCAGCAGAGAACTCGTGGCTGAGCTTATAATGACCCCTGTACAGGGAGCAACCCATGAACAATAACAAGCAAGAAATGACAGACCAGGCAACAACACTTCGTTCGATGGGGGCCGCAACGTCTCCTGCTGAGGATTTCCCGAGAGAGAGGGCTACACGCGTTTACTCTATCACCAGCGGCAAGGGCGGAGTCGGCAAGACAGCCGTCACTGCCAATACCGCCGTTGCCTTGGCCAGACAGGGCAAAAAAGTCCTGATCCTTGATGCCGATCTTGGGCTTGCCAATATTGACGTTGTTTTTGGTCTGGCCCCTAAATATAATCTGAACCATTTTTTTTCCGGTGAGCAGGAACTGAGCGCCATTCTGGTGGAAGGTCCCCATAATGTCAAAATTCTGCCGGCAGGATCCGGTGTCCAGAATTTCACCCGCCTTGACTCTCACCAGAAACAAAGACTGCTTGATGGCCTGGACCTGATGCATAACGATTTTGATTTTGTTCTGATTGATACTGAGGCCGGTATCTCTGAGAATGTGACCTACTTCAACACTGCTGCTCAGGAGATTCTGGTAGTCACTACCCCCGACCCCACCGCGATCACGGACGCCTATGCCCTGATGAAACTGCTCTCCACTCAGTACCATGAAAAACGGTTCAACCTGGTGGTTAATCAGGTCCAGAACGACGAGGAGGCTCTGGATGTTTACCGGAAACTGACCATGGTCTCCAATCGCTATCTTGACATCTCCATTGATTTTCTGGGCTCAATCCCGGCGGACCGTCAAATGATTGACGCTATCAGGAAACAGAAAGTAATCGTTGAACTTTATCCCTCTTCCCAGATCACCAGTGCCTTCACCCAACTTGCCGGCACATTATGCTCCGAACAGATCACCTGTGAGCCTAAAGGGGGGATCCAGTTTTTCTGGAAAAAGCTTCTTGATTTTGGCGGCAGGAACTGATCATGATCTATATGAACACACCTCCTCTGAAAGATCATTCCACGTTGATCAGGGACAACCTCTATCTCGTCGATATCCTGGTAGGCAGGATGGTCACGCAGGTTCCATCCTTTATGAACAGGGATGACATGCGCAGCGCCGGGATGCTGGGCTTGATTGATGCTGCCAACAAATTCGACCCTGCCAAAAACATCCTCTTCAAAACCTTTGCCGAATACCGGATCCGAGGTGCTATTCTGGATGAGATGCGCAAGCTTGACTGGTTTTCCCGTTCTTTGCGTGAAAAGCAGAACAAACTCAACCGATCCATGATCATGCTGGAACGCAAGCTTGGCAGGAGCCCAGAAGAAGAAGAGATGGCCCATGCCATGGATATCAGCTTGGATGAATACCAGCAACTTCTAGGTGAGGTCAGCCATCTCGGCTGCGTCAGTCTCAATGAAACCCTGGATAATTCTGGAGACGGAGCCGCTTTTATTGATTCCCTTGTTGATCAACGTTCAGACCACACCCCGGCTAACCAACTAGAGAATAAAGAATTAATAAAGATAATGGCAGGAATTTTGCAAGAGCTCTCTGAAAAGGAACGACTAGTAATCTCGCTTTATTATTACGAAGAACTGACCCAGAAAGAAATCGCCGAGGTTCTTGAAGTCTCAGAAGGAAGGATATCCCAACTGCACAGTCAGGCTTTGCTCAAATTGAAGACGAAAGTTCAGATAAGGATGGGGAACAGGGAAACAAGGTGACTAGTTACAAATAACTTATCAGACACCCTTAATTAACTTTAGCAACTTACTTCTATGACCAGCTTTCACATCGCCACTCTGCAGATAGTAACTCCAATGACCAGATACCATATGGCCATCCTGTTGACAGGTGTCCTGTTCTGTACAATAAGCTCTGTGCTGGCTATCACGCTCAAGCGGTCAAAGAGCAATAAAGACAAACTGCTTACAAAAACGCAGGCGACTTTGAACAGCCCGGAAAACGGCTGCGCAGGCACAGAAAGTTACATCAAGGATAAACCGATAACAAACAACATCTTTGATGACAATCTACGCACGGCAGAGCTTACCACCAGGCTTCAGCAACCCCGTCTCACCCTGCAGCAACGGGGTTACTCCCCTGCCACGCCAGAACGCTACTGTTATATTCAGTCCATGGCTGAGAAAGGCATGAGCGCTCAGGATATTGCATCGATGCTCTCCTTGTCCCTGCATGAAGCCACACAGCTTGTCACCTTGATCAGAGTGGCACGCCCTCAGCAAAAACACAATGACACGGTTCTCCTGACTTAAGAATAAAGTCGTCCCTGTCGATAAAATAAAAGACACAATACAAATAAGCACAAGCCTCAATCAACCTTTACCCCTTGCTAACTTGTTATGGTCTCAGGTAAATACAGCGCTCTCTCCGGGGCCATTGCTCGTGAACAAAGCATGGCAAATATTGCCGCCAACCTGTCTAATGTCAACACGGCAGGTTACAAAAAGACAAGTGTCAGCTTTGAGTCACTGCTTCAGGGAGCCAAACAGACTGAAGAAACTAAAGGTATTAATTACAGCCGCACCAAAGGTAACTTTACCGATTTCACCCCTGGCCCGATCACAGAGACCGGCAATCCTCTTGATATGGCAATCCATGGCGATGGATTTTTTAAGGTACAGGGGCCTAAGGGTATCCTCTACACCAGACGCGGAGACTTTACCTTAGACCAGACTGGCAATCTGCAGACCAGTAATGGCCTCCAGGTTCTGAACCAGGCCAATGGCCCGATCAATATTCCCAACACCGCAACCAATCAGATATCCGTAAGCAGCCTTGGTGAGATATCGATCATGGGGAGGGATGGCAGCACCTCTGTTGTCGGCACTGTTGGTGTTGTCACAATAAACGACCCCAGCAAACTGAAGCGGGAAGCAGATACCACCTTTTCCCTGCCAGCGGATGGTCAGGAAACTATTGTTGCCGAACCCACCCTTGCCATTGGCAACCTGGAATCCTCCAATGTCAATATGACCGAGGCAATGACCCTGATGATTGACAGCCTCAGGACCTTTGAGACCTATCATAAAGTATTAAAGAGCTACTCTGATCTCAGCCAGAAGCAGGATGAACTGGGTAGCCTGGCATAATTGAAATAGCAATGAGTGCCCATAACCTAAAAGGATACCATAAAAAATGATTCGCTCACTCTGGACCGGAACCACCGGTATGAACAGTCAGCAACTCAACATAGATGTTATTGCCAACAACCTGGCCAACGTAACCACCACGGGATTCAAAAAAAGCCGGGCTGATTTTCAGGATCTTATGTATCAGATCATGAAGGTGCCGGGAAGTCAGTCTTCTGCTGACACCACATCGCCAACCGGTATCCAGGTTGGTCTTGGTGTCCGGCCGTCGGCAGTGCAGAAGATCTTCACCGAAGGTGACATAATCCAGACGGGCAACGAACTGGATGTTGCCATCGAGGGCGCAGGTTTTTTCCAGGTGGAGATGCCCAACGGGACCACTGCTTACACTAGAGCGGGGGCATTTAAAAGGGATGTTGATGGCCGCATAACCACCTCGGACGGCTACCCGATTCTTCCGGCAATTACCATCCCTGATGGTTCCCGACAAATTACCATCGGCGAGACCGGCATAGTAAGCGCCATCATCGGAGCAGACAACACCAGCACCGAAATAGGCGCCTTTGAAACCGCCACCTTCACCAATAATTCGGGTCTGACCGCCGTAGGCCGCAATCTCTTTGTGGAATCTGCAGCATCCGGAACCGCCCAGACCGCCATTCCCGGAGACGATGGATATGGCACCCTGGCCCAGAATTATCTTGAAGGCTCAAATGTCAATATCGTAGAAGAGATGGCCCTTATGATCACCACCCAAAGAGCTTACGAGATTAACTCTAAATCCATTCAGACATCTGATGAAATGATGCAGACAACCAACAATCTGGTTTAGTTGACAGGAGTTTGAAGCAATAATTCATGAAAGAAGAATATGAGCGACAAACCGGATGTAAAGGCCGGAAAACTGGTCTAGCCACTGACAGCATTTTTTTGCTCATCACTCTGCTGTTTCTGGGGAAGGCTTTCCCTTGTCACGCTTTTGACATCACTTTCCGCTCAACAGCCACCGTTTCTGGCGCTTCTATTACCCTGGCAGAAATTGCAGATATAAGCACTCATTCCACACTTGCAGACGCGCTGGCTGGACAGACTGTGGCCGCAAGCCCTGATGCCGGACAAGAAATCGTCCTCGACACCAACAGTATCGTCCAAAAACTTACCAAGGCAGTTACGACTCCGGCCGAAATCAAATGGAGCGGGTCGGAGACCGTGACGGTTACACGTCAAGGGATCACTATTAGCGCCCAGAACATACAGAAAGCCATAGAGGCATACCTGGCGGAACACAGCAAAGTACTACCGAATGCCAAATACACTTTTACCCCCAAAGATCCGCCCTTACCTTTTATGATTCCCACAGGAGACGTGGAATGGGAGATCATTCCCTCCAATCCCGGTATTATCGGCAGTAATCGTTTCTCACTTATTGGACGTATCGACAATCAGGTTGTTAAGAATTTTTCCGTCCGCGGCACCCTGGAGGTTTTGGCCCCGGTGGCTGTCGCTGTATCAAATCTTCGACGAGGTGATCTTGTGACCGAGACTCAGGTCCAGATGGAGTCCAGAGATATCTCCACACTCAGATCCCCCTGCCTGCAATTGCAGCAAGTTATCGGCAAGAAACTTCTTCAGAGCATCAAGGTTGGATCGGTTATCGATCTGTCATCCATTGAGTTCCCTCCGTTGGTTAAAAAAGGAGCATTTGTTAAAATTCTCGGTCAAAATAATGGCCTGCAACTGACTGCCAGCGGTATTGCTAAGACAGATGGCAAACAAGGGCAGATCATCAAGGTCAAAAACACCAGTTCCGATAAAGTGATTTTCTGCCGTGTAACGGCACCGGGACTCGTCGAGGTACAGATCTGATATGAAAAACTTTTTTCTCATTCTTTGTTTTGCCACGCTGCTGACATCCTGTGCAAAACCACATGAACAGATTGTAAATATTCCTGAACCGTTGGAAGAGATCCAGACTGACGCAACCAAGACGAACTCTGATGGTTCACTCTGGCCGGGGGAACAGCACTCCCTTTATGCCGATCTCAAAGGTCGGGCCACAGGCGATATTGTAACTGTCACCATCTCTGAAAAGGCCAGCGCCAGTAAGGAAGCCTCCACCGATTCGGATCGGAGCAGCAGCCTGTCTGCAGCTATTCCCAATTTCCTGGGCATTGAAAATTCCACCACACTGGCTCAAAATCCCAACATTGATCTTTCCACCCTGCTGAAGGCCGAATTTGCGAACACCTTCGCTGGATCCGGCAAGACTGTACGCAAAGAAGACCTGGTCGCCTCGCTCACCACCCAGGTCATTCAGGTTTACCCCAATGGAAATCTGAAGATCAGAGGCGGCAAAGAGGTCCGGGTCAACAACGAAACGCAGGTCATTTATCTGACAGGTATCATCCGCCCTGTAGATATCATGGCCAACAATACCATTGACTCAAAGAATGTCCTCAACGCCAGGATTTCTTACACTGGCAAGGGCGCAATAAGTGATAAACAAAATCCCGGCTGGATGACCAGAGTCATTGACAATGTCTGGCCATTCTGACCACAAGGCAAATCATGAAATCCATAAAGATCCTTTGCATATTTCTTTTTTTCCTAACGGTCCTGATTCAAACAGCAGGGGCAACCAGGATCAAGGACATCGCCCAATTAGGTGGAGTTCGTGAAAATCAATTAATCGGCTACGGACTGGTGACCGGCCTTGCCGGCACGGGTGATGACCTGAAAAAAGTTCTTTTTACCCGCCAGGCCCTCTATAATATGATGGTGCGCCAGGGCATCACTATTAATCCAACCGAGTTTGAAAAGATTAAATCTAAAAACGTAGCAGCGGTCATGGTCACCGCCGCCCTGCCACCTTTTGCCAAACCAGGTTCCACCATTGATATCCTGGTTTCATCCATCGGTGACGCGCAAAGCCTAGCCGGTGGCAACCTGCTCATGACGGCCTTGAAAGGACCCGACAATAAGGTCTATGCTGTGGCTCAAGGCCCCATGACCATCAGCGCCTTCTCCTTTGGCGGTAAGGCAGCCAAGGCCCAGAAAAACCACCCGACAGTGGGGCGCATTGCCAGTGGAGCGATCATTGAACAAACAGTGCCCGTAGCCCTTGGTCAGAATGGGACCCTCTCCTACCGGCTGCGGTCTTCCGATTTCACTACCGCCGCCAACATGAGTGAGGTGATAAATTCAACCTTTGGTGAAGGCACGGCCATACCCGTTGATTCAACAACAGTCAACGTGACCATACCCAACGATTTCAAGGCCGAACCAGTCCCCTTCATTGCCAGGCTGGAATCTCTCGACATCAAGGTTGACACCAATGCCAAGGTCGTCATCAACGAACGCACCGGCACCATTGTCATGGGACAGGACGTGAGACTCTCCACTGTCGCGGTTTCCCATGGAAACCTCTCAATTGTCATTAAAGAGTCTGCTGACGTATACCAGCCAAACCCACTTGCCCCTGGCGAGACAGTTGTCATTCCGCAAACCAGTGTAACAATGAGCGAGGAGGAAGGCGGACTCACAGTAGTTAAAGAAGGAGTCAATATCAGTGCAGTTGCCGATGCCCTGAATGCCATTGGCGCCACTCCTAGAGACCTGATTGCCATTTTTCAGGCCATCAAAGCCGCCGGTGCCATGCAGGGCGAATTGATCGTTTTATAATTGGGGAAGAATAATGCCGATGATTAACAATTCACAAGATATAGCCAGGGTAGCTGGCACTGTCGTCGGAAAACCTGACGCAACTCAAAATAAAAAGTTACAAGCATTGCGTAAATCCTGCCGTGAGTTTGAGGCCATCTATATCCAGGAGATGCACAAAGCCATGCGTAAAACTATTCCCGACAGTGGTCTTTTTGAAAAAAATATGGCCAGTGAACTCTACAAGGAGATGTTGGACATGGAAATGGCCAAGACCACCGCATCAGGTAAAGGCCTTGGAATTGGCGAGGCCATGTACCAACAGATGAAAGATAAGGTAGTATCCCATAAATAGTTTCAAAAACTGCTTAAAAAAATCCTAAAGTTTTCTCCCTCCTCTGACGATATTATTTATAACTGAAGATTAAAAAAATCTTCCGACATATATAGTTATCACACATTATCCCCCGCAAGGATGCATGGGGACAGCGCAAGGAGGCGACCAATCATGACAAACCCAGTCAGCATTCAGGCCCATATAGACCCAAAGCTCCTGAGGCAACACAATAATAAAAATATCCAGCCGCCAGAAGCTATCACATTGGCAAGCGGCAAAGTCTCTGTGGATAAAACCAGTATTGCCACTGATACCGTCACCATCAGCCAGCGATCAGAGACTGCAGTAACCTACTCAAATGCTCTGACCATGGAACAGAATGTCGCAGGAGATGGATTTGACCTTTTGCGTGGTCTTGTGTTAAATATACTCAAAGAACAGGGTATTGATTTTAAAGTTGCAACTGGAGCCGAAACCGGCGTTCAGGAAATAGACATCAGCCAACTGAGTCAGGAAGATGCTCAGGCACTCATTGCCGAGGATGGTTATTTTGGAGTTAAACAAACCTCTGATCGTATTGTAGATTTTGCCATTGCCATGGCTGGTGGTGACCCTTCTCACCTGGCGGCGATTAAGGAAGGAGTTGACAAGGGATTTAGTGAAGCGCTGGATGCTTTTGGCGGACAGCTTCCTGACATATCCTACAACACCTATGATGCAGTAATGGAAAAACTTGATAAATGGGCAGAGGAAGCAAGCTCTGGCCAACAATCATAAGCAAATATCTCTGGTGATATTATGAGTATTGAATTTTTTGGAGTTGGCGGACTTGGCCAGATAGGTGCCATGAAAAAGGCTGAAAAGAATCTGGCCACCAATAAGCCAGGAGAAAGCAAAGGCAAGGATCAGGTGCAGTTTTCATCTGTCCTTCAGGATGTCCAAAAGGCACAGACCAGCAGCGGTAACATACAGGCTCAGCGAAATGAACACGTCCAAGAGCTCAAGGCTCAGATTGCCGAGGGCTCTTATCATCCTGACCTGAATAAAGTTGCCAGCAGCCTGTTGCAGTTTATGATAGAGGAGAAACAATCATGACCGATGGCAAAACTCATGATTACCTGATTCGCCTCAGGAACCTGATCATTCAGGAGAGAGAATACGCCAAGGCCCTGGATTTAACGGCCATGGCTCAGATTCTTCGCGAGAAAGAGGAGCTGATGCAGATCTTAGCCCATGTACAGACTCTTGAGCAGGCAGATAAAGGCATTGCTGCCCAAATCCGCCATGAAAATCGCCGCAACGCCTATCTGTTTAAAGCCACTTTGGGCTGGATCAGAAACACCATGGAATTTTTTGGCAAACAAACCACTACCTCCACCTATTCTGCCAGCGCCGGAACCATCTCCGCACCCGTGAACGGCAGGCTCCTTTCTGGCAGGATTTAATTTCCCGCCACACGCTTCTCCTGCTCCGTCAAAACTTTTCTTCCCCACCCCCATAATATCTTCCCGACGCTGATTCAAATAAGCAACCGCAAAAAAAAATTTGGGTTGTTTATTTGAATTGGACCAAGAAGCTGTTATGAAAAAACAAGAATGGCTTTGCTCTTTTCACAACAACTCCTAAACAATCCCTCCCGTTTTACCGATACAACAGTACGCAGAATACTATAGCCACACCATAATGAGTGGCTCCTTTTCTCCAACTTAGGATAATGCAATATGGGCGGACTATTCACAGCACTCAATGCCGGAAGGACTTCTCTGGAAGTCAATCAGAAGTCCATTGAGATTATCGGCAACAATATATCCAACGTCAACACCGAAGGATACTCAAGACAAAGCGCCGTATTAACCCCTTACCCCTCCATGAATTTCGGCAGTTTTTTCATTGGCCAGGGGGTTAAGGTCTCCGATGTCTCGCGGGACCATGACACCTTTATCACCAATCAACTCCAGGAAAAGTCCATAGAATATGGCCTGCAAAGCGGACAATCCAACCCCCTTGCCGAACTGGAACGCATATTCAATATCTCTGACAATAACCTTGCCACCGATATTGATAAGTTTTTTGATTCCTGGAAAGTACTCTCTGCTAATCCAAGTGGTCTTGTGGAAAGGGATATCGTCATTCAACGTGGAGAGCAGTTGGCCGATAGTTTTCACACCATCACCAATGATCTGAACACAGTACAACAGAACATCAACGACTCCATTATTTCCAAGGTTGATGACGTCAACTCAAAAATTACCGAAATCGCCGATCTCAACTCCCGCATTTACAACATTGAAATCCAGGGGCAGACTGCAAACAGCGCCAGGGATCGTCGTGATATGCTGGCCAAAGATCTGGCTTCAAGTCTTGGTGCACAGACATACACTGACTCCAAGGGCATGATGGCGGTGCAACTCCCGGGGGGCCTGCCGCTGGTCCAGGGAACCGAACGTATGACCATCGAAGCGATTCCCAATGGCCAGGAGCTTAGTCTGGTACTGCATACAGGGGGTGTCACCAGAAACATTGGTTTGAACAACCTTGGCGGAGAACTCTATGGTCTGGTCAATATCCGTGATATTGTTATTCCAGGACTCAATGATAATCTGGATCAACTTGCCTACAATATCAGCACAGCAGTCAACAGTTTCCATACAACGGGGGCAGGACTTGATGATTCAACCGGTTTAAATTTCTTCAACCCAAACCCGGTTCCTCCCCTGGCAACAGACCCATTATGGCTTGACGCGGCGCGCACCATCTCTGTGGCGCTCACCGACTCAAATCAGGTAGCAGCGGCTCAAGCACCCATCCCCCCGGCAACCGTGGCCTTGGGTGACAACCGAAATGCCCTGATTATTGCCGATCTTGGTGAAACTTCTCTCATCAATGGCTCGGATACTTTTGATTCCTACTATGGGAAAATGGTCTCCAAAGTCGGCATCATGAGCAATCAGAATAAGCTATCCCTCGGGGGAGCCGAGGACGCCATGGTACAGTTGCAAAATCTGCGGGATGGACTGGCCGGAGTCTCCCTGGACGAAGAGATGATCAGTCTGATCCAGTTTCAGCGCGGCTTTGAATCTTCTGCCAAATTCCTCTCCACTATAGATGAGATGATGGCATCCCTTATGGATTTAAAACGATAATAAAATTTTTCTCAATTCTTCAAGGTAAAGAGCTATGAAAGTAACCGACGGCACTACCTACCGTATGCTCCAGACCAATCTGGGCAGGATCAGTACTCGACTTGAGGATCTGCGTAACCAGGGCGCTACCGGTATCAAGCTGAATAAGCCATCAGACGATCCGGCCTCAATCCGGCCCGTCCTCACCACTCGGTCGCAGATCAGAAGCACCGAACGCTATTTAGATACGATGGGCGTCTCTCTGGATAAAATGGAGGCTACTGACGGAAATCTCGAGCATGTGGAAAACATCCTGCAACGGGTCAAAGAAATTACCATTAACGCCATCAACGGCGCCATGTCCCCAGCCGACATGACCGTTTTTGCCGACGAGGTCAGCCAGCTTCGTCAGGAGCTTCTGGATGCCGCCAACGCCACGGTGGATGGCAAGTATATCTTTTCTGGATACCAGGAAAACGTCAAGCCCTTTATCGAAAACCCCAATTATAACCCCAATCCCCCCACCGATCCGCTCAACCTCAATCCACCATACGACCCGGCAGATTCAAGCACCTGGCCCTATATTTACCAGGGCGACGCAAACCCCACTGAACTGGAGATCACCCCGGGAGAAAGGCTACAAACAAATCTGACCGGCAATGATCTGTTTATGGGGATCAGCAACAGCGTCATGCTGGCTGGCCCCATTCCACCCGCTGTTGGCTATCCATCCGATGCTGGCAGGGTTGACATTTTCAGCGTTCTTACCCGGGTAGAAGAAGCCCTGCGTGCCGGCAATATCGACGATCCCGCAGGAGCGGGAGGTGGTCTGCAACTGCAGATGGATGATATCGACACCGCTGCCGACCAGAACCGTCGACTACGCAGTCAGCTTGGCAACCGAGCCAGCCGGGTTGATACCGCAATGATGCATCAGGAGGATGTGCGGCTTGACCTGAACCAGATTCTCTCCCGATACCAGGACGCTGATGCCATTGAAACTTTCGCTGAAATCACCAAGCAGGAAACTGCTTTCCAGGCAGCACTCAGCATCACCGCCAAGGTATCCAAAATCTCTATCCTTGATTATTTATAGCAGATCGCATACGTTTAGAAAGTTCGTTTGCAGTACACTTATCCCCCTGTTGAAACAGAGGGATAAGTGTATTTGTTCCTCAGACTTACATCTGATTTTCATTAATATTACGGAGCTCAACCATGCTGGTTCTTACCAGAAAACCCGGTGAAGGATTTGTCATCGGGGACGATATTACAATCAAGATCGTCGAGATGAAAGGCGGCGGTGTTCGTATCGGCATCGAAGCGCCTCACGATAAAAAAATCTACCGGCAGGAGATTTATGATCGTATCACCATGGAAAACCGTGCCGCGGCACAGTGGAACATGACCGACTTGGATACCCTCAGCGACAACCTTTCAGTGGGAATAAAGAAAAAATGAAAAAAATAGAAACACGCTTTGGCGAAGTTGAATATGATCCCAACAACCTGCTCTTCTTTCCAGCCGGCATGATCGGATTCCCAACCCTGCACTCCTTCATTGTTATGCCGAACAAAAAAGAGGGCCCGCTGTTCTGGATCCAAAGCGTCGACGATCCAGCCATCGCCTTTGTCCTCACCGACCCGACTAATTTTTTTCTCAATTACATAGTAAAAGCTGACAACGCTGAACTAAGCTCCTTGCAGATAAGCGAGGAAGACGAATATTTCGTCCTGGTAGTGGTCACCGTACCCCCGGACCAGAAGATCACCTTGAATCTGACAGCTCCCATTCTCTTTGCCCCCAAAAGCAACCGGGCTATTCAGGTTATTCTTGAAAACACAGAATATCAGTCACGGACTCCACTGCCCGGCTGAGCAGACACGACAATCACAACAAACCACCCCCAACCCCCTCCTTAAAAACAAGGAGGGGGGCTTTCACGTCCCACTCTCTCCTCTTCTCAACAAGAACCAGGATACTATTCTTTCCCCCTCCTGTTTTAGGAGGGGCTGGGGGTGGAAAGTTTTTTCAACCTTAGCATCATTTCTCCAGAAAACTCCTAAAGTTTTCCCGCACCCCGGACGAAAAGTGAATTACCTGCGAGGTACAACACAAAGAACAACGGCCTGAGAAACCGACACGAGAAACCGACATTACGTTTGTAAAGATTAGGACGCCAAGCTACCCTTTCAAGGAGGATCAATTATGGCACTCACAATCAATACAAACGTTCCATCATTAAACGCTCAACGCAATCTAGGTAAATCACAGAATGATCTAGCCCGCTCCATGCAGCGGCTTTCTTCCGGCCTGAGAATCAACTCAGCCAAAGACGACGCCGCAGGGCTGTCTATTTCCGACCGGATGACCTCCCAGATCCGTGGCCTGAATCAGGCCGCACGAAACTCCAACGATGGTATTTCTCTGGCCCAGACGGCGGAAGGTGCGCTCCAGGAGACCACCAACATCCTCCAACGGATGCGGGAACTGTCTATCCAGTCAGCCAACGACACCAACAGCGCCTCGGATCGCACCTCTCTTCAGGCCGAAGTCGATCAGCTCCAACAGGAGATGACCAGGATTGCCAGCAGCACCTCATTTAACGGCAAAAACGTCCTCGACGGAACCCTGAACATTGCCCAGTTTCAAGTAGGTGCCAATGCCAACGAGACGATATCCTTCTCCATCCCCTCGGCCCAAGCTGCTGATCTGGGCATTAACACACTGGCATCTACGAGTACTCCCTCTGGCACCGTCATTACAACAATAATACCGGCGTCAACAATTTCTGTTTTTGCCCTTACTCCAGCAGCTGCCGCAAATGACACTACCGCTGGCAACGATATAGGAATACAGACTCTTACAATCACGAATGATATTACCAGCGCTACTGCGCCCCTAAGCGTAACCGCCGATATGAGCGCCGCAGAGATTGCCGCACTGGTTACTCCCGCTGTAACGACTGCCACAGGTTGGACTGCTACCGCTACCACCACCGCCACCATCGACACACTTTCCGCTGACGGGAATGTCAGCTTTACTCTGACTGGCAGTGGAGGATCAGTTAGTATCCCTGCCACTGCCGTGACAACAGCAGATCTTTCTGCCTTGAATACCGCAATCGACGGGGCATTTGCCACGACCGGCATCCACTCTACTATCAGTGGCAATGTGATAACTCTGACCGACGCCACCGGTGCTGATATTAAAATCGACGATTTCCTCAATAGCGCTGGTGGCACCATTGCAGCCAGCACCGTTTCCCTGACAAGCGGCGGCACAGACTCCACCACCATAGGCGGCACGGTTACATTTGCCGGCCCTGGAAGCACTGCCGTAAGCAGCAGCGCCCTGAGCGGAGGAGCTTTTACAGATACGATAACGCCGGCCAGTACAACTACAACGACCACTACTGATGCCATTGGCATTGAAACAGCAACCGTAGCAGCAGCTGACACATCAGCCGGCAATAACGTTGAAGCACAAACACTAAACATTGTCGGACCTGAAGGTACCAGGACAGCCACAATAGATGCAAATGACAGCGCTAGGACCATTGCCAACACAGTCAATCTTGAAGCAGCAATCACCGGCGTGACCGCTCAGGCAAGAACCCTGGCGACCATCTCCAATCTGGTCAGTGACGGTACCGTAGGGTTTACCCTGCAGGGAAGCAACGCCACAGCCATTCCGATCAGTGCGACGGTAACCACAGACGACCTGACCTCTCTTGCCCGGGCCATTAATGGGCAGACAGGAAAAAGCGGCATCACCGCCACCCTGAGTGGCAACAAGACCAGCATCACCTTAACGCAAGCATCCGGCTATGATATCAAGATTGGCGACTATACCCATAGCAATGACAACCCCGCCGACACCATAACGATCACCGGCAATGAAGGTGCCGGAGTCGCACTGGCAGGCAATACCGGCAGCACGACTGATTCCACCGTTGTTGGCGGTGAGATCAGTTTTTACAGTACAGGCACCTTCAACATAAGCAGCACTATTAATGGCGGTGCCGGTTCCCTGTTCGATAGCACGGCGGGGGTTGCCAATGCCAGCACACTCGACTCTGTCGACGATGTGGATATCAGCACGGTTGAAGGAGCAAGCGATGCCATCAGGACTATTGATGGCGCCATCAGCCAGATCGACACCATCCGTGGCGAACTGGGTGCCATCCAGAATCGTTTTGAATCAACAATCTCCAACCTGCAGAATGTATCCGAGAATCTGTCCGCAGCCCGCAGCCGGATTCTTGATGCGGACATTGCCCAGGAAACCTCGGCCATGACCAAAATGAACATCCTACAGCAGGCCGGTGTTGCCATCCTGTCCCAGGCCAACCAGACACCCCAGCTGGCACTGCAGTTGCTGCAATAATCTTCACATAGCATAGAAAAGACGGACAAGAAAGGCCGGTTGCTGACAGCAACCGGCCTTTCTTGTCTTTGTGCTGTCCCTTTATTCTCCATCTTGACCCGACTCAAAGAATTACACAACCTGATTATATCAAAAAACACATAACAATTGGTCTCACGCAGAGGCGCGGAGAAGGAATAAAACTTTTTTATTGTATTTTTTCCTTAAGTCTTACTAAGCCATGACCGATAAAAAATTATGAAACAAAAACTTACTGACAAAGGAGGTGCCGGCCGACAACAAGAAACAACAGCACAACCAGCAGTACCCAAGCAGTAAAAAATTGCTCAACCCGGGCAAGGACGCCCAGCAGTAGCCCATACACCATATTCAAGGAGGAATATCATGGGATTAACAATTAACACAAACGTAATGTCTCTCAACGCCCAACGTAACTTGGGTTCTTCTCAAACAGCACAGGCTAAATCAATGCAGCGTTTGTCATCGGTCTCCGCATCAACTCCGCCAAGAACGATGCAGCCGAACTGGCAATTTCAGACCGTATGACCTCGCAGATCCGCGGGCTGAATCAAGCAGGACGTAACGCCAACGATGGTATCTCTCTGGCCCAGACGGCTGAGGGAGCCTTCAGGAAATAACCAATAGGGAACATTGAATAATTATTTTCGTAAAAACTGTATCCAGTTTGACATTGTTTCTCAGGAAAAACAGCTCACCTCAAGTGAATCAAATATTTTTTGGTTCATCGGAGGCAAATTTCCTCCAAAGAACCTTTTTGTTGCATACCATATAAGCACACGTTACCCATGGGCAAGAACAAGAGTTCCACATCGGTCAAGGTTATATGCAAGGTTTCGCAACCCGATCTTTACCTTGACCCGAACAATGCCCACACATCACGACTGGTGCTGCCAGGATCAAGCAATTCAAAAAACACCCTGCTGTCATGCACTTCAGCACTAGTCAAACTGAAATTCCGAATCAGTTTATGTTTCGCATCAACAGAAATATGATTCTTGTAACCGTAAAAACTTTTGCCGTTCTTTTTCGTCCACCGAGCATTGATATCTTTCTGACACTGCTTGTTTTTGCTCCACACTTCAGGTTGCTCTCCATCCTTGATCTGTTTATTTTCTTCACGGTTGTTGCGTTGTACGGGCACTCGTACAATACTGGCATCTATGATCAGACCTTTCTGAGCCCTAAATCCATGGTCATCGAGATTAGAAGAGCGTTGAATGTAACACACTTGCCCTTTTTACCTACGTTAGCGCCTCATACCGCCTGCGGCGGCGATTTATCATAAAATAACTTGATCGAGCCTTTGAATTTGCTTATTGTAAAAAGCGGCAACCGGACTGTAGAGGCCGCATCGCAATTGGTGCCCTATGCCCGTACGTTAGCGTGGTCCGAGAGCTGGCATCTTTGTCACTGGTGAAGCATTTTTTGCTATCCCGTTTGGAAGAGAGCCTATATCAACCGTTTTCTCTCCCCTTTCGGTCATGCCGATCAAACCATGACAGAGGTGGACAAAACGATGAGTACGGACAAATCATCGAAATCAAATGACAAAAAGATGAATCTCCCTAACCACCTGCAACACATCAATCTTCATGCCGCCGGTATCGACGTTGGTTCCAGGTGTCATTTTGTGGCGGTTCCCGAAGGGACGAG
>JAQVER010000142.1 GCA_028697885.1 Desulfocapsaceae bacterium
GGGATTCGGCAATGGCGTCGGCATGGCGATTGCCGAAGAGTATCTTGCGGCGCGCTACAACCAGCCTGGACACCGGATCGTCGATCATTACACCTATGTGCTGGCCGGCGACGGTGATCTGATGGAAGGAGTAGCGGCCGAGGCCGCATCGCTTGCCGGTCATCTAAAGCTCGGCAAACTGATTTGCCTGTACGACGACAATCAGATCACCCTGGCCGCCTCGACCGATATGAGCTTCACGGAAGATCGCGCCGGACGTTTTGAGGCGTATGGCTGGCATACACAGACGGTTGAGGATGGCAATGATCTGGAAGCCATCGACTGCGCCCTGCAGGCGGCGCAAGCCGAGCGGGAACGGCCGTCGCTTATTCTTGTGCGTACCCATATCGGCTATGGCTCGCCGCACAAGCAGGACACGGCCGGAGCACACGGCTCCCCCCTCGGCGAGGAAGAAGTGAAATTGACGAAAGAGGCGTTGGGCTGGCCGGTTGCTCCGCTGTTTTCAATTCCCGACAGTGCCCTTGCCCATTTCCGTCTCGCCCTTGAACAGGGCAAGAAGGCTGAAGAGGAATGGGGGGGGCAATTCTCGGAGTACGCGACAGCTTTCCCGGAACTGGCCAGAGAATTTCAGCAGGGTATGACCGGAGAATTGCCGCAAGGCTGGGATGCCGACATCCCGATTTTCCCAGCCGATTCGAAAGGATTGGCAACCCGCATTGCCTCTGGCAAAATATTGAACGCGATTGTCGGAAAACTTCCCTCGCTGGTTGGTGGTTCCGCGGATTTAGATCCGTCCACTCACACTGCGCTTAAAGGGATGGGCGATTTTCAAAACCCGGGCGATGCGGCCGGCGACCAGCAGGGATCGTCAGGCGGCGGCTGGAGTTATGGCGGCCGCAACCTCCATTTCGGGGTCCGTGAGCATGCGATGGGCTCCATTGCCAATGGACTGGCCGTACATGGCGGCCTTATTCCGTTCACGGCGACGTTTCTTGTCTTTTCGGACTATATGCGGCCGGCGATTCGACTGGCGGCCCTTATGGAGCAGGGGGTGATTTGCGTTTTCACCCACGACAGCATCGCTGTGGGCGAAGATGGCCCAACGCATCAGCCCGTTGAACAATTGGTTTCACTGCGGGCGATCCCCAACCTGCTTGTCCTCCGTCCGTGCGATGCAAACGAGACGGCCGAGGCCTGGCGTGTTGCTATTGAGACCAGGGATCAGCCGGTGGTACTTATTCTGACCCGGCAGGCAGTGCCCACCCTTGACCGCAGCCAATTTGCCACGGCAGATGGCCTGCGGCGCGGGGCCTATGTGTTAGCCGAAGCTCCTAATGGCAACCCGGACATCATCCTGATAGCCTCTGGTTCGGAAGTCAGTCTGATCGTTGCCGCTGCTCAGGCACTGGCCGAGCAAGGGATTCACGCTCGGATTGTATCCATGCCGAGCTGGGAATTGTTTGATGCCCAACCGCAAAGTTATCGCGACTCGGTTTTTCCTCCCTCAATACGGGCACGACTTGCGGTTGAGGCAGGCGTGACGCAGGGTTGGTGCAAGTATGTGGGCAGCGAGGGGGAGGTGATAGGAGTGGATCATTTTGGCGCATCGGCACCGGACAAGGTTTTGATGCACGAATATGGTTTCACTGTGGACAATATTTGCAAACGTGCCTTGGAATCAGTAAACTTGCAACTGAAGTCGAGATAATAGGCGCGGATGCGGTTATTGCAGTCTTAACGTGCATCGAATCATAGGAGTTCAACATGCCCATTCAACTCAAAGAAGAAAACGGCGGCAAGGTGCTCATCCTGCATGTCAACGGCAAGCTGGTCAAGGCGGATTACGAATATTTTGTGCCTGAGTTCGAGCGACTTATCCGGCAGCATGGAAAAATACGCCTGCTGTTCGACATGGTTGGTTTCCATGGCTGGGAGGCCAGTGCGGCTTGGGAGGACTTAAAATTCGGTATCGCGCACTTCGCCGATATCGAGCGAATCGCGATGGTCGGGGAAAAAAGCTGGCAGCACGGCATGGCAATATTCTGCAAGCCTTTCACGAAAGCTGCGGTTCGATATTTCGAGCAGGCCGATGCCGGCGAGGCGCGAAAGTGGTTGAGCGAAGCGTAGCGACTGCGGTTTTAAAAGATAGCGGCTCCGGGCACTCATATCCAGCGTCTGCCCTGGGCTGGCACCAGCACCAAAAATCCTGATTACATGGGGAATAGCAACAATGAAAAATCAAAAAGCAGGCTATGAAGTCGGCATGGTAGGCCTGGGGGTGATGGGGCGGAATCTGGTACTGAACATGGCCAGCCACGGTTTCTCAGTGGCGGGGTATAATCGGCACCCGGACAAGGTTGAAGCCCTCCGTCAGGAAGCAAAGGGTCTGAATGTCCGCGGCGCCGACAGCATCGAAGAGCTTGTCGGCCTGCTCCGTAAGCCGCGTGCCGTGATGTTGCTGGTGACTGCCGGTCCGTCGGTGGATGCGGTCATCGACGATTTATTGCCGCATCTGGAGCAGGGCGATCTCATCATCGATGCCGGCAACTCCTACTTTAAGGACACCAACCGGCGTGCTGAAAAACTGGCCAAAACAGGCATCAACTTTCTCGGCGTCGGGGTTTCGGGTGGTGAGGAAGGTGCGCGCCTCGGACCGAGCATCATGCCCGGTGGGCCGCAAGAGGCCTACGAACGCGTCCGTCCCGTTTTCGAGGCCGTGGCCGCCCATGTGAACGGGGAGCCGTGTGTGGAATGGCTCGGTCACGGGTCGGCCGGTCATTTCGTCAAGATGGTTCATAACGGTATCGAGTATGCGGTGATGCAGCTCATCGCTGAGACCTACGATCTGATGAAGCGGGGGCTCGGTCTTACGAACGATGAAATGCATGCCGCGTTCAGCGACTGGAACAGCGGGGAATTGAACAGCTACCTGCTGGAGATCACCAGCCATATTTTCGCCAAGCAGGACGATAAAACCGGTAAACGGCTGATCGATGAAATCCTTGCTGTGGCTAGGCAGAAAGGCACCGGTATGTGGACCTCGGAAAGTGCCATGCAACTGCAGGTGCCGACCCCGACCATCGACCTGGCAGTGGCGATGCGGGATCTGTCGGTGTTCATCAGCGAACGAGAGGAAGCCAGCCGCCTTCTGCTGCGACCCATCCGCCATTTTGCCGGGGACCGCAAGGACGCGCTCATGGAACTGCGCGGGGCCCTCTATTCGGCAATAATCATCACTTACGCCCAAGGCATGGCCTTGCTGGCGGCGGCCTCGGTTAAATACGAGTATCATCTGGATCTCGAGATTGTGGCGCGTATCTGGCGGGGCGGCTGTATTATTCGCGCCTCCTTGCTCGAAGACATTCGTGCCGCGTTTCTTTTGAAGCACGACCTGCCCAATTTACTGCTTGATCCAAATCTGTCGCAGAAAGTCATGGCTGAGCAGGAGAACCTGCGCAAGGTCGTCGGCCAAGCTTGTGCGAGCGGCATTCCAGCGCCGGGCTTGATGGTGTCGCTGGCCTATCTCGACGCTTTCCGCAGTGCCTGGCTGCCCGCTAATCTGATCCAGGCCCAGCGCGATTATTTCGGGGCGCATACCTATGAGAGGATCGACGCCAAAGGTACATTCCATACAGAATGGGGGGAATGAGGGCAGATGAACATAAACGACAAACTCGAATCGACCGTGTTCGCCATCTTCGGCGGGACGGGAGATCTGGCCTGGCGGAAATTGATGCCCGCCTTGTTTGACCTCTCCCGGGATCGCAGCCTGCCTGTCAATTTTGCGATCATTGTGCTGGGGCGCAGCAAGATTACCGACGACAAGCTCCGGTACCATCTGCACGAGGGGGTCAACCAGTTTTCCCGCCGGGGGATGGTGCAGGGTGAGGAATGGAACCAGTTTGCCCGGCACATTCATTACCTGCAGGGCGATTATCAGGAACTCCAAACGTATTCGACTCTGGCGGATCAGTGCACGAAGCTGGAAATGGAATGGGGGGTTAAGGCCCAGCGCATTTATTACCTGGCGACCCCGCCCTCCATGTTTGGCGAGATCTCGGATTGCCTCGGTAAAGCCGGACTGGCAGATGACCGGGAACAGACGCGGATTGTCATCGAGAAACCGATTGGTTACGATCTCTCCTCTGCTATTGCCTTGAACAGCAAGCTCGCCGAAACCTTCGATGAATCCCAGGTCTTCCGCATCGATCATTATCTGGGCAAGGAAACGGTGCAGAACATTCTGGCATTTCGTTTTGCCAATCCACTCTTTGAGCCCATCTGGAACCGGCGTTATGTGGAATATGTGACCATTACCGTCGCCGAAGAGGTGGGCGTGAAAAATCGCGGCGGCTATTATGATGGCGCCGGCGCGCTCCGCGATATGGTGCAGAATCACCTGATGCAACTGCTCTGTCTGGTGGCGATGGAACCGATGGTCTCCTTTGATGCCGACGAGATCCGCAACAAGAAAGTGGATGTGCTTCACGCGGTGCGCCCGATTCACTATGACGCAGTCCATCAGAGTGTGGTGCGCGGCCAGTATGGAAAGGGGTGGATCGGCGGTAAGGAGGTATGTGGTTATCACGGAGAGAACGGCGTCGCTCCCGATTCCCAAACCGAGACCTTTGTGGCCTTGAAGCTGTTTGTGGACAACTGGCGCTGGCAGGACGTGCCTTTCTATCTCCGCACCGGCAAACGGCTCACCCGGCAGGTCTCCGAAGTGGTGATCCACTTCCGGGCCGTGCCGCACCAGTCGTTCCCGCCCGAAGCCAGTCTCGACTGGAAGTCGTCCCGCCTGGTCATGTCGATCCAGCCCGATGAAGGCATCGTGCTGCGCTTCCAGGCGAAACACCCTGGGTCGAAAATACACCTGCGGACGGTCGAGATGAAGTTCAACTATCAGGAAACCTTTGCCTGCCGGTCACCCGATGCCTATGAAGCGTTACTCTGGGACGTGATGAAAAACGACGCCACCTTGTTCATGCGCGCCGACCAGATCGAAGCGGCATGGCGCTTGTTGATGCCGGTACTCGAGATGTGGGAGGTTGCCTCGCCCAGTGATTTCCCCAATTACGCTGCCGGTACCTGGGGACCGGAGGGTGCTCAGGGCCTGCTCGCCCAGAATGGGCACAGTTGGCCGCTCCCCACCGAATTGGTGCATCCCGCCGAGCCAGCCTGTGAAGTCCATGATCTCGGTGAGGATGGGGGAGTATTGAAGGAAGGCAAGTGATCGTTGTTGCCACCACCGACTCCCAGCGTTCCATCGCCTAGAATTGAAACTGCTCTGCTCATGGCTCTGCACTTTGTAATCCTGCAGTTGTTAACAGGTATTGTTCAATTCACAGAAAAAAATATCTAAAAAATGCAGATGATGAACAGGATAAAAAAGTAACTTTAAAACAATATGTTCGTTATACGTTACAGAGGCGTTTATCTGCATTCCATTCCTCTGGTGCGTACTTGTATTTCATCATGATTTAGTCTTAAAATATCTGCAATGCATAACTGAACAAGGGCAGCAGATTTACAGCTTTTGGGCCGCTCTCGATAGGCTTACGGGGCTCGTCTGGACAGGATGTGCCGCGATATTGTTGCAACCCCTCCTGCTTGTCAGGAAGCCTTCGAAGACAATCTAACGATTCCTCGTTACATTGTTTTCGCTCTTTTCGACG
>JAQVER010000143.1 GCA_028697885.1 Desulfocapsaceae bacterium
GGGCAGAATGGACCAGAAGTTATTGGTCACCCGGCAGCGCCTTAACGATGAAGTCATTAAGGCGTTGCTGGCCAATCAGCAACTGGAGGAAGAGATTGGTCACCGGCTCCTGGCCGAATCGAAACTGCAGCTTCTCAACCAGACATTGGAAGAGCGGGTGGCACAGCGCACTGTGGCGCTGGAAAAGGTAAATCGAGAGTTGCAGGAAACACAGGCAACTATTCTGCATCAGGACAAAATGGCCTGTATCGGCCAGCTTGCCGCCGGCATTGCCCATGATATCAATAACCCGATCGGCTTTGTCAGCCATAATCTGGGCACCTTTGAGCGTTACCTTGAGCGTTTGAATCAATTCTTTTCCCTGCAGACAGAACTGATCAAGCGCCGATGCGATAAAGATATGACTGCCGCCGACCTGAAAGCGCGGCAGGATTTCGGTATCGATGAGATGCTGCGCGAGATGCCGGTCATGCTGTCAGAATGCCGTGACGGTGCCACCCGCATCAGCCAGACCGTACAGGGGCTGCGCAATTTTTCGGGCAAGGAAATTCCGCGGCGCGAACTTATCGACCTGCATCAATGTATTGACAGTACTCTGGCGCTTATTCGTCATGAACTGCAGACTAAAATCGAGGTTGTGCGCAATTACGGGGAGATCCCCAGGTGTTACGGCTGTGCCTCACAGATGAACCAGGTATTTCTCAATCTGTTCATCAACGCCACCCAGGCCATTACCGGGCAGGGGAAAATTCAAATTCAGAGCTGGAGCGAAGAGAAAAAGAATTTCATTACCATCAGCGATAATGGCTGCGGCATCCCCCCCGACAAGCTTGAATACATCTTCGAACCATTTTTTACCACCAAAGAAATCGGTGTTGGTACCGGTCTTGGTCTGAGTATTGTCTACGACATTGTCACCCGCCATAAGGGTATCATCGATGTTGCTAGTGAGCCTGGTGTGGGAACCACCTTCACCCTGTGCCTGCCCATTGATCTGAGAGCAAAACCGCGTGACCCGAACGGAGCAGCCCCGTTCGCAGCAAATCTGATCCGGACCGAGAGTGGAGACTACCGTGACTGAGAAAAAAACCCACCTGCTTTATGTAGATGACGAAGTGGCCTACCGCAATATTTTTTGTCGGGAAATGGGAGCGGATCAACGGTTTTCGATTGAAACCGCTGCAGATGGCCCAACAGCTCTGCGCATGCTGGAAACCAAGCACGCCGACATCGTCTTGACCGATCTGAGCATGCCTGGCATGGATGGCATCGCCCTGCTGCAGGAAATTCACCGGCGTTATCCTGAGATTTTCGTCTTGATTCTCACCGGTGCCAATTCGGCCCAGGAAGCGGTCCGGGCGATGAAGGCGGGTGCCTACGACTATATCCTTAAGCCGTTTGATGTCACCACGCTGCAGATGCAGATGGAAAAAATTCTCCAGCATCGCCATCTGCTTGATAATAACAAAGAAGGGCAAAGCGAGGCCAATTTTGAACAACTGGTTGGCCAGGACCCCGCTATGTATGAACTGTTTGAGGGGATTAGACGCATCGGCCCGACCAATATCACCGTCCTGATTCGCGGTGAAAGCGGCACCGGTAAGGAATTGATTGCCGCCGCCATTCACGCCCGCAGTGCCCGTCGGGACCAGATATTTGTCCCGGTCAACTGTGCCGCTCTCACCGAGGGCCTTATCAACAGCGCCCTGTTCGGTCATGAAAAAGGTGCCTTTACCGATGCGCGAGCTCGCAAAATAGGCTTTTTCGAGCTCGCCCAAGGTGGTACCATCTTTCTCGACGAAATCGGCGAGATCCCCTTGCAGACCCAGGTCGCCCTGCTGCGGGTGCTCGAATTGGGCACCTTCCACCGGGTCGGCGGCACTGAAACTATCCAGGTCGATACCCGTATTATCTGTGCCACCAACAAAGATCTTGAGGCCGCTATGCGCGAAAAAATATTCCGCGAGGACCTCTTTTATCGTCTCAATGTTGTTACCCTCACTGCTCCGCCCCTGCGCGAACGGAAATCCGACATCCCGCTGCTCGTCAATTTTTTTCTGCGCAAGTTCAACCGCGAGAGCGGCAAGCAGATCAGCTCCGTCGACCAGGCAACCATGAATCGGCTCTGTGCCTACGGATGGCCCGGTAATGTGCGCGAGCTGTCCAATGCCATCGAGCGTGCCGTGGCCTTCTGTCCGGGCAGCGAATTGCGTCTCGAACATTTTCCCGCCGAACTTCAGCACGCTGTTGTTGCCGGGAAAAACTTCTCCCTCCAACTGAGTTCCAGTTCCTTGCCCGAAATCGAAGCCGAAGTGATCCGCAAAGTCCTTGAAGGAAAACAGTGGAACCTGTCGCAGGCCGCCGAAGCACTCGGCATTGCCCGGGGTACACTCTACAGTAAGATCAAACATTACGGCATTGTAAAAAACTGATCCATCGTCATTGGGCAGCCAGGATTTTTTGAGTTGCTGAACTGACCTGTTGAAAATTGAACAGCCGCCCGACGCGGCCCCATCCCGCCAAATCCCCTCTTCTCACGATCAGCCGCTGTTGTTGGTGAGCTGTCGAAATTTGAACAACTTTTTTTATTCCATAAATAATTAGAAATACCAGTGAGTTAAGCTTGTGTTGACACCATCGGTGTTGATAATTGAACAGTTGCGCCTCGGCCTAGAACCGCCCCGATTCCAAGTAGAACTCAATAACATGCTGATAATAAACGATGAATTGTTTTTGGTAGATTGGCATCCATATTGCTCTTGATGAAGCAGGCGTCGAACATGATAAATTGCCTGATTGCAAGAACCAAAGATGTCAAGCAATTGTAAAAAGGAAAGTCGTTAACAATACCTAAAGGAGAACGCATGAAGAAAAGAAGAACATTATTATACGGCGCTCTTGTGATGACCATTGGTTTAGGTGCCCAGGATGTCTTCGCAGGCAGGCCCGTAGACAATGATAATGATGGTTACAAGTCCAACATTGATTGTAATGATAATGATCCTGCCGTTTGGGTTCTTAACTCTTGCGGCGTCTGTGCAGTGGAACCAGCTGGTGGCTGTGGCGGCGGAATCGTAGACAACGACAACGATGGTTACACATCTCAAAATGATTGTAATGATAATGATCCTGCCGTTTGGGTTCTTAACTCTTGCGGTGTCTGCGCAGTAGAACCCGTTGGCGGCTGTGGAGGCGAAAGCAATCCACATGCCAGTATAACCGGCACCTTTACCACGCCGGCCCAAGTAACCGCCAAATGTCTTACATGTCACGATGGCGAAGGTTTTCAGTCGGCCAACTCGCTGCATGGCATGATGGCAACCGCTGCCCCCAAGGTCACGAACATCAGTGGCGACAGTCAGAAATTAAACGAAATCAATACATTCTGCAGCTACCCAAACCCGGCAATGGCAGGGGCCGCCTGTTTGAGCTGTCATCCCACCCTGGGCAAGTTTGAAAACCTGACGGCAGCAGATCTCGACTGCCTGCAATGTCATAATGACGCTTATAAGCGTTCCTTCCCGGGTGATCCTGATCCTGCGAATCATGATACTGTTGTTGACTGGCAGGGAAACACCAAGACCTATATCCCTGCTGACAAGGATAACGCCACCGGCGAATTCTATGTTGCTTTTAATTGGGCTGCCATGCCCGGTCTCACCGCCCTTGATCTGATCAGAGGCGTGCAGCGTCCCACTACCACCACCTGCCTGAACTGTCATGCCAAGGCCGGCGGCGGTGACTGGACCAAGCGCGGCGATCTCGGTCTGAACAGCGCGAATCCGACCAGCAGTCAGGATGTCCATCTGGCCTCTGTCGCCAATGGCGGTGCCGGCCTGAGTTGTACGAGTTGCCATACCCCATCCAGTCACAAAATTCCCGGTCGTGGTATTGACCTGCGTCCTACGGAAGGCGGATCGGTGAAGGCCTGTATCGAGTGCCATGTCGGCATGGATACGGGTGGTCATGCCGCTGCCGGTCGTCGTTCCGAGCCTGATCGTCATACTGCGCGTGTCGCCTGTCAGTCCTGTCATATCCCTGCCTTTGCTAAGGGCGGTGCCACTGAGATGTGGCGTGATTGGACCATTCCCACGTGGAATCAGGCCCTGTGCAGCGGTCAGGGTGCCTGGGCCGGGGAGGAGCATAAGGTGGCCAATGTCGCTCCGGACCATGTCTTTTTTGATGGTACCAGCTATGTTTACAGCTTGGGACAAACGCTGTCCAAGGTTGACCCCATCAGCGGTTACGACATGATGGCTGATGCCAACGGTGACATCAATGGTGTCCTTGGTGTAAGCAAGCTCGTACCCATTAAACGCCATCAGTCCAAGATGGCAGTGATGAGTTCCGGTACCGATGTCGGCAAGGTTATTCCCTTTGATGTGGTCTGGCAGTTTAAGACCGGTCTCTCTGACGAGGCAGCCGAAAGGGGTAAAACCTATGCCGGTTTTTCCGGTAGTCATGAGTGGAAATGGCTGGAAGCGGAAATGGCCATTAATCATGGGGTGAGCCCGGCAGCCAATGTGGCAGCCTGTACCAGTTGCCACCATGCCAGCAGAGACTTTCTCATTGAAACTGAGACCAAGCTCGATAAGCTCGGATATCATCTTAAAGATGCCGACAAAAACGGTGTGATCAATGCGGCGGATAAGGCCATTATCTGCAGCCAGTGCCATGCTGAAAAGGCCTTCAAGCGTGACTGGGAACAGATGCATGCCCATACCCAGAAGGGTTCCGGAATCGGTTGTACCTTCTGTCATGACATTGAGCGTCCCGAGAGAGGACTGACCGAACCTTGCAATCCTGACGGCACGGAAAACAGTGCCGCCATCAGCGAGTTTGTGGATAACAATTATTATGACCACTGTAAGCCTTAACTAGCGCCCCATAAACTCTCAAAAAAAGAAGGCCACACCGAAAAAAGTGGTCTTCTTTGTTATTTCTGCAGGAGTGATTTATATGCAATCTTGCAACAAAATATTACTGAGTTTACAGCTGTAATTAAAAAGTAGTAGTAGGGGAGACCCTTCAATAATGGTAAGCCGCTCCAATGGCAGCGGCTTGAGTTTGATTCTACAAATCGAACAATCAGGAGGAATAATGAAAAAAGCAGTATTGGTATTTACGGCCTTCAGCTTGTTGGCCGGCAACGCATTTGCCGAAGATGCAAACCGGACGATTGGCATGTCATTCAGCCCAAGCCCGGCGGTTCTCGGCAAAGCGGTCCAATTTACCTGTAACGCAACAGGTGACTGGTCGAGCAGACTGAGAGCAGCTCAGATTTGGGTGTATGACACATCTCACTCCACACTTGTGTCCCAGAAGTCAATGACAATCGACGGCATGAGTGCGACTTATGATTACATTATCCCCGCCGGTAAAAATACCGGTAATTGGGATTACAAATGTTATCTGAAGGACAGTCGAAGCCATAAAGTGACCAAAACAAGCAAATTTCTTGTTGTGGCCAATATGCCAGTAGAGCCACCACCAGATCCGGATCCAACTCCTTATCCAGATCCAGATCCAACTCCGGTTCCGGATCCAACTCCAGTTCCAGATCCAACTCCGGTTCCATCACCAGTAGGAACTATTCCCCAGCATCTGGCTATTTCCAGCTATGACGGACCTTCAACCTGTATCGCCTGTCATCAGATAGAGGCTG
>JAQVER010000144.1 GCA_028697885.1 Desulfocapsaceae bacterium
CATGCCGCAGAAGAGATCAAGCACGGTGGTCTGTCTGTCGGCCTGACAGAAATCAAGTACCGTCTGGATAAGCTGGATGTTTTGTTCCAGATTGACCTGACAGAAGCCGCCGGCTTCCAGGGTGAGCGAGATTGATTTGTCGGTGTGGCCGGGAAAGGGAGGCAGTGATAACTGTAACTTATTGTGGTCGTCCGCATCCTTGTTGCCGGAGACCGGCCCGCAGGGCAGAAAGTCCTGGCCGTGAAAGAGGATCTGTTCCACCAAGGGTAAGGAGTCCAGCAGCGCTTCGGCCTGTATCATGTCGGCTGGCCGCGGTTTACGGACGAGGTGAAACAAGCCGACCATCCTTGAGCTTGCGGGATTGAACAGCAGTTCCAGTTCGGTGGTGGTGGCCAGTAACTTGTGGAATGAAGGGTGGGCCTGGAGTTGTTGCAGGACGCTGTTCAGCTCCGGTCTGGCCAACAGGCATTCGCTTATCGGGATGCATTGATGAGAATGGAAGCGACGAAAACCCGGTTTTCTGTGCTCATCTATCTGCAGCCGGATGCGTTGACGGTAACCGTAAGCCAGTGGAGAGGCAATGGGGTCAGCCAGCAGCGGCACGGCCTGTTGCAGGGCGCTCTGAGGGGCACGCTCAAGCAGGTCGGTAATGATCATTTTTTTGATCTGGAGCTGCTGCTCAGAGTCGCAGTGTTGAAGATCGCAACCGCCGCAGGCACCATATTTCGGGCATGGTGGCGAAATGCGGTGGGGGGAGGGTTCGATAATCTTGCTGAGAGTTGCCTCGGCAAAGCCCTTTTTCACCGCCAGAATTCTGGCGGTGACGGTTTCGCCCGGCAGGACATGCCGGAGGAGGATAACTTGTCCATCATCCTTGCGGGTCAAGCCGTATCCGCCATTGACTATTTTTTCAATCACCAGAGGGGAGTCGCTCATTTTTTCAATGACGTAGGGGTTGTGGAAATGGTATTTTAAATAAAAAGCCACTATCAGTGGGCACTATTCTACCGGCCTGGCTGGCTGATTTTGAGCTGGAAGCTGGACGCCGGCTATTTTTATAGCCCTTCTCGGATAAAACTTCATCCATAAATCAAGAGCCCAACCATTCTTTCATGCGTCTTCTGTCTCTTTTCTTGCTGCTCGTATTCATGCTGATGCCAGATGCGGTGTTTGCGGCAGTGGTGCTCGATGTCACTGTCAGTGGTAACGGTCTGGCACGGACTGATGCCGCAGGAGCCAAGGATGGCATGGATCAGGAGATGTCTGCCAATGTCCTGGCTTATCTCAGAATCTATCAACAGCAGAAAAACCCCAAACTCGGTGTCGGTGAGATGCGCCGTCTGCATCGGAAGGCACCCGCTGATATCAAATCAGCCCTGGAACCTCTGGGCTATTATTCGCCTCGGATAGAAAGCGCGTTGGTGAAGAGTGATGGCATCTGGCATGCCACTTACATCATCACCCCTGGTAAGCCGGTGCTGGTGCACTCTGTCTCCGTGCGGGTCACTGGTCCAGGGAGCGGCTTGTCCATTTTTGCTGAACTTGAACAGCAGTTCCCCTTGCAGATTGGCATGGTTCTTAATGATCAGCTATACGAGGAAGGCAAAAGAAAGATTCTGCGTTGGGCCATTCGCAACGGTTTTGTCGAGGCCAAATTTAAAAAAAATGAAATCAGGGTAGATCGGGCCAAGTATGAAGCTGATATTGATCTGCTCCTGAATACCGGTCATCGATTTCTTTTCGGTAAGACCCATTCCTCCCAGGATATCATCAATCAGAAACTCCTCTCGCGCTATCTTCCTTATAAGGAGGGTGATCCTTATTCCCTGCGCGCGGTCACCAGATTACAGTCGATTCTTTACGAAACGGGTTTCTTCAGCGGGGTGACAGTGGAGCCTGAGTTTGATAAGCTCAGCGAGCAGCGGGTACCCGTTGCCTTGACCCTTACTCCTGCCCTGCGGAATCGCTACAGTTTTGGTCTGGGGTATGGCACTGATACGGGGATTCGAACTAAAATGGAGTGGAAGAATCGCCTTTTCAATGACAGCGGACATAAGATGTACAGTTCTGTGCAACTTTCTGAAAAGATTAACAGGGTTGGCGCTTCCTATGAAATTCCTGTGGCTGATCCAAGATACGATGCCTTGAGGTATTCAGGAAATTGGGCCAATGAACAGTGGAACGACACCAATACACAGTTGTTGTCTGTGGCTGCGGCCGTAAGTCATTCCGGACCGAAGTATCAGTATGGGGCCAACCTTGAAATCCGGGATGAATCCTATAATGTGGGAGTGACCAGCGGCAAGAGTCAGCTTTTCTTACCCGGGGGCAGCTGGAGTGTGGTCTTTGCGGAAAACAGGATCAACACCGAGGACGGGTGGCGGTTTTCCGTCGACATGAAAGGTGCTGACAAGACTCTTCTCTCGGATGCCACCTTTCTACAGGCTCAGGCCGGGGTGAAGGGCATTGCCTCATTTTTTGATAAGTGGCGCTTAATTGGCCGTTTTACCCTTGGCGGCACTGCTGTTGACTCCATTGATGATCTTCCTCCGTCCCTCCGATTTTATGCCGGTGGTGATCAGAGTGTCCGGGGCTATGCCTATAAAAGCATTGGCCCCCTTGATGCCTCGGGAACTGTGATCGGCGGCCGTTATCTTATGGTGGGCAGCATGGAAGTGGAGCGGAAGGTGGACGAGATGTGGAGTGTGGCTGCTTTTTATGATACCGGGCAGGCCATGGACAGGATGAATTTTAATTTGAAGAAAAGTGTGGGTGTCGGCGGGCGGATTACCCTGCCATTCGGCCAGATACGGCTTGATGTGGCTGTCCCCTTGCTGGAAGAAGAACACGCTGTCCGTCTTCATCTCAATGTGGGGGCCGATCTGTGAAACGGTGGCGTGTTGTCCGACTTCTCTTGGTGCCGGCGCTGATCGTCCTGGCAGCTTTGGCTTTTCTGGGGCTGACGGAGAGGGGGCTGAGGCAATTAGCCAGGGCTGCCGTGGGGGTATCCGGCGGGGCTCTGGCCATTGAGGATGTCCAAGGCCGGTTGCTTGGGACATGGCAGCTGGAAGGGATTCAAGTGCAGACAGCGACAGCCGATCTGCGCTGTAAAAAGATTGTGATGCAGTGGCAGCCCCTGTCCCTCCTCCATGGGACAGTGCGGATTGTCAAGTTGCAGGGAGAAGGTGTTGATGTCCGGATAAAGGAAGAGGGGATGGCGCCGGGAACTTCTCCTGTTGTCCTGCCCGACATCCTCCTGCCTCTGGGGGTTGCCCTCACTACGTTTGAGCTGAAGGATCTTTATATTCATGGTATTAGCGGCATGGATATCCCGCCTGTTGATTGGATCAGTTTTGATCTGGTAGCCAGGAGAAATCATGTTGCCCTGAAAGCGGTTGAGGTCAAGCTCCCTGACACTACTGTCCATATGCAGGGGAGTGTTGGTCTGGGCGGAAAGTGGCCCCTTGATCTGCGGGGGCAGTGGCGCATGGAAGAGATGGGCACAGCTCCCCTGACGGCAGATTTTGTGATCCGTGGCGTCGTGACCGATCTGGTGGCCCAGATGGACCTCCTGACCCCGGTCAAGGCCAGGTTGGATTTTACCTGCTCCGATCCTTTTGGTGCGTTGCGCTGGCAGGCGGATACTACTCTCTCTCAGGTCAGACTGACGGATATAAATCCGGAGTGGCCTGATTTGGTTCTGGCATCTGCTGACCTCAAGGCCTCGGGGACAACGGCCGGATACCAAGGGACGGCCCAACTGAAAGGAGGTCTGGAGCCTTCGGAGTCCCGGTCTCACCTTGCTTACCTGCCGCAGACGCAGGTCCATGCTGAATTTTCTGGGGATTTTGCTCGTCTGGAGCTGACGTCGCTGGTTGCGCAGTTAGCAGAAGGCGCAATTCCCGACAAGGATATTTCAAGTCCGCAGGAGCCAGGGACGGCGGGAGCGGTGACGGACAAGGACGTCCTAAATCCGCGGGAGCCAGGGATGGCGGGAGCGGTGACGGACAAGGACGTCCTAAATCCGCGGGAGCCAGGGATGGCGGGAGCGGTGACGGCGCAGGGAACGATTGGCTGGCAGGATGGCCTGCGCTGGCAGGTTGATCTTGAGGGAAAGGATGTTGATCCCAATCCCTTTTTCCCCGACTGGAAGGGACGGATCAACACCAGGATCAACACCAGCGGCCGGCTGCAGGGTGACGATTTTAGCTCTGAAACACAGCTTGTGGCCCTGGATGGTAACCTGCTCGGTTATCCCCTTGCCGGCAGCGGTTCGCTGACAGTGGATGGCAAGGGAGTTCAGGTGAAGGATCTGCTGTTGCGGAGCGGGGAGTCTGAACTGACGGTGAAGGGGACGGTGGGTACAGGCTCTAAGGACGGCACAGGAATGATCAGTGCCATGGATCTGCACGTGCAATTTGATAGTGAAAATCTGGGGAGTCTGTTGCCGGAGGCGGAGGGAACAGCGCATCTCCAGGGTTCTGTTCAGGGTAGTCGAGAGGCACCGGAGTTTTCCTTTGAACTTGAGGCCAGCAGGCTTGCCTATCAAGGGAACGTGGTGCAGACTTTGACTGGATCAGGGCAGGGAACATTCAGCCCGCAAGGTGAGTTGGCGGTGAAACTCGCGGGGGAAGGAGTGCAGACAGGGGCAGGTTTTTTTACGTCTCTGGCAGTGGATCTGGGTGGAACCGTGGCCCACAATCAGGTGCAGGCAACGCTGACAGGGGCGGCAGGCGACGTGCAGCTTGCTCTGGCTGGCGGGCTTACGGCATGGTCTTGGCAGGGTGAGGTCCGCGATCTTCTTTTACGGCTCGATCCTTACGGTAAATGGCAGTTGAAGAGTCCGGCCTCGCTGCGGATTGATGGAGAAGGAGTTGACCTGGCCTCTTTCTGTCTTGCACAGGGGATTAGCAGCATTTGTCTGCAGGGCGGCTGGCAACCTTCGGGCGAGTGGCAGTTGAATGCCGACCTTGATTCCTTTGCCACTGGTCTGTTATATCAGTGGCATTTAGTCTCCCGTCCTGTTGACGGAAGACTTACCGCCACTGTGCGGACAGGAGGAGTCGGGGCACGACTGGTGAAAGGAGAGGCGCGTTTTTCCATACCCGGGCTGCAAATGAGTGTCGAGGATGAAGATGGCAGGGGACAGCTCTTGCGTTGGACAGATAATTTGCTTACTCTGGAACTGGTTGACTCAAATCTGGTCAGCATGGCAAAAAGCCGCTTTCAGGATGGAAGCGCCATTGATGCCACGATTACTGTTGGTCAATTTAGCGATCTCTCTTCTTCGTGGGAAGGATTGCCCATTCAAGGTGAGATTGGCCTGGACCTCAAGAACCTAGACTCTATCGCGCTTTTGTCAAACTATGCAGTAAAGCCGACAGGTTCGATGAAGGGAACTTTTGCGGTGCAAGGCCTGTTGGGGGCTCCCCGTTTGATTGGGGAACTGCGGCAGGCACAAGGGAATATATTTATTCCGGCAACCGGCATAACCCTTGAGAAATTACTCCTCTCTGTGATGGTGAAGGGTGAAGGGGAAGGGATGCGTCTGATTCTAGATGCTGCCTCCGGCCCAGGTACAATCAGGATTGTTGGGGACATCTCCCGGGAGGAGCAGGGGGAGT